>NZ_BAAJLT010000005.1:0-323848 GCF_057552975.1 Alteromonas sp. 5NW40-0090
CATTAGATTATGTTGAGTTGTATTAGCTTACTTGTGCTAGCTTAGACTTGACCTGACAACTAAGCGTCTTTAAGTTGCGTCGCCGATTGAATTTGAGTTAGGTTATCTTCAAATGAGCGTATTGATAGAGTTTACAACCATAGTGATCAACTCATTTCCCTTTGCGACTTTGTTGGTTGCACCCAAGCTGCCGTAATCTCGCTGGACAATTCTTAACACTTTATTAATAACATCTTCATCAATTAAATCTAGATTCAGGGTCTCAATGCTATTAACAGTCGGCATTCCTTTTAGCACTACATAGCTAACACCAAAGGCAACGTAGTATTTGAGGTCACTCCTAACACTCGTGTCAATGGTGTTATTTGCCTTCAAATTACTATCAACCTTTTGGAGTACAGCAACGCATTTGTAATAAACTTCAAGAGCGATTTTATCGGAAAATAATTTATTGTACTCTTCATCGTTGCTCAACAGCGTAGAAGGCCTTGCTCGCGCGACATTTGGCTTATGCAACAATATCGACATCAAGGCCTGCCCTAAAAGGGAAATAGATATAATTTTGGCAATGGGCTTGCCAGAGTTTTTATAGTAATTCTTCCTTCGATCATAATATAGCCCCTTAGTCACAAAATAATCTTCAATATCTCGATGTATCTTGTCAGTACCTCTTAACGATACCTGCGGAATCTTAGTTTGGCTGTTAGTTGCCTTTATAATGCGGTCTCTGCTTTCTTCAGTTTCAGGACAAATTACACGAACTAAAACATGTCGCTCTCTACAAGGTTTTTCGCTATTTTGACTTCCATTAAAGAAGTTAAATATCTCAGTAGACGTTTGTAAGCCATTTACAATTTCAGGGTTTTCAATCGCTAATTCTTTGCCTGAAGTGAAAATTTTTGTGCCAAGAATAGTTACTCCGTTATTCAACCACCAAAAGTCTTCGTTTTTAGGTTCTTCTAAGGTATTTTGGATATCTTTATTTACGTTGACATTCCCTTGATAGTCCCTCACGTTGGATTCGAATATAGATTTATTAAGCTGTTTTTCCTCATTGCAGATAAAGCTATATAAATTCTTCAATTCAACTAGCGCAATATATAACCCTTTATCAGGTGAAAAGCCTTCTTTTGTTACCAAACTGAAAGTGCTTTTGGGTTGCTTTCTTGCTTCTTCAAGTAGTTCTTTTGCACCCCAGAACGTAAAAGATGCTTCGCTTCCTGAGAGAGTTGCTTGTATATCTTCTACAACTCGTTCGCCCTTTATTATGCATTTATTGTGAATAGTAGATTTGTTTCCTTTTGTAGCGTAATAGCACTTTATATTCAATTTAGGAAACTTTGTTACACTCGCTTTGATAATTTTTCGGATTAATTCAAAGTGGGCTAGTAATTGTGGATTGTATTCTCCATCAAAGGTATCTAAGTCCACATTTAGGTTGAGCATATCGTTTAAGGTTCTTTGAATCGATTCAATTGCCCTTTCTTTAAAAGAGGCTGAATATTTAGTTTGAAAATAATGAACCTCAATTACCGAGTGACGCTTCAGAAAATCAAAGTTATCAGGTTCTTCATTAATCAGCTCTCCATCTATAAATATGTAAGCACTGTCGATTCCACCATCATCTGGCCCATCAAGTATACCTAGTTCAATTTCTTCGAAACTTAGATCTTTATCCTTTAAGATATTCTCAACAGAGAAGACTTCAAAAAAATCACTATCATTTCCTACGTACTCTAGTTCTGACATTTGTCCAGTAACTAGTGCTTCAATAAGTGCCAAGTCGTTATTTGCCATTAGATCCTTCTATAAAAATACTTACTACATTTCAATACTATACAATAAAAAGAGGATTTGAAGAAAGGCTTGCTTTAAGCGTAATTAATTTAGTTGAACAGCATAAATAGAATTCGTGATCTTACAGTTTTATCAAAACCCTTAATCGGTCAGATCAGGCTGATGCGATGGCGATAAACTTTTTACACAAAAACTGCACAGAAAGTAAAAGTGGCACCGTTAGGGCATACGGAAAGGAGAGCAAATCATCGTGTAGTAATGGTGTATTTCCACCAAAATTTAAGCAAAAGCCGAAAACTTCAAATTAGCCTGAAACCCTTTAAATACAGTGCGTGCAGGGAAAGTGTACTTTGTTGTTGATTGCTAGTGGGTTGTTAGTGGGGGATTCCGCTACAGCCCCCGTTGTAGTGGGGCTGTAGTGGGTTTAATGTGGTGGAGCTGGCGGGATTTGAACCCGCGTCCAGAAAATGTCTACCTTTGGTACTACATGCTTAGTTTGTCATTTATTTAACTGCTTGGAACTCCGACAAACAGGATTTCCTTGCAGCTGGCCTAATACTGTTTCGCGGTTCACCCTTAGACAAGGTTCCCTCGCTATCCTACTTGGATGACCTTCCGAATCCCCGCTAGCAGGAAAAGACTAGGGTGGAAGGGCCTATGCCGGTTATTAAGCGGCTAGTGCGTATGTTTCGTCGTTTGCGACTATTTAAATGCGGCTTTTTAAGAGGCAAACCGCTCCTCTGCATGCACCTCCGGCTTCCTAGATCCTGTCGAATCCTAATCAGCCCCGAGTGTGATTTTCAATAATAGCACAATTGTTACATGGTGAAATACATTCTTTTGAAAATTACTATAAATTTTAAGGGTTTGGCTATAAATCAACCAAAAATAACATCTAGTTTTTCAAAAGCTTACCTGTGTGGCCTTCAGTTGAAGCTTTGCTTAAACAGCAACACACAAACATTGAGTATTATTGAACTACCATAGATATGCGGATGCTTGAATAAAATTCAAGTGCCGAGCGCACAAGGGCTGTGCAAAAAACGCAATTTATAAACTAAAGTAGCGCTTTTTATTTGATTACTTTAGCGAATTTTTAAGGAAATAGTGCTGATGTAATGATGCAATTAGTAGCAAGAACCATTAAAGTACGTGAGCATAATTAAAAGGCTTGTAGTGTAAATGTCTTCAGATTCCATATTGTATTCTCCGTATACCTTGCCGTGTGGCGTAACAGCGCGTAATCGTATCGTTAAAGCTGCGATGGAAGAAAATATGTCGAGTATGGGAAATATTCCCGGAGAGTCTTTGTACTCACTCTATCGATATTGGGCCCACGGCAATTTAGGCATGGTGATCACAGGCAACGTTATGGTCGATAAAGGCGCCATGACAGGGCCAGGTGGCGTAGCACTAGAAAAAGATACCGACATCGCGCCGTTTCAAAAGTGGGCAAAAATCATTAAGTCTAATGGCGCTTTGGCCATAATGCAGATTAATCACCCTGGTCGACAGGTATTTAAAGCGATGAAAGGCAAAGCTATTGCGCCTTCTGCGGTACCGCTTGATATGGGTAAACACTCCAAGCTGTTTGCTCAACCACGAGAAATGACCTGCCAAGACATTCACGATGTGTGCAAACGTTTCGTTCAAACTGCTAAGCAAGCTGAAAAAGCCGGGTTTGATGGTGTTGAAATTCACGCGGCTCACGGTTATTTGCTTACGCAGTTTTTGTCTCCGCTTACTAATCAGCGCCAAGACGAGTGGGGCGGTTCTATTATTAATCGCGCACGCTTATTAATAAACATAGTCAGTCAGGTTCGAGCGGTTTGCGCTAAAGACTTTATTGTTATGGTAAAGCTTAACTCTGCAGACTTTCAGAAAAATGGCTTTTCTTTTGATGATGCCTGTGAGGTGGTAAATCGCTTGGAAGCCTTGGGTGTTGATGTTGTAGAGTTGTCTGGCGGCAGTTATGAAGCGCCTGCCATGCAAGGGCAAACTCGTGACGACACCACGCTGGCCAGAGAAGCGTACTTTTTGGAATTTGCGCAGGCACTGGTAAGTAAAACTGATATTCCGCTTATGACAACTGGCGGTATAAAAAGGGCCGAGGTAGCAGAGGAAGTGATTGAACAGGGCTGTGCCCTTGTTGGATTAGCCAGCGCCCTTGCTATTACGCCCGACCTAGCTAAAAAGTGGCAACAAGAATGGGCGTATTCGGGCATAATTCCACACTGCTCTTGGAAAGATAAATCGCTTGCAAGCCTTGCGAATATGGCCATGGTGCGAAGACAACTTAGACGCCTTGGGAATAACCTAACCACCTTGAGAAACCCGTCTCCGCTGTGGAGTCTGATCCTTGATATGCTACATCGCAAGAAAATGACGAAACGAGACGTAGGTTAAACCTATTACATTTCTTTTTCGGCAGCCCAAATAAAAACACAGCGTTAAACGCTGTGTTTCATCATTCTTTCTTTTTGACGTTGCCAATCTTTGTCTTTAATGGTGTCACGCTTGTCATGGGCGTGCTTACCTTTTGCTAAGTGAATTTCTAGTTTCACCCAACACTTTTTCCAATACATAGACGTGGCAACGATTGAATAACCTTGGCGGTCTCGCGCACCCATTAAACGGTCAATTTCTCGTTTGTTCAGCAACAATTTGCGAGCACGCTCAGGAGCAGCGATAACGTGGGTAGAGGCTTGATTCAGCGGACTAATTCTACACCCTACCAAATACGCTTCGGCATTCTGGATAATAATGTACGCATCGGTAATGTTCACTTTACCGGCACGAATACTTTTAATTTCCCACCCTTGAAGCTCAAGTCCGGCTTCGAACTTGTCTTCTAGGAAATAGTCGTGACGCGCTTTTTTATTCTGCGCGATATTTCCTGTGGTGTTTTTGTTGGCTTTATTCTTTTTCATGCTGGCTATTATACTGATTGTTCAAAGGAATGTCTTTAGTTGTCATTGTTATCTTATATTGGGGCATTTGGTTCAAAACCGAATACAAGCGAACCAAATTTTCTGTGATACAATGCCGCCAAGAGTTTTAATTGTAGTGGAATCAATGCCAAGTATTCATAGAAGCGCGCTGGTAGCTCATAGCGCAGAAGCCATGTTTAACTTAGTCAACGATGTAGCTTCCTACCCAGAGTTTTTGCCAGGCTGTACCGATAGCAAAATCCTCGACACGTCAGCGCAAAGCATGAAAGCGTCATTGTTAGTGGCAAAAGCTGGTATCAAGCAATGGTTTACAACGCACAATGTGCTAGAGCCAGGTAAAAGTATTCAAATGCAACTGGTTGACGGTCCGTTCCGCTCACTTACCGGTGGTTGGACATTTTCAGCGTTATCAGAGGAAGCCTGTAAAATTGAATTAAACCTAGAGTTTGAATTCAGCAATAAGCTAGCTGAAATGGCTTTTGGTAAAGTGTTCAATAGTTTAGCCAGCAGTATGGTTGCAGCGTTCACAGACAGAGCGCGGAGCGTGTACGCATGAGTAATAAGCTCATCAATATTGAGGTTGCCTACGCGTTGCCCACCAAGCAAACTATCATTGATGTTGCTATTCATGAAAATGCGACGGTGGAAGAGGCGATCAACGCCTCTAATGTGCTTGAGCAGTTTCCCGAAATCGACTTAAAAGCAACAAAAGTGGGTATTTGGAGCCGTGTTGTTAAGCTACGCGACACGCTTACCGACGGCGATCGTATTGAAATTTACCGCCCGCTTATTGCTGACCCTAAAGAAATTCGAAAACGCCGTGCTGAGAAAGCGAAAGAGGAAGGGCGCGCTGACAAAATCACGGGTGGAAAGGTAAATCCACTTAAGGCGAAGTCATAGTAGCCAGCCGAGCGCTTCTGCGGCAGCGCCAAAGATAGATACAAAAATGGCCTTCAAGTGAAGGCCATTTTTTTAAAGAAGACAAAGGCTATTAGCTTTTTTCTGAAATGCTGCCTAGTTCCAAGAAAGGTGAGGCATCAATATCTTCAGCGTCCATCATGCTAGCAATACGCTGAACGGTAGCGACCATTTGGCTTTGCTCCCACTCTTTAAGCTGCGAAAAACGCTCCACAAAGTGTTCTTGAAGCGGGCGAGGTGCGTCAACCACTGCCTCTTTGCCGCGTTCGGTTAAGAATACGCCCACTTTTCGTTTATCTTGCGTACTTCTTATGCGCGTAGCTAAGTCTCGTGATTCTAGTCTATCTAGAATATTCGTGATGGTTGCAGGACTTAAGTTAATATTCTCTGCAATTTCGCGCACCATTATACCCGGGCGTTCTTCAATATTTTGCATTACCAATAACTGTGGGCCTGTTAAACCTACATGTTTACTTAGCTGCTTGCTGCGTAGGTCTACAGCGCGTATTACGCGCCGTAGTGCTACTAATAGTTCTTCTTCTTTTCGCATGTTACTTCCAACAAATGCGTAACCTATCGGTTACTTAAGCAAATGAATAAAATGTTGGTGCTTATGATAGTGATCGATGACGTCATTAATGACCGAAATCTTCGACCAGCCCATAATATCATAGTTTTGACCACCTTCACTCAAGTGCACTTCGGCGCGATAGTACGTGGCCTTTTCGTTTTCGTCCAGTGCTGGCGTATCACTTGGACCAAATTCAGGCTGTTCTGTCGGCACTGGGTGCACAGCATATATGAATTCAGGGTCATTACCCATATCAACAGTCAAAATGAGCGCTTCGTCCGTATCTTCAATCTTTATTTCAAACTGTTGCGCTTTAAACTCTTCACTTACCTCAGTAAGCGCGGGTTTAACCACTTTGTTTATATAACGACGAACGGCGGTTTCATCCGGAAAGGTCACAATATTTTCAAGGCGTTCTTTCCAGTTTTTATCTGAATCATTATGCTGCGGTGTACCCGTTAGCACTTGTAAACTTTCACGCTTATACGCCTCGATACGCAGCGCTTTCAATAAGCCCGATATGGCGATAAGCAACACAATGGCAAATGGTAGGGCAGCTGCAATCGTCATAGTTTGCAGCGCGCCAAGTCCACCGGCGTATAGTAACACTGAACTCACGACACCAACGCCAACAGCCCAGTAAACTCGCTGCCATAGCGGGGTGTTGTTTTCACCGTGTGAACATAACATGTCAACAACCATAGCTCCCGAGTCGCAAGAGGTTACGAAGAAAACGATGACCATCAATACTGCAATAAGGCTTAGCACTGAAGAGAAAGGGAACTGCTCCAAGAATACAAACAGTGCCACTGAGGTATCTTCATTTACCATTTGGGCCAGTACGTCTTTACCTTGTACCAACACCTGATCGATAGCGGCGTTGCCGAATACGGTCATCCAAAATAGTGTAAATGCTGATGGAATAAGCAGTACGCCCATTACAAATTCACGAATGGTTCTACCGTAAGAAATACGCGCGATAAACAGGCCTACAAACGGTGCCCATGCTAACCACCAACCCCAGTAGAAAATAGTCCAACCGCCAATCCAGTCTGTTTTCTCATAGGCGAACAGGTTAAATGTGTTACGTACTAAATCAGATAAGTAAGCTCCAGTGTTTTGCATAAAGGCTTGCAGTAAAAATACGGTTGGGCCTAAAACAAGAACAATTAAAAGTAGCAGTAAGGCTAAAACCATATTGGTTTCTGACAGACGGCGGATGCCTTTTTCCAAGCCAGTAGTTACAGAAATAACGGCTAAACCAACAACACCTGCCATTATAGCTATTTGAACACCAGTATTTGACGGTAAACCAAATAAATAGTTAAAACCCGCATTTACTTGCGAAGCGCCGAAGCCAAGCGACGTTGATACACCAAAAACTGTTGATGTGACCGCGAATATATCAACGATGTGTCCAGGCCAGCCGTAAATCCGGTCACCAATTAACGGATATAAAGCAGAACGCAGTGTAAGAGGTAAGTTTTGACGGTACGCAAAATAGCCCAAAATCAGCGCTACGACCGCATAAATTGCCCAAGCATGAACACCCCAATGGAAAAACGTAGTTTTCATTGCTTCGCGAACGGCGTCAATGCTTTCAGCCTGCGCCGTAGGGGGCGCTAAAAAGTGCATTAAAGGCTCGGCAACGCCGAAAAACATAAGCCCAATTCCCATTCCAGCAGCAAATAGCATACTTAGCCATGTCCCAAAACCAAATTCGGGGCTTGCGTGATCTGGACCTAGTTTAATCTCGCCGTAGCGCGACATGCCTAAGAAAACAACAAATACTACTATCACTGCGACAGTAAACACATAAAACCAACTGCCGTTAGTGACAATTGCGCTCTGTAGCTTTTGGAAGATCGCATCCGCAGCTTCAGGAGCGCCTGCGGCGAAGATAAGTAAGCATAGAATCAATGCTGACGATGTAATAAACACCGGCTTATTGAGTGGAGATTTCTTTTGGTTTTCAATCACGCAGTAATTTCCTTTCACCTTTTGTTTCAACTTAGGTTATTACGGCGAAATATACAGCATGGAGCACTTTTAATAAATATCAGATGAAATAATTCGATATGTATCTATTGTCGGGTTTGGTGTTGAATCCTAATTGAAAAAGTCTGTTATTTATCTTTGATATATAGACTTTGTGGTAAGTTTTTTGGTTTTACGGTTAAAAAATAATCGTTAGAGTAGAAATAAATAAGAGATGGTGTATCGTAATATATGATCTTTTTGATATGTGTTTGAAGTAAACACAGTCCGAAGAATAAAAAACAATTGAAGGAAATACACACAAATGCGAAAAACTCAGCTTAGCTGTGCCATCATCGCTGCACTGGCATCTACCTCTCTGGCTGCGCAAGAATCAGACGCGCCTGCTAAACTTGAAACCATTGAAGTTACCGCCACCAAACGAAGTGAATCTATTCAAGACGTTCCGGTTGCGGTGACTGCACTTAACGGCAAAGCACTGGAAAATCTTGGAATAGACAATTTCCAAGATTATGTTGAATTTTTACCTAACGTGGTATTCCAGGGCACAGGTCCAGGCCAGAATGAAATCTACATTCGCGGTGCTGCAACAACCCAATCTAATATCATGTTGTCTTCGGTACAGGCGTTACAGCCATCCGTAGCCTTCTATCTTGATGAAATGCCAGTATCTATGGCAGGGCGTAATTTAGATGTTTACGCTACAGACGTTCAACGTGTAGAGGTACTTCCTGGGCCACAGGGCACATTGTTTGGCGCTAGTTCACAGGCGGGCACTATTCGTTTAATCACCAATAAACCTGAGCACACGAGCTTCGCTGCAGGTTTCGATACCAACATCGGTTTTACTAAAGACGGTGAAATGAGCAACTCGGTACAAGCGTATTTCAATATGCCGCTTACCGACGACCTAGCAGTTCGTGTTGCCGCGTACAATGACAAACAAGGCGGTTGGATAGACAATGTCATGAATGTGCCGGGCGAGGGTGGCTACATTGGCAGTGCTGTGGTTATTGACCGCATTTCAGGTGGTCCATTAGCAGATCCGGTGGGCATGGACGCAAACAGAATTACCAATCCGAATATTAATTCTAATACCGACGCGGCCGTTGTTTCCCCACAAAACGATGCTCTTGTCGAAGAAGACTTCAACGATGCGATGTACACAGGTGCGCGTTTTGGATTATCTTATCATTTTAATGATGACTGGGACTTGCTTGTACAGCACACCCAACAGACATTAGACACAGAAGGTGTATTTGCCTACGACCCTACACTTGAAGGTGAAAGCTCGGCGCTGCGTTTCCAGCAAGAAGAGAATAAAGACGAATTCGGTTTAACTACGTGGACGCTTGAAGGGCGTTTAGAAAAACTGAACGTGGTATATACCGGTGGTTATTTAGACCGCGAAATTGATACGCTAGCGGACTATACAGGCTATACAAACGGCGGCTTATTCTCCGCGTATTACGTGTGTAACCACTACGATACGCCTGATAACACCGCAGACGAGCGTTGTTTAGATCCAACCAAATATTATAAAGAAGACACATCTTCTACCCGTAATACTCACGAAATTCGTTTCAATACCACCATGGATACGCCATGGCGGGTGACGGCTGGACTGTTCTATGACGAACAAGAAGTTGCAACTGTTGGTCAGTTCAAGATTGCCAATACAGAAATGACGACATTCGGGTTTGATAACCTTCAACGTACCCTAGTAGGAAATGAAGGCATTAATAGTGATGGTGGCCCTTTCCCTTCTGAAGTGAGCTTTATCAACGATATCACGCACACCATTGAACAAATCGCCGTATTTGGTCAGCTGGAATATGATATTACCGACACGATTACAGCAAGTATTGGCGCACGTTGGTATGAAATCGATGATATCTACGTAGGCTCAACGTCAACCGTTGACGTAACGCGACGTATTCGTGCGTTCGGTACACAAGACCCAGATGAGCTTGCGGCCGTTGGACTAGACCCTGATGCAGTAGCAGCGGCTATTCAAAGCGGGCAGTTAGAGGTAGACCTGTTAGACGACAAGGGCGTGCTAACCGTAGACGACACTATTTTTAAGTTCTCGCTAGACTGGAAGGTTAACAAAGACGTATTACTATTCGCTAACTATTCAGAAGGCTTCCGACCTCCAGTTACTAACCGTGTTGGTGGTGGCCTGGCAACGAATCAGTCTGGTAAATTTGAAAACTTCCGTATTCCTGTATATTCCACAACGGATACGCTAGATAACTACGAATTGGGTCTCAAAGGTGACTTCTTTGATGGTCAATTCCGAGTAAATGCTACGGCTTATTATTCTGAAATTGAAGAACTGCAAACGTCGCGCTTCGACCCTACTAATATCTCGTTCTTGGTATTCACCGACAATGTAGGCGATGCTGAGATTAAGGGTATTGATGCTGACATGACTTGGCTTGCCACTGATGACCTTATCATTAATGCTGCTTTCAGTGTATTGGATACCGAATTAACTCGCGTAAACTCAGAACTTGAAGGTATCGCTGCTGGTGTTGGTTCAGAGCTTCCATACTCAGCGAAATTCTCTGGCAATATTAACGCACGTTACTTCTTCGAACTTGAAGGTGATAAGCGTGGGTATGTGAACGGCTCTGTAAGCTATACTGGCGACCGCTTGGCAGGTATGGTTATGGATGCCTATGTAATGGAAGATGCAACGTCGCTTATTTACGGCACAGGTTCAGGCCTTAAGATTGAACAAGAAGCCGACGTGTTTGAAGGGGTCACTTATACCGATTCAAATGGTGAAACATTCCGTGGTGGCCGTTACGTACAGGAGTCCTATATCCTGACGAACCTTGCTGTTGGCGTAACAAACGACGTATGGAAAGCCGAGCTTTACATTGATAACGTGTTTGATGAGCGTGCAATTTTGAATATTGATACGCAGCAATTCACGCCTAAGGTAGTAACAAATAGGCCGCGTACTATTGGTCTTCGTTTCTCATACGATTACTATTAAGGTTAAGTTAGTAAAGCTAAATTGGCGATTTACGATTAGCAATTAACGTTGCAGGGGCAATACGCCTTCATGACTTTTAAGTAAATGAAGGTGAGTTAGCCCCCAATTTTTGGAACGGCTAGCTCTACGAGTTCGCCGTTTTTTGTTTTTACGCTAATTTAAAAACAGGCGTTTTTAATGACACTAGAAGAACAAAAAGAAATACAGCAGTTAAAGCAAGGGCTTATGCAATCACAGCATCAAGCCGTCATTTCTGGATGCAATGACATGCTGCGACGGGCTAAAGAGCCGTTGGGTGTAAGCCAAAATACGCTCAAAGAGGTGCTATATTTAAAAGCGGTAGCATACCGTCTATTGGCTGATGTAAACAGCGCCATCGAAACGTTAAATGAACTCATTGCATACTTCCCAAATTACGCCCGGGCTTATCAAGAACTGGGCTACTGTTACTTGTCTTCTGATCGAAAAAAGGCTGCGCATAGTTTTTATCAGGCCACACGTTTTAATCCAGCGTTATTAACGGCATGGCTTCAGCTTGAAAAAGTGTATAAAGCAGATGATCAAACACAAGCACTAGCGCTTTGTCAGCAGCAAATTGCATTTCTTACATCGTTGCCCAAGCCGCTATTAGGCGCTACAGATCTAATGCACGAAGGGCAATTGCACAAAGCTGAACAAGTATGTCGACAATTTCTAGCTAGTCATGAGCATCACCCTGAAGCAATGATGTTGCTTGCCGAAATTGGGATTCAATTGAAAGTATATAGCGACGCTGAATTTCTATTAGAAAGCTGTGTCACTTTATACCCAGAAAATGACAGAGCTGCCGCTGCCTACCAAAACCTGTTATCTAAAATGGGTAAATTTCCTGATGCCGCGACTGTAGCTAGCAAGCGACTCAGACAATCACCAGACAACTTCACCGTAAAAGTAGGCTTGGCGCACGCGCTTGTTGGTATAGGTGAGTTAGAGCAAGCCATTAATCTTTATAAAGAGTTACTAAAAGATAGCGAGGATAGGCCTGCAGTTTGGGTAGCGTTAGGGCATGCCCTAAAAGCTAAAGGAGATATTGACGATGCAATACAGGCTTATGAGAAAGCCATTGTATTTGAAAAGGACTTTGGCGATGCATACTGGAGCTTAGCGAACACAAAAACCTATCGGTTTAGTGATGCCCTGATCAGGCAAATGGTCACGCTGGTAGATGCTGATGCGACAAAATTGGATGATGAAATTCACATTTGCTTTGCTTTAGGAAAGGGATTCGAAGACAGAGCAAATGCTTCCCGCGCGTTTGAGTATTATGCGCGGGGTAATAGCCTTAAAAAGCGTACGCTACAATTCGATATTGCTAAAACTGAGAAGGCATTACAGGCTCAGCAGCAGGCTTTTACAAAGGAAAGCTTTAACAAAGCGCAAGGCTGCCAGGCGTCCGATCCTATTTTTATTGTTGGTCTTCCTCGGGCAGGTTCAACTCTTCTTGAGCAGATCCTCGCGTCGCACTCTCAAGTGGACGGTACGATGGAGCTGCACGACATATTAGGGATAGCGTCGTCACTCAGTCATCAAACTACGCCTTACCCATTAAATGTATCAGCATTGAGCGAAGAAACACTGTCAAAACTAGGTGAGCAATATATACAGCAAACCCAAGCCTATCGACAAGGTGCGCCTTTCTTTATTGATAAAATGCCTAACAATTTCATTCATATTGGGCTTATAAAAAAGATATTGCCCAACGCAAAGATTATTGATGCACGAAGAAACCCCATGGACTGCTGTTTTAGCGGCTTTAAACAACTCTTTGGCGAAGGGCAGGAATTTAGCTATTCACTTGATGACATTGGTCGCTATTACAATGCTTATGAAGAACTCATGGCCCACTGGAATGAAGTATTGCCTGGCGAGATTCTGACAGTGCAGCATGAAGATGTCCTAGATGATTTGGAAGGTCAGGTTAAACGCATTCTTGATTTTTGTGGCTTAGCCTTTGAAGATAACTGCCTAGCGTTTCATAAAACCAAAAGAGTCATTAAAACACCAAGTTCAGAGCAGGTTCGTCAACCTATCTACAAGACGGGGATGGGGCAGTGGAAACCTTTTGAATCTGATTTGGGGGAGTTAAAAGCAGTGCTTGACGTAACCAGCGCCCGTTAACACATTTTGAAGAAGTGAGTAATGCCCAGTAAGTAAAAGAAGGCAGGCTATGTTTTGCGAAACAAACCTGTTTTTTAATTAGCGCAGCTGATTCAACGATTACGATTTTCCTCAACGTTTATGTGAAAATAATTTTAGGTATAAAACGTTGAGTTTGGAAAAATGCGAATCGGGTTGCTGCTAAGTGCGATGCGGCTAATTGATACTCCCCATCAACACGACGGTCTTTTTATTTAAAGAGAATCTATGGGTTCTCTTGTTAACTATTACAGGCACTGCTTTTGACGTATACTGCATACAAAATAAGAGCTTTCGCTAGTAATGATAAAAAAACTATCACTCAGCATTTTATTATTCTTTGCGCTTTTTGTATTTCATGCAAACGCCGCCACAAAAGACATCCAGCCTCTTTGCGAAGAAAGCGTTGACAAGTGCTTAGCGAAAATAAGCGTATTACAAAATCAATTAGAGAAAAACACACTCCCATGGTGGGATCTTCAAATAAGAAAGTTTGATATCTTATTTAATGTTCAACGCTACGGTGAGCTTTATGCGCTTCTCAGGCCTTGGCTTGAAACCTCTAATTTAGAAGGAGTATCAGAGTACGAGCCGCTGGTGTCTTTGTTTTTTGGAAAATGGCTAAGGGCTAACGGCCGAGAAGACGAAGCGAGAGCAGCACTAACCGAGTCTTTGACGGGATTAAAAGCACAATATATAAAGATGCCGTCTCCTCAAGTGGGTATAAGGATTCTAAATCTTCTAGCCGTACTGGGTAAAGCAAGAGAAGCACAGGACTTTGCCGAACAACTTGAAAGAGAAAACTACGATGCACCTTTTTTCTACCAAGAAATATTTGCTGAACTGGGGCACATAGCATTGAAAGAAGGCGACAATGCAAAACATATCGAATATCGAGTTAAATCGTTACATTGGGCGTTGAAGGTACCTAACCTGCAGCAGCAGGCCGTTGCCTACAGCAATTATGCTGTAGCGCTTCGCAACAATAGGAATTATCAGGAGGCAGAGCAGGCTTTCCTGAATGGTTTAGCATGTGCGGAGCAAGCGGAGGATATCGCTCAAATTAACAGTATTAAGTTACGGATAGCGGAAAACGCTACGCTTGGCAACGACCCTGAAAAAGCGAGACGTTGGCTCAAGCAAATATCTGTTGAGGGGCTTCCATCTTTACAGTTATCGCGCTACCGAAAATTGGTAAAAGATAACGCACCGCATTAATCGTTAGGTTCATTTCGATTAGCTGCAGGCAAAATGCACATTGCGGCACGCTTTTTTGTTTACCAATTGTTAGATTCACTAATACTTACGGCGTTTCAGTCCAGTCTCGGCTAAAATCTTTGCCGAAATTTCTTCAATAGAATATTTGGTGCTATTCAAAAACGGGATCTTTTCCTTTCTATACAAGTTCTCTACTTCACGAAGTTCCATTCGACATTGTGGTAGCGACGCATATTTGCTGTTTGCACGGCGCTCAGAACGTATTTGATGGAGTCTATCCGCTGCAATAGTTAACCCAAAGAGTTTATGCTTGTATCGTCGTAGAGCAGGGGGAAGCTTCAGCATGTCGCCCATATCTTCCTCTGTAAAAGGGTAGTTAGCTGCTTTGATGCCGTACTGAAGTGCTAAGTACAAGCTTGTAGGCGTTTTTCCTGAGCGTGAAACGCCGGTAAGTATAATATCGGCTTCGTCGTAGTCTTTTAGGTTGGAACCGTCGTCATTGGCCAACGCGTAATTTACGGCTTCAATTCTAATATCGTAGGTGGTTTCGTGGATACTGTGTGTACGATGTTTTTCTGGTTTTGAGGGAACCCCTAATACTTTTTCTAAGGGCGCAACAAATTGATCGAGAAAATTATAGTTAATGCCCACGGATTTAGAGATTATTTTGCGAATATCTACATTCACAATTGTATAAAAAACAAGCGGCCTCTCTCCGGTGTCTTGAAAACTTTCAGAAATTTGCTGTAAAACTTTGTGAGCTTGTTCCTCAGTTTCAACGAAAGGAATAGTGTTGTGATTGAAAGAAACAGGAAACAGAGAAAGCAGGGCGTGGCCAAAGACCTCTGCAGTGATGGCTGTACCATCTGAAATATAAAAAGCTGTGCGCACAACATATCCTTAACATTGGTGTAATTTTATTACAAAAGTAATAAAGGGTTTACTTTCTGAATTTCCCCATTCTAAGATGATTTCGTCGAAAAGCTACACGGTTCTTGTGAATGACGGCAAATTTCAAAGGTTTGCTGTCAAAACTAATGGACAGCGTTAACAGTGGTTTTCGCCACATATCGACAACAATTTGATGAGTTTCAGGTGATAAAAAGCACAAACCTGAAATTAACCTCATACCCTACACATAAAAAAGCTGGAGGCTTGGGCTGTGCAAGAATACGTACTTTGGTATCAAGAACTGGGCATGCATGATGTGGGTCGCGTAGGCGGCAAAAATGCATCATTAGGCGAGATGATTTCAAACCTGGCTAACGCCGGTGTGCAGGTGCCGGGTGGTTTTGCTACCACCGCCGAAGCATTTAATGAGTTTCTAGAGCAAAGCGGCTTAGAAGCTCGTATCCACGAAGTCTTAGACTCGTTAGACGTAGACGATGTAAATGCCCTTACCGAAGCAGGTAAGAACATTCGCCAGTGGATCATCGATACGCCATTCCAAGGCAAATTAGAAGAAGAAATCAAAACTGCGTTTGTCACGCTACAGGGTGATGCTGGTGAAGAGGCCTCATTTGCAGTGCGTTCGTCTGCTACCGCAGAGGATATGCCAGATGCGTCATTCGCAGGACAACAAGAGACTTTCCTAAACGTTAAAGGTTATGAAGCCGTGCTTGTGGCTATAAAGCACGTGTTTGCATCGCTATTTAACGACCGCGCTATTTCTTATCGTGTTCACCAAGGCTACGACCATAAAGGCGTGGCGCTATCCGCTGGTATTCAGCGTATGGTGCGCAGTGACATCGCTTCATCAGGCGTTATGTTTACTATCGATACAGAATCTGGCTTTGAAGACGTTGTATTTATAACCAGCTCATTCGGTTTAGGTGAAATGGTGGTGCAGGGTGCGGTTAACCCTGACGAATTCTACGTACACAAGCCAACGCTAGACAAAGGTCTTCCAGCTATCGTTCGTCGTAACCTTGGTAGTAAGCTAACCAAGATGGTGTATTCAGATGATGAAGCACACGGTAAACAAGTATCTATTGTTGATATTGATGCTGCTGACAGCAAAACCTTCTCGTTAACCGACGAAGAAGTTATGGAGCTTGCTAAGCAGGCACAAATTATTGAACAGCACTACAAGCGTCCTATGGACATTGAATGGGCCAAAGACGGCGCAGACGGCAAGCTTTACATTGTTCAGGCTCGTCCAGAAACAGTACGCAGCCGTGAAGACTCACAAAGCATTGAGCGCTTCCAATTAAAAGGTCAAAGCAACATTGTTGTTGAAGGCCGCGCAATTGGTCACAAAATCGGCGCTGGTGTAGCAAAGGTACTTGATTCAATTGAAGAGATGGACAAGATCCAGGCGGGTGATGTTCTGGTCACTGACATGACAGACCCTGACTGGGAGCCTATCATGAAGAAGGCGTCTGCTATTGTTACCAACCGTGGCGGCCGTACGTGTCACGCGGCTATCATCGCACGTGAGTTAGGCATTCCAGCGGTGGTTGGTTGTGGCAATGCCACTGACAGTATTAATACTGGCGATAAAATCACTGTGTCTTGTGCTGAAGGTGACACCGGTTTTATCTACGGTGACGAACTGGAGTTCGACGTTGTGACATCACGCATTGACGCAATGCCTGACCTTCCGCTTAAAGTTATGATGAACGTGGGTAATCCTGATCGCGCATTTGATTTTGCTCGCTTGCCAAACGCGGGTGTTGGCCTTGCTCGCCTTGAGTTTATTATCAACCGCATGATTGGTGTGCACCCTAAAGCACTACTTAATTTCGACAGCCAGCCTGAAGAGCTGAAAGAAGAAATTAGCGATATGATTGCAGGCTACGAATCGCCAACGGAATACTACATCGAGAAATTGGTAGAAGGTATTTCGACCATTGGTGCTGCATTCTCGCCAGAGAAAGTTATTGTTCGTATGTCAGATTTCAAATCGAACGAATACTTCAACTTAGTGGGCGGTTATCAATACGAGCCAGACGAAGAAAACCCAATGTTGGGTTTCCGTGGTGCAAGCCGCTACATCTCTGAAGATTTTCGCGATTGTTTTGCCCTTGAATGTGAAGCAATTAAACGGGTTCGCAACAAAATGGGCTTAACCAATGTTGAGATCATGATCCCGTTCGTACGCACGCTAGAAGAAGGTCGTAAAGTTATCGAGCTTCTAGAAGAGCAAGGTTTGAAGAAAGGTGAAAATGGACTTCGCGTTATTATGATGTGCGAACTTCCATCAAATGCATTGCTTGCAGATAAGTTCCTAGACATTTTCGATGGTTTCTCTATTGGTTCTAACGACTTAACGCAGCTTACCCTAGGTCTAGACCGTGATAGCGGCCTTATTGCGCACTTGTTTGACGAGCGTGACGAAGCAGTTAAAGCATTGCTTTCAATGGCAATTCGGGCTGCGAAGAAGCGTGGAAAATACGTAGGCATTTGTGGTCAAGGTCCATCCGACCATGAAGATTTTGCCGCCTGGTTGGTGGAAGAAGGTATCGATTCAGTATCACTAAACCCAGATACAGTTGTAGAAACGTGGTTATACCTTGCAGAAAAACACGGCTAACGGCGTAACGCGATGGTTCTTAATTAGATAAATGTTTGGCTCATAGTTAGTCTTACTTTAGAACCAGCTTTAACAACTTTTAGAAGAGACTTTCGGGTCTCTTTTTTTTTGATTGTTACTGAAGTTACTTGAAGATTTAGGTTATTGAAGTCGCGTATTACATTCCTCAAAAAAACTATGGTTATTTAGCAAAAGTATGCGTTTTTGTGTGCTGAAAACATGACTTTGTGTAATTAAAAATGTAATATTACATGGTGACTTTCACTTTGAATCTTTCATTAATAAATAACTTGGTTGAATTCTCATGGCACATAATGACAGCGCGGTTTCAGTAAACACTTCCGAAGAAAATGTTATGCAATCAGGCTCTGTGGTAGAGCAGTTGGCGCAAGCCCAAAAAGAAATTAACGAACTTAAAATGCAGTTGATGTGGATGGAACGCAACTACGAGTGAATATCTAGTTGTTAAACTCGGGCTTAAATAGTCCGAGTTTTTTGTTTGGTTAAAAAGAAATTTTGAAAGTCTACACTTCGACTTTCAGTTTTTGGTTGGTCTTTTCGGGTAAGGCTTTTTCCTTGAGTTTCAATTTATGTGCTAGTGTAGTCAAATAACGTTAGCAATATTTTAGATACAGGGAAGGGAAGAAAAATGGCTTATCGGTTCAAATTTTTTGCTCAACCAGTAATCACTAATATAAGAACCCTTTGTGAAGCAGCCCTTGTAGAATTCACTATTGGTTTGATTTGTGCGGTATTTGCTTACGCAAGTTACGGTATTTTCGTCCATCTTTTCGTCGCGTGCATCGTTATCTCCCTAGCGTGCTTCTGCTTAAGCATCTACAACCTTTACTGTCTTTACTCTCATCCTTGAAGTGTTTTAAAAAATCCTGACCTTTTTTACCAAATTTTGATTCTAAATAAACGTAACAACGAGAGCATGCTTAGCGTCCAAAGTGAACCTTGTACTACTTTGGATAGATAATTCCCCACGCAGAAGGCGTTTGTAAGTTCCCTAGCTAAACGTGGACATGCAGCAAACGTAAAGGGGTATAAAAGTACACCGATAAGAAAAGGGTAAACACATGATGTGTTTACCCTTTTTAAATACTTAAACCATGGCTTTGAGATTTCACTCATGGCGGTGCTGGTTATTTAGGAGCTTATGCTTTTAGCTGGTTACCGATAGGTAATTGACGAATACGCTTACCACACGCCGCAAAAATGGCATTACAGAGCGCTGGTGCGTATACCGGCGTTGCTGGTTCACCTACACCGGCTGGCGGTGCATCGCTTTCAATTACTTCTACGTCTACCTCTAGTGGTGAATCGCTCATACGCGGCACACGGTAGTTGTGAAAGTTACTTTGCTGTACACGACCTTTATCAAAGGTAATACCGTCACTGATGGCGGTGGTAATACCGTATACTGAGCCGCCTTGCGTTTGGTTTTTCACCGTGTCTGTATTAACCACAGTACCTGCATCAATGGCCACCCATGATTTAATTACGTTTAGCTCGCCCGCGTCAGACACCTCAACTTCCACCACAGTGGCTACATATGTTAGGAAGCTGCGGTGCGCTGCTATCCCAAGGCCGCGGCCTTTTGGTATCTCTCGACCCCAACCAGCCATGTCAGCCACTTTCTCGATAACATTGCGCAGGCGCCCTGTATCCAGTGGATAAACCGATTTATCACCCCAATAGTTGTTGTATTCGGCTTTTTGCTCGGTAACATCGATAACTCTGTCAGGGCCGATAACTTCTAAGAGGTAATCCTTCGCGTCTTTACCTGCCTTGTGCGCCGCTTCATTGATAAACGACTGAACGGCAAAAGCGTGAAAAATATTTGATACAGAACGCATCCATCCAATACGCGCTTTTGCTGGTGCTTCACCGCGTTCTAGCTTCATATTTGGTGTAAGAATTGGATTGTCTGTAAAGCCCAAATCTAACTCAAAGCTAAACGGCGCGTTGGCTCCTTCTTGGAAAGTAGAGGCAATGGGTGAAAACGCGGTTCTGTGAAGATAAGCGTCAATTTTGCCATCTTTAGTAAGCGCTGCTTCAACATGCTGTGCAGACACTGCATGGTAGAAACCGTGCTGAATGTCGTCTTCACGGGTCCATTGAACGCGGATTGGTTTGCCCGTTTTCATTGAAAGGAATGCAGCTTCAGCAGAAAAGTCAGGCTTAGACTTACGCCCAAATGCGCCACCCAACATGGTAACGTGAACGTTGATTTTTTCCTTGTCCATGCCAACCATAGCGCCCACGGTTTCCATATCAGCCTGCGGATTTTGTGTTGCGGCCCACACGTCAACGCGATCTTTATGGTACATGGCAGTAGCGCATGGTGGCTCCATGGGAGCTTGTGCTAAATGCGGCAAGTAATAGTCAGCAACCAGCTTGTCGCTGGCTTTTTCTAAAACGCTCAACGCATCGCCTTTTTCTCTAACAAGCGCTTGAGGTGCATTTACTGTGTTAAGCAGCTGCTCTTTAAAGTTCGCTGAGTTATAGTCGCCGTTTGCACCATCGTCCCAAGTCACTTCTAGCGCCTTACGGCCTTGCCACGCTGCCCATGTGTTGTTTGCAATAATTGCAATTCCACCTTTAGGCTGGAACTGAGGCGCACCTTTAGGGGCTGGAATTTCAATAATGTCGACAACACCTTTTACTGCTTTAGCCTTGTCAGCATTAAAGCTTTTCACCTTACCGCCCACTACAGGTGGGCGTTCGATTATAGCAACAAGTGCTTTTGGCTCGCGCACATCGGCGGCAAAGGTGGCTTTACCAGTAACGATATCTTGAAGATCGATATGCGCCATACCGGTATTAATGTAACGCCATTCTTTCCTTTCTTTAAGCGTAAGCTTGTCTGCTTCTGGCGGCGTAATGGTTAATGCATCGTCTATTAAATCTTTATAAGCAAGCGTTTTACCTGAAGTGTGTGTTACCACATGCTGCTCGGCAACACAGGTACTTGGCTCAACACCCCAACGCTTAGCTGCTGCATGCTGCATCATATAACGCACGCTTGCGCCCATTTCTCGAAGACGCTGCATATTAAAGCGAATACTACGCGAGCCATCGGTGTTTTGGTCACCGTACTTAGGGTCGCCTTTGCCCTGAATAACAACGACTTTGTCCCACGCTGCTTCCATTTCATCAGCGACTATCTGGGCAATAGCAGTACGGATCTGTTGACCCATTTCGCTGCGGTGACACGTTACTTCAACCATGCCGTCAGGACGAAGTGCAATAAACAAGTTTGCGCGCTTTGCGTTTTCTGCTGGTTTCGCCAAAACTCCAGCCATAGCACGTGGCGCACCACCCATAAAGTAGGTGCCAAGGACTAACGCGCCTGCGGCCGCTGTGGATTTCAAAAAGCTGCGGCGATTCATGTCAAAATAAGTATTTTCACTCATGCTTCTTCCCCCGCTTGGGTTGGGTCAAAGTAGCTCACGCCTGCATTGCTGGTCATGGATTTCGATGCTGACTTAATGGCTTTATGAATGCGAGGGTAGGTTCCGCATCGGCAGATATTGCCAGACATGTTCTGAACAATTTCTTCGTCGCTTGGTGTTGGGTTGGTCGATAACAGGCTGGCAGCTTGCATGATTTGACCACACTGACAGAAACCACATTGTGGTACTTTGTGTTCTACCCACGCTTTTTGAACGGGGTGCTCACCATTTTCGCTAAGTCCTTCAATAGTGGTAATTTTTCTGCCTTGAACGGCAGAGACAGGCAATACGCAAGAGCGTTGTGCCATACCGTCAATATGAACAGTACAAGCGCCACATTGCGCCATACCACAGCCAAACTTAGGTCCTGTAAGGTTTAATTCGTCACGAAGGTACCACAACACTGGTGTTGATGGATCACCAGAAAATTCGTGTTTGTTACCATTAACGGTAAACGTGATCATGGTCTTGTCTCCATTGGTAAGCGAAAGATATGACTGGGGCCAGATGGTTTAAATATGGCCTACCCAAGCAGCGCAATGCGGGGTAAACGCACTACACAGAATCATATCGATACGGTTACATTGCCTGATGATACGAACTATCTAAGATGCAGAACATTCAAAGATATACGCCACTACTTTTATTGTTAAAGGCTTCGCAATTAATACTTTAGAATACGTTAACACGCATTACATTATTACGCATTTACATAAGATTAAATGTTAAGTGGTTGCGACAAAATGAGATAGCAACGCCGACAGTTTCGCTGCCAAGGAATGTGAAATTTGACCTTGTCTAGGAGGGGCACATAATCGCTTACAAAAAGAGAAACTAGCGAAGCTTTCTCATTAAAAGAAATCGGTCTAGTTTGCGCGCACTTAACGTCATCGCCCTTTGGCTAAATTTGAGCCAACCCCTTGCTCGTGGCCAGTCATAACTCAAAAGAACCAAGCCAGATACAACCAAAAGTATAGAGCCTGGGAGTAAAGTTAAAATAATTCCGCCAACAAACAAGATTGCCCCTAGCGTTAGCCTTAATATACGCATACGTCAGAACTCGGTTAAAATAGAAAATATATTGTTAGTCTTACTCAAAAGTATTTCTTTGCCAATGATAAAAATGTAAATGTTTGTGCTATACCTTTCGATATAGGTGTTTGCAGCAAATAC
Source organism: Alteromonas sp. 5NW40-0090 (assembly GCF_057552975.1). NCBI lineage: Bacteria > Pseudomonadati > Pseudomonadota > Gammaproteobacteria > Alteromonadales > Alteromonadaceae > Alteromonas > Alteromonas sp. 5NW40-0090. The sequence continues at coordinate 22,805 of NZ_BAAJLT010000005.1, forward strand.
TAAGATATTGTCGAATTAGTAATCGTTTGAATGCCAATGGGTAACCATTAGCCTTATTGCAGTGGAAAGCTCGCTAGAAATACAGTACAAAGGAAGGCAGATACACAAGCACGAGGCGCTGCATTCAATGCCCTCTGCTCTAAGAAATTATGCGTGAGAAGACATCAATGCGTGGACATCAAGATTACGCAAATAAAAAACGATAAGAAAGAGAGAAACCATGGCTGAACAACAAGAAAGACAACCTATCAGCGAAGAAGAACGTGCAGATTGGGTAAGAGAACAATTTCAAAAAGCTAACAAATTCTTAGCCGAAAATGGCGTACTGTTTGACACAGTAATTACCGAAGAAAGCCGTTACTTAATGCCATACCTGGCTGTCTGGAAAATAAGAGCGATGGACGGAAAACTTTATTGGGTAATAAGCGGCGACCTGCCTACTGACTATACGTCGGTGGACAATGCAAAAGATGCAAAAGAAGTGTTGCGTCATTTTGCTATGCACTGGCAAATGAAAGCTGAAAACTTGATTAACGCTGAGGGTGCTGATGAAAGCCAGAAGGCATTTGGCGAACTTTTAGTTAATCGAGCTGAGAGCTTGTTTACCATGCAAAATACCCCAGATTTTTGGGGCCAATAATAGTCCGGCTTTTTCTTATACCTCAATTCCACAAGGTTAATGAAGCTGCGTAACGTCCGGCAGGGGAAACCGCTCTGCCGGGCATTTCAATCTTTGTCTCGGTACACCAGCATCCATAAAAACCTGACCGTCTGGTGTAAAGCCAATGGACTTATGATATGACACGCTTTCAAGGTTGCATATCACTCTAATATTAGGAACGTTATTTCGCTTGGCGGCGGTTATTAAGGCTTCAAACAAAGCACGATAAACAGAGAGTGTTCGGTGGCAGCGCTTAACGGCAATTCGACCTAGTTCACCTCGTTGGGTTAATCGCCCGGTAGCAATGGGTTCGTTTTCATCGTTAATAATAAGTACATGACATGCAGAGTGGTCGTGCTCGTCGAACTCGCTCGCTTCAGGCACGCGCCACTCTAAAACAAAAACATGTTCCCTCAGTGCTTTAAGTCGATGTTTATCCTTTTCCCAATCGACGTTTTGTATAGTAAACGCCATACTTACCTGTTAACCCTCGAACCATTCCCAGTAACCATTATTTATAAGTGTAGTTAAGGTTTCTAAAAATGTAAAAGAGGGGGCATCTTGGCAACAAGTTGCGTTCAAAATGCTGCCTGATGCCAACACTTCAAACCATTCTTGGTCACGTTTAGAAAAAGCGAATTGACTGCCGTTGACGTAAAGCGCACGAGGAAGCCCGCGTTTGCCATCACATATTAATGCTCTAACCCCAGGTGCAGGGGCAAAGCTTATACCAGCGGCAAACTCATTTGAGATTTGCTCTAAGCTAACCTCATCCTCAAGAGGATACTCGGGTATACCTTGCTCGCTCATTGCTTCCAGTAATGCGAAGGTAAAATCCTCACCGTTTATGGCGTCTATTAACTGTTGTTTTAACGCTGCAACATCACTTGAACTCACTAGCGCGGGATTAGCCTGACCCGCTCTGGCAGGATCTGTAAAGCGGTAATTGCCTGAACCTTTATCCAGCATCATTGCTAAGCTTTCAGCTAATTGAAGATTATCGGGAGCGCGATAACCTACTGAGTAGGTCAAACTGTCTTCAATAGTTTGTCCGTCATGAGGCCAACCTGGCGGGACGTAAACTACATCACCAGGTTCAACAATAACGTCTATTACAGGGTCAAAACCCTCTATTTGCCGTAGTTTCGGGTGCGGGAAGATTTCTTTGTAGTTTGCAGGTTTACCCACTCGCCAGCGTCTTTTTCCCTTACCCTGAACAAGAAATACATCGTATTGGTCGATATGAGCGCCAACACCAGCACCGTTTGTGGCAAAACTTACCATCAGGTCATCCAATCGCCAGTTAGGTACAAAAGAGAAAGGTTCCAAGATGGGCGCAACGTCTGGCACATATTTATCTACACCTTGAACGAGCAAGGTCCAGTTTCCTTGGCACGCGTTATCAAAATCGTTAATTGGCCCTTGTTCAACATGCCAGCTCCCCTGCACGTGGCTAATAATCCTAGCGTCAACCTCGGACTCCTGCGCAAGACCTGCTAGATCGTTTTCATCTATTGGGTCGGTGAAGTCTAAAAAGAACTGCTTTATTACAACCGGTTTTTGCTGCCAGTAGTGCTTCAAGAATGTTTCTGCGTTAAAGCCGTTACCGGATTGTGCATCAATAAAATACGTGTTGTCGTTATTGCCCATAGCATCTCTTTTTTGTAAGCCAGTTTAATGGTTTTTTTGCTGACCCAAGTGATAAACAAATAGCAGTTTAGCGCGCGTAAGTATAAATAAGGGTGAGCGAATACAGCACGTGAAACAAGCCAATATCAAAAGCTACTCTGGGTCAAAACGTAATGGTATCGTAAAAGCGGCATTATCATTTATTGGTAACCTGATTGCTACCTTAGTGCAGTAAAAGCTAACAATGATTCATGTTTAATATAAGCGTGTAATCCGGCAAATAATAAAAAATATCGTTAACGGTTTAAATTTGCTGCTGCCGCTTTATTCGAATCTAGGTAACGTGTTTTCGTTGAAGCATCCATGCATTTAGCATATGTACGCGTTTAGAAACGTTGCTTTAGTTTGAATTAGTGTCTTATAAAAACGTAGTGCCTTGATGCAGTGACTTGCAGGGACGTATTCATCGGTTTGCTTTTTATCACTAGGCAACGCTTTGATGTTTTGTTGCCAAAAGGTGGCATTACCATGGGTAATTGGACTAGCGGATTTATCTGCTGGCGTGACAAACACTCGGTGTGTGTTTTCACATATCGCGATAGTACTAGGCGCAGTAAATTGCTCTAACATTGCCGCTTTATTAACAGTAGTACCCCAGATATCAAACCCTGCGGGTGAACGATTGGATGAGCCCGAAATCAAGGCGCCTGTCGCAATGCCAACGCGAAGTTGACAAGACATTGATACGAGCAAGCTATTGCGACTTACAAGGTCACGAGCTTTTATAGCAAACTCTACAGCGCTTGTTGCGCAAAGATGAAGGGCTGCGTCAACCAGTTCATTTTTGGTTAGAAATCCCACAGCAATGTACTGATCGCCGTTGGTTTTTAACGGTGTTAGCTGTGAAGATGTTGCAATTTCATCGAAGTGAGCAAAAAGCGCTTCTATGATGCTAGCACACTTCATGTCCCCGTATTTTTCTGTCAAACGCTGAAAATTCGAAAGATCACAAAAAATGACAACCGCACTAGACACCTTTTGCTTAATGCTGATATTCCCTATGTCATTGCTGTTTAATGACTTAATAGATGCAGTTGACAGCGCGCTTTGGGTGCCAAAATTCGGGAGGCATTGATTATCAGGTTCGAAAATTTTCGTCTCTTTCGTGTTGTGTAAATCCATCTACATGCTCCCGTTTTATATGGACTGAATAGTCAGTAGAGATAGGTATAAAAAAACGCGGTGTTAATGACCGCGTTTTTTAGTGTAGTGGAAAGCGTAGGGGCTTATAACTGATCTACGAGCCTGATTGCATCACCAATGTATGTAGCAGGCGTTAATGCTTTAAGCTCTGCTTTGGCCGCTTCTGGCATGTCTAAGTTATCAATAAACTCAGCAATGACGTCAGCGTTTACTTTCTTACCACGAGTCAGCTCTTTTAGCTTCTCGTATGGCTTTTCAATACCGTAACGACGCATTACCGTCTGAATAGGCTCTGCAAGCAGTTCCCAATTGTTGTTTAACTCGTTAAGTAAGCTTTGCTCGTTTACTTCTAACTTGCTGATCCCTTTCAGAGTGGCCTGATAAGCAATAACCGCATAACCTACACCTACGCCAAGGTTACGTAGCACGGTTGAGTCGGTAAGGTCACGCTGCCAGCGAGAAATAGGAAGCTTGGCTGCTAGGTGGTCGAAAATAGCGTTCGCCAGACCTAAGTTACCTTCCGAGTTCTCAAAATCGATAGGATTAACTTTGTGTGGCATGGTCGAAGAGCCAATTTCGCCAGCTACCGTTTTTTGCTTAAAGTGACCGAGTGCAATATAACCCCAAACGTCACGATCGAAATCGATAAGAATAGTGTTAAAGCGCGCAATGGCATCGAACATTTCTGCAATGTAGTCGTGCGGCTCTATTTGTGTTGTAAACGGGTTCCACGTTAGCCCTAGTGAGGTAACAAACTTCTCTGAAACGTCGTGCCAATCTACATCTTTATACGCTGACAAGTGCGCGTTGTAGTTGCCCACAGCACCATTAATCTTACCAAGTAACTCAACACCTGCGATTTGGCTACGCTGACGCTTCAGGCGAATAGCCACGTTTGCCATTTCTTTGCCCATGGTGGTAGGTGAAGCAGGCTGACCGTGAGTGCGTGCCATCATAGGTACGTTCTGGTAGCGTTTAGCAAGCTCTACTAGCGCTTCGATTAACTTGTCACAGTAAGGAAGAATAACGGTCTCGCGAGCTTCGCGAAGCATTAAACCATGTGAAAGATTGTTGATATCTTCAGACGTACAAGCAAAGTGAATAAACTCATTAACAGCTGAAAGCTCGCTGTTGTCGGCAACCTTCTCTTTTAGAAAGTATTCAACCGCTTTCACGTCGTGGTTTGTTGTGCGCTCGATTTCTTTAATGCGCATGGCATCTTCAACACTAAATTCAGCTACTATTTTGTCTAGTAGTGCATTTGACGTGTCTGTAAAAGCAGGAACTTCTTCAATTTGTGGGTTAGTAGACAGCATTTGTAACCAACGTACTTCTACTTCTACACGGTATTTTAATAAGCCGTACTCACTGAAAATACTGCGTAATTCTACGCTTTTGCCAGCATATCGACCATCGACAGGGGAAATTGCAGTTAACTGACTCAGTTCCACCTTAAGCTCCTCACTAGTTTATTAATCGTAGTGCTTTAACAGCACTGTTAAGAATGTGTTTGCGTTTAAATAAAATGTTTCTTCGTTTTCCACCCATCTGACGCCACATTACTGCAGCCCTAACACCTGCAAGCAAAAGCGCACGCACTTTATGCTGAGTAGCAGGTTGGCTTAAATAATCTGGGTTACCAGCTACCTGAATACGTGGTGCTAGCGGACTGATGATATCGCTGTAAATGCTCGCTAAGGAGGAGACTATTTGTGGGTTTTGGAAATCGATGTGAGCAAGCTGGCGCTGAACATGGGAAATGCGTTCGCCCAGTTCCTGCATTGCTTTAGGCTTTCTCGCTAGCTTTCTTTCAAGGCCTAGAATACTAGCAATATAGCGGGTTAATTCCGTATCTTTTGTTGCTTGTTTGTCAGATAGCTGTGCTGCGAGTGTGGTGTAACCGGTTTTTAAGTTAGTGAGCTGGCCGAAAACCTGTTGAGGTGTTTCTGGGTCAGTAACCAGTATGCTCGATAAGCTGGCCTCTATAGCCTCGTTAACGGCAGAGCCTCGTCTGGCAAGCTGCTGAACCAGCGCAGCAGCTTGACATACACCAGCAAGAGCTAGATTATTTTCTATGTCGGTATCTAACATCAGCGAATATAACTCTCAATAATACCGCCGCCAAGGCAAACTTCGTCACTATAGAACACCGCTGACTGCCCCGGCGTTACCGCCTTCTGCGGCTCATCAAACATCACTTCAATGGTGTCGTCTTGAGTTGGCGTTATTGTACATGGGATATCGGCCTGACGATAACGGGTTTTAACTACCGCGCGCACAGGCTCTGTAATCGTTTTTCTATCCACCCAGTGTAGCTGCTTTGCTACCAAGCCTTTCGAGTATAGGCGAGGGTGGTCGGCACCTTGGCCCACAATAAGCACGTTGCGAGCAACATCTTTATCTACCACATACCAAGGGTCGTCACCGTATTTGGCTAATCCACCAATGTGTAAGCCTTTACGTTGACCTAGCGTGTGATACATCAAGCCTTCGTGTTGGCCAATTTCTTCGCCTTCTGCTGTTTCAATAACGCCAGGCTGAGCTGGAAGGTAACGAGCCAGGAAGTCTTTGAATTTGCGTTCACCAATAAAGCAAATCCCGGTAGAGTCTTTCTTATCATGAGTGATAAGACCTTGCTCCTCGGCAATTTTGCGAACTAATGGCTTTTCGATGTCACCCACAGGGAAGAGCGTTTTAGCAACGTGCTCTTCGCCTAATGTGTAAAGAAAGTAGCTCTGGTCTTTGTTGTTATCAAGACCGCGTAGCATTTGCCATTTACCGTCAACTTCTCGGCGACGAACATAGTGACCAGTAGCAATGTAGTCAGCGCCAAGGTCTTCTGCTGCAAATTCAAGAAACGCTTTAAACTTAATTTCTTTGTTGCACATAATATCTGGGTTTGGCGTACGGCCCGCTTTGTATTCCTCTAAGAAATACTCAAACACGTTATCCCAGTATTCTGCTGCAAAGTTAATGGTGTGCAGTTCAATGCCAAGTTTGTCAGCAACCGCTTGTGCATCTTTTAAATCTTCCGCTGCGGCACAGTATTCATCGTTGTCGTCTTCTTCCCAGTTTTTCATGAAAAGACCTTCAACCTGATAACCCTGTTGTTGGAGTAGGTAGGCTGAAACAGACGAATCGACACCGCCGGACATTCCGACGATCACTTTTTTGCTGGCGTTAGATTCAATATCACTCACTATGGATTGCACACTCATTTGATTAATAAAAAAGAAACCGTATTTGTTAAATCAGTCACCAATTAACATGTTGATAAATATGCTAAGGCGCTTACCCACTCAGTGGGCTATACCACTAATCAGCCACTTACAAATCGGCCCGTTTTCGAGGTCGCGGATTTTATCAGATTCCGATAGCTAATTCACATTTAATCCTTATCTGATTAAGTAATTAAATATGTGCCAAACGGCCGTTGGCCTTTGCTGTAAAAAATTGTCTATATGCAAAGATGAACAGCAACCTTTAACAGCGCTAAAAATCCGTAACGTTTCGGTGCCTTTTTTAGTGTGGTCAAGGAAGGTGATTTCAAGTATTAGACATTGAATTGCCTTTAAAAGTAGACGTAGCTGCCATTATCAATACCATCAATGGTCCAATTACCCACGCGATATCTGATGAGCCGAAGGGTGGGGTAGCCGACGTGCGCCGTCATACGTCGCACTTGTCTGTTTCTGCCTTCTGTAATGGTAATTTCTACCCAGCTAGTAGGGATTGATTGTCGAAAGCGTACGGGCGGATTTCGCGGCCACACGCTAGGTGCTTCCATGGCCTTTACTTTAGCGGGGCGAGTCATTCCATCTTTTAACTCTACGCCGACACGCAGCGCCTGCATCGCTTTTTCGTCCATAATACCTTCAACTTGCACCCAATAGGTTTTGCTGGTTTTAGCTTTTGGGTTAGCAAGTTTATGCTGAAGCTTTCCATCATTGGTGAGTACGAGAAGACCTTCCGAATCTCTGTCTAGTCGTCCTGCGGCATAAACATCGGGAATATCTATGTAATCTTTTAGCGTTTCTCTACCGTCGGCATCTGTGAATTGAGAAAGCACTTGAAAAGGTTTGTTAAAAAGCACCACTTTAGCGTTCGAAGACATGTTACTTCCGCTTGTTTAAATTCAAAATTTCGGGGAGATCTTACGACAAATGACGATGCTTCGCATGTGAAAATCAACCGCAAATAGTGGTTTGCTCTATGAAGTTTGTCTATAAATTCGGTGATCTTATAAGTTAAGACAATGGTATGACTTGTAACTCAAACTTTCGACCCTATACTAATGGACGCTCCCATTTTTATAAGAGAGTGCATCTGCATAATTATTAGACAGTTTTAGCAGTGATAAGCGGGCTTGCTTATACACCGTATCTCGAAATTGCGTACGACTAGGCAGTCAAGCGCAAAGCCATGAGATGCATATTGCTAACATAAGGAATTGAATACTATGCGGGGAAGATTACAACAAGTGACTTTTTGCTTAATAAAAGCAGAAGGTGGAAAACATCAAATACGTTTCGCAATGACTGTGGGCGCGACATCTTAACGTTGCGGGTCGTTGCGACCTAATGGACTAAAAACGACAGTACCCTGTCGAAAAAATTGAGGTATATAATGACCAAGTCTAAGATCATCTATACGAAGACTGATGAAGCGCCAATGTTGGCGACATATTCACTTCTTCCAATTATCCAGAAGTTTGCTGCAGCTGCAGATATCGATGTAGAGCTAAGCGATATCTCACTTGCTGCGCGTGTATTGGCAAATTTCCCAGAGTATCTTTCTGAAGAGCAAAGAGTGCCAGACGCATTAGCAGAACTGGGTGAGATGACCCAAGACCCGAATGCTAACATCATCAAGCTTCCAAACATCAGTGCCTCAATTCCACAGCTTCGTGCAACTATCAAAGAATTAAACGCTAAAGGCTTCAACGTACCTGCGTTCCCTGATTCACCGAAAACAGCTGAAGACGAAGAAATTCGCGAGCGTTACGGTAAAGTATTAGGTAGTGCGGTAAACCCTGTGTTACGTGAAGGTAACTCGGACCGTCGTGCACCAACAGCGGTTAAAAACTATGCCCGCAAGCACCCGCATTCAATGGGGGAGTGGTCTCAAGCCTCTCGTTCACACGTTGCACACATGCGCGGTGGCGACTTTTACTCTGGCGAGAAGTCAGTAACCGTAGAAAAAGACGGCTACGTCAGCATTGAATTCACTGGCAAAGATGGAAGCAAGAAAACGCTTAAGCCTCGCGTAGACCTTCTTGCTGGCGAAGTTATCGACGGCATGTTCATGAGTAAGAAGGCGCTTTGCGAGTTCTTCGAAGAGCAAATTGAAGATGCGAAGAACACTGGCGTTCTTTTCTCATTACACGTGAAAGCGACTATGATGAAGGTGTCTCATCCAATCGTGTTCGGTCACTGTGTAAAGGTATTCTACAAAGATCTATTCAACAAATGGGGCGACCTGTTTGAAGAGCTAGGTGTTAACCCTAACAATGGTCTTGGTAGCGTTTATGACAAAATTGCGACCTTGCCTGAAAGCCAGCGCTCAGAAATTCAAAAAGACATCAATGCATGTTATGCCGATCGCCCACCAATGGCGATGGTGAACTCTGACAAGGGTATCTCGAACCTTCACGTACCAAGTGACGTAATTGTTGATGCATCTATGCCAGCTATGATCCGTAACTCGGGTCAAATGTGGGGACCAGATGGAAAGGCGCACGACACCAAAGCAGTTATCCCTGAAAGTACGTATGCAACTATTTACCAGGAAGTTATTAACTTCTGTAAAACGCATGGTGCATTCGACCCGACAACGATGGGTACGGTACCTAACGTTGGCTTAATGGCACAAAAAGCCGAAGAGTACGGTTCACATGACAAAACGTTTGAGCTAGAAGCAGACGGTACTGTTTCAATTGTTGACCAAGACGGTAACGTACTTATTTCTCACGATGTTGAAGAAGGTGATATCTGGCGTATGTGTCAGGTGAAAGACGCACCTATTCAAGATTGGGTTAAGCTAGCGGTAACGCGTTCACGTCAATCTGGCATGCCTGCTGTATTCTGGCTAGATGACGAACGTGCTCACGATGCACAACTGATCAAAAAAGTTGAAAAATACCTTCAGGATCACGACACCAACGGTCTAGACATTCAAATTATGTCTCCTGTACGTGCTATTCGTTACAGCATGGAACGTGCGATTCGCGGTCTAGATACCATCTCAGTAACCGGTAACGTACTTCGTGACTACTTAACTGACTTGTTCCCAATCCTAGAGCTTGGTACCAGTGCTAAAATGCTATCTATCGTGCCACTGATGGCTGGCGGTGGCCTCTACGAGACTGGCGCGGGCGGCAGTGCACCTAAGCACGTTCAACAGTTTGTAGAAGAAGGCCACTTGCGTTGGGATTCATTGGGTGAATTCCTAGCTCTAGCAGTATCGCTAGAAGATGTTGCAATTAAGCACAGCAACACCAAAGCAAAAGTTATTGCTACAGCGCTAGATAAAGCAACGGAAAAGCTGCTTAACAATGGTAAGTCTCCACTTCGTAAAGCAGGTCAGCTGGATAACCGTGGTAGCCATGTTTACCTAGGTCTATACTGGGCTGAAGAAGTAGCGAACCAGACGGAAGATGCTGACCTAGCAGCACAATTTAAGCCAGTGTATGAAGAGTTATCTGCAAAAATCGATGACATCTTGGCTGAGATTGATGCGACTCAAGGTAGCGCGCAAGAAATTGGCGGTTACTACTACCCTGACGAAGACAAGCTTTTCGCAACCATGTCTCCAAGTAAGACATTAAAAGCTATCCTTGGCGCATAGTGATTTGCGTACATGCGTTAGGCTTTGAGGTCTAGCGCACAGAATAGTATTCTCAAATCTGACAAGCTATTCAAAACAAACTTTAAAAGCCCTCTCTTCAAACGAGAGGGCTTTTTTATGTAGAACCACTGTACCTGCGCTAACACGCCGCGATCACGAACATTTTAAACCTAGCTGAGTAGGCAATGATCTATGCGGACTGGTATAAGGGCTAATAAGGGGTAGGGAGATATACCTTATGTTTTAGAAAGGAATGTATTCTCGAAAAATAAAAGGAACAGGAAAAAAGCTCGTTGATTGTCTGCTTGGAACTATTACGCAACGTTAAGCTAGTACGCAACGTTAAGATAACGTAATGCTTATTTTTGTGGGGAAAATTAAAACGCACTTATCCGCACAGGCGCTTTACTGCACCTACACATTTTGAATGGCAAGAAAAGTAAAAGCCCGACGTAAAAGGTCAGGCTTTAAAAATTCTTTTCTTAACGCTCTGGTTCTTCTTTGAAGCCAATGTTCTCAGCGTGAAGACCTTTAGGGCCTTGCTGAACTTCGAACGTTACCTCTTGACCCGCTTTTAGCGAACGGTAGCCTTCCATTTGAATCGTAGAGTAATGCGCGAAAATATCTTCGCCGCCGTCCTCAGGAACGATAAATCCAAAACCCTTTGCGTTGTTAAACCATTTAACTTTGCCAACCGCCATACTTCGACTTCCTCTTAATCCTTGAACTCACGAGTATATGCCCCCATTATAGATCCGGAGACACGGTGGAAAGAGTATTGATTGTAGCTGCTACGCAGTAAATTATGTCGTAGCTAACGTGCAATACTCAAAACCACTATACAAAATGTAGATTTTTTAACCATATTATGTCAAGGGCAAATGTGAATAAATTTATCCAAAAGTTTGTACACATATGTGCCATTAAACCACTATTATTAAGTTATGAGTAAAGACAACGCTATTAGTATCGAAAAGGAAAAACAGAAAGACGCGCAGCGACAGAAGCCGCAGCCGCCTCCCATGTATAAAGTGTTGTTGAACAATGACGACTATACACCGATGGATTTTGTCATTGAGGTACTCATGCAGTTTTTCAATATGGACGCTGAGAAAGCCAACCAACTTATGCTGACCGTTCATTATCAAGGAAAAGCCGTGTGTGGCATTTTTACTGCTGAGATAGCAGAGACAAAAGTGATGCAGGTTAATCAGTACGCACGCAAACATCAGCACCCGTTGATGTGCACGATGGAGCAGGCATAAGGTTTTTTGTAGAGGGCGAGCAATATGTTAAATAAAGAATTAGAACAAACGTTGAATGATGCGTTTGTATTTGCCAGAGAGCACCGTCACGAGTTTATGACGGTTGAGCACTTGTTGTTGGCATTGCTTGATAACTCAGCTGCTCGTGATGCGCTTAAAGCGTGTGGTGCCGATATCGAGGCGATTAAGAGTGAACTGCTATCGTTCGTTAAAGATACGACGCCACTTATTCTGGATGACCAATTAAACGAACGGGAAACTCAGCCTACGCTAGGTTTTCAGCGCGTGCTTCAGCGGGCAGTTTTTCATGTTCAATCGTCGGGTAAAGACGAAGTTACGGGTGCCAATGTGCTCGTCGCTATCTTCAGTGAGCAAGAGTCGCAGGCGGTTTACATTCTTAAGAAAGCCGACGTAACGCGCTTAGACGTTGTGAACTTTATCAGTCATGGTGTTAGTAAAGCAGATGATGACGAGCCCGTTAACCCTGAAGCATCGGAAGATGCTGAAGCAGGTGAAGAGGGTGGCTCTGCGTTAAGTAAATACGCTACCGACCTTAACCGCCACGCAAAAGACGGCAAAATTGACCCGCTTATTGGGCGCGATTCTGAGGTAGAGCGTACGATCCAAATTTTATGTCGTCGTCGTAAAAATAACCCATTACTAGTGGGCGAAGCTGGCGTAGGTAAAACTGCTATTGCAGAGGGTTTAGCTTACCGAATAGTAAACGAAGACGTGCCTGATGTTATTGCTGAAAGCACAGTATATTCACTTGATTTAGGTGGTCTTCTTGCTGGTACTAAATATCGCGGTGACTTCGAGAAGCGTTTAAAAGCAATCTTGAAAGAACTAGGCAAAGATAAAAACGCTATTTTGTTTATTGATGAAATCCATACCATTATTGGCGCAGGTGCTGCATCAGGCGGTGTGATGGATGCCTCCAACTTACTTAAGCCTAAGCTGTCAAGCGGTGAACTACGTTGCATTGGCTCAACTACATATCAAGAATACCAAGGTATTTTTGAGAAAGATCGCGCGCTGGCACGTCGTTTCCAAAAAGTTGACGTAACTGAACCTAGCGTCAGCGATACCACAAAGATACTGCTTGGCCTTAAGAGCCGCTACGAAGAGCACCATAACGTGCGCTTTACTCAAAAAGCGATTCAAGCTGCGGCAGAATTGTCAGCGAAATACATCAATGAACGTCACCTTCCAGATAAGGCCATTGATGTAATGGACGAGGCGGGGGCAAGTCAGCGTTTGTTGCCACCTTCCAAGCGTAAAAAGACCATTGGTGTGGGTGACATTGAGCAAATAATTGCGAAAATGGCGCGAATTCCAGAGAAGTCCGTCTCAGCCTCTGATAAAGAAGTACTTAAAAACCTTGGTCGAAACCTTAAGATGGTCGTATTTGGTCAAGACAAGGCCATAGAGACGCTAAATGACGCTATCTTGTTATCGCGTTCGGGGCTTGGCAATGAAGCAAAACCTATCGGTAGTTTCTTATTTGCGGGTCCGACTGGCGTGGGTAAGACAGAAGTAACTCAACAACTCGCTAAAATCATGGGTGTGGAGCTTGTTCGCTTTGACATGTCTGAGTACATGGAGCGTCATGCTGTGAGCCGACTTATTGGCGCGCCTCCTGGTTACGTAGGCTTCGACCAAGGTGGTCTGTTAACAGATGCGGTGATTAAGAATCCGTATTCGGTAGTCTTGCTAGATGAAATTGAGAAAGCGCATAGCGACATCTACAATATTCTTCTTCAAGTGATGGACCACGGTACGCTCACTGATAACAACGGCCGCAAAGTTGACTTCAGAAACGTGGTGTTGGTGATGACCACCAATGCTGGTGTTCAGGAAACCGTGCGCAAGTCTATTGGCTTTAAGCAACAAGATCACAGCCACGATGCGATGTCTGAAATCAATAAGGTATTTACGCCAGAATTCAGAAATCGACTAGACGGAATAATTTGGTTCAATCACCTTGATCCTGAAATTATTCTACAAGTGGTCGATAAGTTCATCATTGAGCTTCAAGCACAGCTCGACGTGAAGGGTGTGTCGCTTGAGGTTACCAGTGCAGCTCGCGCTTATATGGCCGAGAAAGGCTATGACAAAGCAATGGGAGCACGTCCTATGGCACGCGTTATTAAAGATGATCTTAAGAAAGAGTTGGCGAACGAGTTATTGTTTGGCGAACTGTCTAAGGGCGGAAACGTTAAAGTGGATTGCGTCGACGACAAACTTACCTTTGAGTACTCAGGGGTAGGAGCGACGTCTGAAGAAGCAGAGCCAAGCTGATAAAGCACAGCACTTAGCGTTAGGTAGTCGCTGTATTGTTGTCTACCGAACGCTACCTCCTCGTTTTTAGCTTTGTAGTGAAATGTTGTCGAGGACGAAGCGAGCAAATCTTAGATACGAAAAAGCCCGATCTTAATCGGGCTTTTTTTATGCGTTACCGCTTAAATGGCTCATTATCTTGCGCGATAAACGATACGACCTTTGGTCAAATCGTAGGGAGTCATCTCAACGGTGACCTTATCGCCAGTAAGAATACGGATATAGTTCTTGCGCATTTTACCAGAGATGTGTGCAGTCACCACGTGACCGTTTTCTAGTTCAACGCGGAACATAGTGTTAGGTAGCGTGTCCAACACAGTACCTTCCATTTCAATACAATCTTCTTTTGCCATGTAAAGCAGTTACCTCAGTAATTCAAAATTTTTGCCGCGCAGACCTTACCCAATCTTGGGTTCGGTGTAAAGCAATTAAGTGGGTATTTTACTATTTTTGGTAAATAGATGCCATTCATTGTCACTAAACTGCTCAAATGGCAAAAATTTATGCTTGTAAGACATTTTTTGGCAGCCCTCTACGTAATAGCCTAAATATACGTAGTGAAGCCCTAAATGCTTTGCTTGCTCAATTTGCATGAGTATCATCCAGGTACCTAGCGACACTGAACTATAGTCGGGGTCAAAAAATGTATACAGAGCAGAGAGTGCCCCCATATCCTCGTTGGCATCGACCACATCAGTTACGGCTACTGCGATCAACCTGTCACCGTCGTATGCCTCAAGGTAGTGGGTTGGCATCCAATCACATCGTACAAAGTTATCGAATTGTGTTTTTGATGGCGGGTACATACTGCCGTCAGCATGTCGTTCTGTGATGTAGCGCTCGTATAACGGGTAGTAGGTGTCTTTGGTTTTATCCACCAACTCAACGCGAAACCCATTATTTTTTTTAAGCAGCCTTTTTTGACTGCGAGAAGGCGTAAAAGCATCGACCGGAATCCGTACCGATTTACAAGCCTTACAAGCTGAACAGTGTGGACGGTAAATTTGTTCACCGCTTCGTCGAAACCCCACTTGAATAAGTTGCGAGTATCGCCACGCCTGAAAATCATTATTTTCGGCGTATACTAATAATTGCTCTTGCTCATCGGGCAAATAGCTACATGAAAATGACTGGGTTATACCAAACTTCACGGAGTAATCACTCTTGGCTTCCAACGATTAAGGTAGTCTTCTGACAGCCTACCGTCTTCAGTTAAAGTGTGGTTGTTGTTTTCAAGTTTTTCAATAAAGTTTTCACGTGGTAACGTATTCGCACCAAGGGATGCCAAATGATCAGTAGGAAGCTGGCAATCAATAAAGGCCATATCGTGAGACTTCATGTGCTCAACTAACGCCAACATAGCAAGCTTTGACGTATTACTTTCCCGGTGAAACATCGATTCACCGCAATAGACTTTACCAATTCCAACGCCATATAGACCACCCACCAGTGTATCGTCATCCCATACCTCCACTGAGTGCGCTAACCCCAAACCGTTAAGCTGCCGATAGGCTGCAATCATGTCATCAGTTATCCATGTTTCGCTGTTTAATTCCCCTGTATTGGGATTTTTGCGAGGGGTCGATGAACAAGCCTCAATGACACGGTCAAACGCATGATTTAACGTTACTGTGTATTTTCTTTTTCGAGCAAGCTTCATGAGGCTTTTTGATGCGACAAAGTTGTCGAGTTCGATGATCGCTCTTGGGTTAGGAGACCACCATAGTAAAGGTTCGTCATCACTGAACCAAGGGAATATGCCTTGAGAATAAGCTGAAAATAAACGGGCAGGACTAAGGTCGCCGCCGAATGCTAATAGTCCGTTAGGATCGTCTAAGGCGGTGTCCACAGAAGGGAAGGGGGCGCCTTCTTCAATATAATGTAACGCTATCATAAATAGGCCGGAAAAAAGCCCTGCAAAGATGCAGGGCTTAGGAGGACAGTATTACCCTTGATCAGGCATAGTACCATCTAAGTATTTTTCAGCGTCTAATGCAGCCATACAGCCCGTGCCTGCAGAAGTAATAGCTTGACGATAAATGTGATCGCTCACGTCACCGGCAGCAAATACACCTTCAACGCTAGTTTGCGTTGCGTTTCCGTTAGTGCCACTATTCACCACGATATAGCCGTCTTTCATTTCTAGCTGGCCATCAAAGATATCAGTGTTTGGCTTGTGACCGATAGCAACGAAAAGACCCATTACATCAATCTCTTCTGTCGCATCACTGTTGGTATCTTTAATGCGAACTTTAGTTACGCCCATTTCATCACCAAGCACTTCATCAAGCGTACGGTTTAGGTGAAGCACAACGTTACCATTTTCCGCTTTGTCACGAAGACGCTGTTCCAAAATCTTTTCGCTTCTAAAGCTATCTCTTCTATGAATAACGTGCACTTCTGACGCAATGTTGGAAAGATACAGTGCTTCTTCAACTGCAGTATTACCACCGCCGATAACCGCTACTTTCTGGTTGCGGTAGAAGAAACCGTCACAGGTCGCACAGGCAGAAACACCTTTACCCATAAAGGCTTGCTCAGACTCAAGACCTAGGTATTTAGCAGACGCGCCTGTAGCAATGATTAATGCGTCACAGGTGTAGGTACCGCTGTCGCCATAAAGCGTGAAAGGACGCTTTGAAAAATCAGTTTTGTTGATATGGTCGAAAATGATTTCGGTGTCGAACTTCTCTGCATGCTTTTGCATACGTACCATTAGATCTGGGCCAGTTAGGCCTTCAGGATCGCCCGGCCAGTTTTCAACTTCTGTTGTGGTAGTAAGCTGTCCGCCTTGTTGAATACCAGTTAACAGTACAGGTTTAAGGTTTGCACGTGCAGCATAAACCGCTGCTGAATAACCTGCTGGGCCTGAACCCAAGATAAGTAGACGGACGTGTCTGCTTTCTGCCATTTTCCTCTCCAAATAATTCACCCGCCGTGGGTTACTTATAAAATTCTCTTAGAAAGCTAGGTAGGGGCGAAAATTCGTAAATCAAGCACAACACCTAGTTACTTTTATTATAGTAGTTTGCCAGTGCAGCATCTGCAGGTCCGTCATTAACTCGTTTAAATAAAAGTAACAACAAAGCCATGCTGCAAATTGTTTGGGCTTAAGCGCTATATGATGCCTTTAAGAGAGAAAAATGTCACTTAAAGATAAGTTCAATTTATACCATTTAATTATTAAGCTCGTTTTGACTTTGTAGTACCTTTACGAACAAGAATGAGTTATGCAGTTTATGCCCTAATAACTGCATCGAAATGCAGAACAAATATCTACAGATAATATTCGGCTGTTAATTAAAGCGCGCCAAGATTGCAATGAAACTTAATGATCCATTAAGCGCTCTTGTTTGATAAAATTAAGGAACAGTGGTTAGCGTGAATAGCACTAACAATATGCGTGAAAAAAAGCGCAATAAAATTGTAATGCCATAAAAGCCGTTTACAATTTAGAAGTACGTACCTAAAAAAGAAGAGGTGAGCCATGTCTCAATCAGTAATGACAATGTTGAAAAACGGTCAGCAGTACATGAAGACATGGCCTGTTAGAAAAGAGCTCTACGCCTTTTTTCCAGAGTGCCGGGTTGTGGCTGCGACCAAATTTGCGATTAAGACAATGCCGCCTGTCGCTATGGTGTCGTGCGCACTTTTGTATCAAAACCTTGGCACAGATTATCTCCCTCAAACTATTACCATAGGCGCTTTTTTCTTAAGCCTGCCCATGCAGGGCTTGTTATGGCTAGGGCATCGCTCAGACCAATACCTTCCGCCACAACTTAAAAGCTGGTATCAAGAAATCCATTCAAAAATGCTAACGCAAGGCGTTAGTGTGAGTAAAGCAAAGTCTAAACCCAAGTACAAAGAACTCGCGCAGCTTCTTAAAACGGCGTTTAACGATTTAGACAATGCTTTTACCAAGCATTGGTTTAACTAACAAAAGGCCAAGTTTCAGCAAGTCGAGAGTTAAACAGGGTAAATGGAGAGTTATTTGGTGAACTGCAAAGCGCTTATGATGCTTTAAGTAGGCTTTGGCATTTCCTGCACTTGTATTGAGCTCCTTTTAAAATATTATTGTGTCTTCGCGTGCTCAACGCATAAGTATCACAGTTACATACATATACAAAGGTTTTGGCTACCTGCTTTACATCGAATTGATGCGTAGCTGATGGCGAGCGCTTAAAAACACTCAGCATAATCGACCGCCATTCTTTCCCGTGGGGTTGGACCCTGCCAAACAATGCCCATACCAGTAAATGACTGACCTCATGCGGGATCACGTCCTCAAGAAACGCATCGACATTATCTTTGAAAAGAAGAGGGTGAAAGTTAACGCGGTTTTGTTGCAAAAATGCAGTGCCTGCATTTTTACCTGAGCGTCTAAAAGTGATGGTTGGGCGGTCAAAACGACGTTTAAAATATTGCTCAGCCTGCTCATAGCAACAAAAAACAGCGTCGGTTATAACGCGACGCTGTTCATTAGTTAGGTCATTTGAAGCGATCTTGCTGCCTCACTATACGTGTCATTATGTTTACTTGTTTTTAATGCATATTACTCGACATCACAAGGTAAACACAAAACATAAGTACCTTTAGGATCGTTAAGCTTATTCATCAGGCTAAACTCTTGAAGCACACGTTTGAACTCGTTAACTAATGCAGAGTCGGCGTGAGCAAACTGCCACTTGCCTACAAACGTCATAGCCTGGCCGAAAAACTCTTTCCAGAAAATTTCTTGTGCACTCAAGGTACGTTGAACATAGAAAGTGTCGTATTTTTCAAGCTCTGCAAATTCTGCCGCGGCAGTAACAGCGTCTTCAAGGGTGCCTAATTGATCAACAAGGCCCAATTCAATTGCGTCTTCACCTATCCATACGCGACCTTGCGCAACGCTATCAACGTCTTCAACAGACATGTCACGTGCCTTAGATACGAGTGACAAGAAATTGCCGTAAGTGTTTTCTACATTGCGTTGTAAAATTTGGCCAAATTCAGGTGCAAGAGGGCGAATAGCTGAGAACCCGGCAAGCTCTGTCGAACCCACGCCGTCACTATGGATACCAAGGTAGTCGAGTGAGTTTTCATATGTCATGAACATGCCGAACACGCCAATAGAACCTGTAATAGTGCTTGGGCTGGCAATAATTTTGTCGGTACTTGCTGCAATCCAGTAGCCACCAGACGCCGCGTAAGTACTCATAGAGGCAATAACCGGCTTGCCGGCTTGTTGGAGCTGCAATACTTCTTGACGAATCACTTCAGAAGCAAATGCACTACCTCCCGGTGAATCAATTTGAAGAACAACAGCTTTTACGTTGTCATCTAAGCGTGCTTTTCTTAGTAAGCGTGCAGTGCTATCTCCACCAATGGCGCCCGCTTTTTGATTGCCATTTAAAATAGTCCCTTTTGCAACAACAATGGCTATTTTATCCATGTCTGACTCGATAACAGGCATGGGTGGATTTACTACTTTGAGGTAAGTGTTGAAGGTAGTGAGGTTTACGCCGTGTTCGTTATCACCTTCACCCACTAAATCGGTTAATTCAACTCTCACTTCCTCTCGAGTTTTTAGAGCATCCACCCAGTTGTTTTCTAGGGCATACTTAGCAAAGTCACCACCAGCAGCTTCAAACTTAGCTAAAAGACCTTCCAAGGTTTCATCGAAGTTAGACTCATCAATGCCGCGAGCTGACGCAACGTCAGACTTGTATTGCGCCCAGTAGCCGTCTAACCATTGCTTTTCTGCTTCTTTTGCTTCATCAGACATGTCGTTACGCATGATAGGCTCAACGGCAGATTTATAAGTTCCTACGCGGAATATGTGAGTGGTAACTTTAAGTTTCTCAAGCATATCTTTAAAGTACATGCCGTAACGTCCGTAACCTTCGAACATCAATCCACCCATGGGATTTAGGTAGATATTGTCAGCATGAGCGGCAAGGTAATATTGATCTTGTGAAAAATAATCGCCAATCGCGTAAACGGGTTTTCCTGATTCTTTGAATGTGTCGATAGCGTTGGCTACATTGCGCAACTTATCTAAACCGCCGCCTGTTAACCCGTGTAGGTCTAGAACAAGGGCTTTTATACGTCGGTCTTTTTTGGCATTCTCTAACACTTTAACTACGTCGCGAACAAGCACTTCTGGGTTTTCGGGCTCGCTACCTAGTGACTCCTGCAAAAATTGCTCAAAAGGGTCAATGCTTTCTTTTTCAATAACGAGTTTGCCGTTCAAGGTAAGGAAAAGCGCGCTGTCCTTATTGACCGTTAGCGGGTCATCATCCTGACCAGCAATGGCGATAATCAATCCAACAAAAATAACAATGAATATCAAATTAAAGAAAAGTTTGCGGGTGAAGTTAAGCACCGTCCACAAGCCAATAAATAAGGATTTAGTCCAATTTCCTTTGGCTGCCATTTTAATCACTACCTTTTTTTGAATTTACTAACCAGAGCAAGATAGATCAGGCATACCTTACTCACGTACTGCATTCTATTATGTTACCTAAATCGAGTAAGATCGCGAACTTAATTGTAATTTTTTGTGAGTGTCTTTTTTTGGGCGACTTACGATGACTCTTATTCTGCGTTCTTTTTTTCGTCTTGCTCCAGCCACTTTTGAATGAGGGAGGCAATACGTTTGTGATTATCCTCGCTCATCGTCATAAGAAATTTTCCATTCTTTGCTTTATAGCCCGTTTTTCCATGGCCCTTTTTCATTAGTCGTAAAAACGGTGAGGGTTTATTTTCGCGCGATGAAATTTTTTTCATAAAGTGCCGTTCTTATTTCTTAATCACACAAAGTAGACAAAACAATGACACACATTTACCAACAAATCGTAGCCCGACTACAAGTAGCAGATGGCATCCCTTTGCTTTTATTGCGCGTGTATTTAGCACCAGTGATGATACAGGCTGGCTGGAATAAAGCATCCAGTTTCGACAGTATTGTAGATTGGTTTGGTAACGATGATTATGGGCTTGGTTTACCAATGCCTTTGGTAATGGCGTTCTTAGCTACAGCGGCAGAACTCGTGGGCGGTGTTCTATTGTTATTGGGGGCATTGACCCGCTTGGTGAGTATTCCATTAATGGTAACCATGATAGTCGCTATGGTGAGCGTTCACGCTAAGAATGGGTGGCTCGCTATTGCTGATGCGTCTTCATGGCTAGCCGACGGTACAATTTTACTGAATGAAAACATTATGGCTGCGCCAGAAAAGCTTGCGGCAGCTAAATCATTGTTACAAGAGCATGGCCATTATGACTGGCTTACTTCCAGCGGAAACTTTGTGGTACTAAACAACGGCATCGAATTCGCTGCTACCTATTTTATTATGCTTTTAGTTTTGTTTATCCATGGTGGTGGACGCTTTTTTAGTGTCGATTACTATGTGAATAAAGCCATGCGTTCTAAAAGTAGTTAGAGACGCTCCATCTGCTGTACAAAAGGGCGGAATTTTCTGGTCTTTTTCGTTTATGAGCCGTAGGATCTAGCATTCAAGTTAGGTAAATCATTGTTGTTGGCACGCTTTTCTCGATTATGAAAATCGAAGCGTGATAACAGCAACGTGAAAAAATAAAGTAGGGACGTAAATGGACGCATTAACATTGTTACTCAACAGAAGTTCACAGCCTCGATTGGAAGCGCCAGCACCTAGTGGTGATGCCTTAGAGAATATTATGCAGGCTGCACTACGTGCCCCAGACCATGCTTGTCTTACTCCGTGGCGTTTTATTGTGTGCACAGGAAAAGGACTGGATAAGCTAGGTGCACTCTACGAGCAATCCGCTATTGAAAATGAAAAGTCGCAGAAAGAAATTGAACGTGCCGTGCAGCTTCCTCACCGCGCACCTATGGTTATCGTAGCCATCGCAAAGCACGTGGAACATGAAAAGGTACCGCGTGTTGAGCAGATAGCGTCGGCAAGCTGTGGCGTTATGGCGATGCAAATGGCAGCAGTAGCACAAGGGTTTAACGGCATGTGGCGCACCGGTGGCTACGCACACTGTGAGACGGTAAGAAACGGATTAGGTTTAAGTGAAGAAGACGAGCTGGTAGGTTTCTTATATTTAGGAACACCAGCGTTTGAGCCTGCACCTAAACCGCAAAGAAATAGTAACGACTACTTTGAATTTTGGCAGTAGTTGATACCTATTCGAATAAACTGCCGCATTAGATAGCTAGCGGCGGGTAATAAAGGTCTTATTTTTATAAGTAAGCTAAAATAAGACCCTAACATTTAACCTAGAAAGATAGGTCTACATTATAACCAGCGAACTTCCTGATATTAATAACGCGATCGCCATCTAGCATCCAGTATTGCCCTTTGATACCTTGCAATACACCAGTAAATGACGGTGTCTTATCTAAGTTTAAAGATTTTATCTTTACCGGATAATCTTCAACAGGGTAATGAATATCATGGATAGGCGTAGTCACTTCTGATACTGCTTGAAGCCCTTTTTCTTGCTTCAGCGCTTCTAGCTCACTTTCTATTTTACCCATTAATTCGGCTTTGGCCTGTTCTAAATCAACCTCGTCAGGTTTGCCTTTTAACATTGTTCGCCAATTGGTTTTATCGGCAATGTGATCCTTGCACAACGTTTCAACCAAACCACTGGTAAGCCTGTCAGGAACTCGCAGCATTACGGTAGCTTGCGTAGCTCCTTGATCCATCCACCGCGTAGACACGCCTTCAGTGACTTGACGAGTGATGCCCACTTTTACCGTACCTGTGTTAGCCAAATAGACAAAATGCTCACTAAAGCAATGTTCTT
The DNA here is from genome assembly GCF_057552975.1 of Alteromonas sp. 5NW40-0090. Lineage (NCBI taxonomy): Bacteria > Pseudomonadati > Pseudomonadota > Gammaproteobacteria > Alteromonadales > Alteromonadaceae > Alteromonas > Alteromonas sp. 5NW40-0090. The sequence continues at coordinate 45,530 of NZ_BAAJLT010000005.1, forward strand.
CACCCCACTGAGGCTCTCTGCAAGTTCCTTCGTGGTAATGGCACTTTTCTGGCTTAATAATGCAGCTATCGCATTGTGCCAGCGATATCAAACACGGGTAGCAGTATCCTTGATTGAAGCTTTTTTTGGTTTTGCGGTTGCAGTGAACACAGTTGATTTCACCAGAGTAGGTTACCGTTACTTCCTTGCCGATAAGAGAATTGATATCTACCAACTCATCACCAATTGGAAGCGAGTAGTGCACGGTATTGTTTTCATCAGCGGTGGTACGCATTTTTTTAAGCATACCCGAATATGTTGTTGTCACTTGTTGAAACCTTTTTCTTAAAAACTTTATTTGTAACGACTGTTAGTCGCTTAATTCGCCGCGCAAGTTTTGCGTTAATAGATGGCTTATTTCTTCAAAAGGAAGCCCTTTACTTAATAAGTAGTGCAGTTTCGCGAGGGCAGCCTCGGGCGTCATATCGCTACCCGATAAAACTCCTACTTCTTGTAGGCCATGGCCAGTGGCATAGCCACCCATGTTTACGCGACCGCGCATACACTGGGTACAATTCAAAACCGGAATTTCTCTGGCTTTTGCGTACTTTAACTGTGCAATAAGCTCAGGATTCTGGGGTGCATTCCCCACACCATAACTCAGTAAAATCAATGCGTTCACCGGCTGCTGCAGCGTGTTTTTTATTACCTCTGGCGCAATACCTGGATACAAACTAACCATGCCGATCGGTTGGGCTTTGACGCTCGAGACCGTTAAGGTGTTGTTTGGGGTCTTTGCTAATTCACCGGCTTTCAGACGAATGTTAATGCCAGCTTCTAACAGTGGAGGAAAGTTAGGGGAGTCAAAGGCACTGAACCCATCTGCATCTACTTTACGGCTGCGGTTGCCACGAAGTAGTCTGTTATTGAAGAACAGTCCGACTTCAGCAATGGGGAAGTTCGCGGCAACGTATAACGCGTTTAGAAGGTTGACTTGACCATCTGAGCGAAGCTCTGCCAGTGGAATTTGAGAACCGGTAACAATGACAGGTTTTGACAAATCCTCAAGCATGAAACTCAGCGCCGAGGCGGTGTATGCCATGGTGTCTGTACCGTGCAAAATAATGAAGCCATCGTACTTGTCGTAGTTGTCGGCGATATCATCGGCAATACGCTGCCAGTCAGACGGATCCATGTCTGATGAATCGATAAGGTTATCGTATTCATGCAGTGTAAAAAGGGGCATTTCAGAACGATGGAACTCCGGCATTTTTTTCAGTGTGTCTGACAAGAAGCCTGCAGCGGGTACGTAGCCTTGCTTAGACGGCTTCATACCAATAGTTCCACCTGTATAGGCAATATATATATGTTTGCGCATGAAATGACCTTACCTTACCCTTAATTTGGGAATACTTTTCAAAAGGGGATAGCGTAAATTGACGGGCATTCTAACAATACCCACGGGTTTGTCACCCTGAAATACTGAGGCACAAAAAAGCGGTGAAGATCACCGCTTTTATCCTATATCAACTTATTAGCAACGCTAGGTTGAGCCCTATGCTGAAGTTCGGTACTACTTAACTTCTTTACCCGCTGCTTGTTGGTCTGCATGGTAGCTAGAGCGGACCATAGGGCCGCATGCTGCATGCGTGAAGCCAATTTCTTTTGCGTAGTCACCTAGGGCGTCGAATTCCTTAGGGTGTACGTAGCGCTTAACCGGGTAGTGGTGACGGCTTGGCTGAAGGTATTGACCCAGCGTAAGCATGTCCACATTGTGAGCGCGCAGATCATCAAGTACGCCTTGAATTTCTTCGTTCTCTTCGCCCATGCCCATCATCAGGCCAGATTTGGTCATCACGTCAGGGTGTTGCGCTTTAAACTTCTTAAGCAAATCCAACGACCACTGATAATTCGCTCCAGGACGACACTCGCGATACAAGCGCGGAATGGTCTCTAGATTATGGTTGAACACATCAGGTACGCCGTTTTTGAAAATCTCAAGCGCACGATCCATACGTCCACGAAAATCGGGAACTAATACTTCGATTGTCGTTGTTGGACTGTGTTCGCGTATAGCGTTGATACAGTCTACGAAATGCTGAGCGCCACCGTCGCGAAGGTCATCGCGGTCAACAGAAGTAATGACCACATAGCGCAAATTCATTTCTGCAATGGTTTTAGCCAGCTTCTCAGGCTCTTCTGCACTAGGCGGAAGCGGCTTACCGTGGGCTACATCGCAGAAAGGGCATCGACGGGTACAAATGTCACCTAAAATCATGAAGGTGGCTGTACCGTGATTAAAACACTCTGCTAGGTTGGGGCAGCTTGCTTCTTCACACACAGAATGAAGATTGTTTTTGCGCAGGGTTTTCTTGATGTGGTCAATTTTCTCGGTAGTACGAGGAAGTTTGATTTTGATCCACTCAGGCTTGCGCAGCATTTCTTCCTTTTCTGTAGGAATAATGGTGACGGGTATGTGTTTTACTTTTTCATCATCGCGAAGTTTTACCCCCGCTTGAGGTCGTGCGTTACTCATCAAAACCTTCTTTATATGTTGGCTGTGCAAGGGAAAGCGCTTCTAGCAACAAATTCGTTAATTCCTTACCAGCGGTTTCAAGTGTCGTTGGACCATTAAGGCGCGCGGTATCGGTCATTTCCATACCGGCGTAACCACATGGGTTGATACGCTGAAACGGTGATAGGTCCATATTAACATTTAAAGCTAAGCCATGAAACGAGCAGCCATTACGTATTCTTAAACCTAAAGAACAAACTTTCTTCTCATCGACGTATACGCCAGGCGCGTCGGGCTTCGGATACGCGGTTACGTCGTATTTTCCAAGTAGTCCGACCACCGCTTCTTCCATAGCAGTGACTAAATGGCGAACACCTAGCTTTCTGCGCTTAATGTTTAGCATCAGATAAATAACTTGTTGGCCTGGACCGTGATAGGTCACTTGGCCGCCTCGGTCAACTTGAACAACAGGAATATCACCAGGCATAAGTATGTGTTCAGCTTTGCCTGCTTGTCCTTGCGTAAAGACGGCATCGTGTTCAACAAGCCAAATTTCATCTTGGGTGTTTTGGTCTCGCTCATCGGTGAAGCGTTTCATTGCCTCGAAGATAGGCTCATACGGCTGACGCCCTAACTGACGCACTATAACGCCGTTCGCGTCAGACGCTATCGACTGCTCATTCACTTAAAGTACAACCCTAACCAGCTCTAATTTGGCAAGTTCAGTGTAAATGGTTTCCATGTGCTCTTTGCTGGTTACACGCACGCTGATAGAAACCGAGTGGTAAGTACCTTTACTACTTGGTTTTACGTTAGGTGAGTAATCGCCAGGCGCATGTTGCTGAAGGCAGCTCACTACCTGTTGAGGTAGGTCTTCATGAGCAACGCCCATGACTTTAAACGTTTGGTTTGTTGGAAAATCTAGTAATTCGTCGAAACGGGTATCCATGCGATATCCTTGGTACTTAAAATATCATATAAAAAAACGGCCAGATTGTAACAAATCTGGCCGCTTCACAACTAGCTTTTTAACGTATTCAGTAAAGGTGTTTACTCGTCGTCAAATCCTAGCTGAAGCATAATGTAGTCTTTAGCGCGGTTAAAAAAGCTGCCTTCTTTTACTTCTTGAAGCGTTACCAATGGGTAACTCGCCACATCTTCACCGTCTAGTTGTAGATACAGTTTTCCAACAACCTGACCTTTTGCAAGTGGCGCTTCAAGCTTGTCATCAAGTTCGAAGTTAGCTTCTAAATTAGCCGCCTGACCGCGTGGAATAGTAATGGGGGTAGATTGATTAATTCCAAGGTCTACTGTCTCTCTATCACCCATATAGATGCGGTGAGCAACGAAACTATGACCAGCTTGGTATGGCGTAAGTGTCTCGTAAAAACGGAAGCCATACTTAAGTAGCTTTTTGTTTTCAACTTTACGTGCACGTTCGCTATCAGTACCCATAACGACAGAGATTAGACGCATACCGCCTTGCTCTGCAGAGGTGATTAGGCTGTAGCCCGCATCAGACGTGTGGCCAGTTTTAATGCCATCAACGTTTAAGCTTTTGTCCCACAACAGGCTATTGCGGTTGTATTGCTTGATGCCGTTGTAGGTGAATTCCTTCTCGCTATAAATCTTGTACATTTCTGGTGTTTCTGCGATAAGCGCGCGAGACAAAATCGCCATGTCACGAGGGGTAGTGTAGTGATCAGGATCGTGAAGACCGTGAGCGTTTACCCAGTGTGAGCTTGTCATGCCCAGTGATGCTGAATGAGCATTCATCATGCTGGCAAAAGCAGATTCCGAACCTGCTACGTGTTCAGCCATTGCCACACAGGCGTCGTTACCTGACTGCACAACGATACCGCGCAGCAAATCACTTACAGAAACTTGTGTTCCAACTTCGATGAACATTTTTGACGAATCAGGGAATTTTTTCGCCCATGCATTCTCAGAAATGGTGACTTCATCGTCAAGACTAATGTTGCCTGCTTGAAGTTCTTTACCAATAACATAAATAGTCATGATTTTGGTTAAACTTGCTGGTGCAAGCTGCATGTCTGCGTTTTTTGATGCAATAACATTACCGGTTTCATAGTCGGTAAGTAAAAAACCTTCTGCAGCTACAGTGGGAGCAGGGGGGGTGACTACTGCTGCGTTTGCTGTATGCAGTAATGTCCCCATCACCAAAAAGGCAAATGAAAGTAATGACGGTTTAGCGCGTTGAATTATTCTGAGCATGGTTCTAATTTCTTTGACCGTTTTATCCGTGTGAGTTAAAGCTTACCCTATTATTGCGATGACCGCGAAACGATGACCGCAAAACAGGGCTACCCAATTTTAGCTTTTGTCCAGTTCGTAACCGAATTCTGTTGTTTCACCTACTTATTAGCTGAGGTGACCAGAGATCTTAACGAAAGGCTGCTTATAAGACTAGGTTTTATCAAAAAAGTTTACGCGATTGTAGGTATTAGGCGAAGAAACCGTGATATTGCCTGCTGAATGACACAATGCTGCCACAATGTCGCTGTTTTAATGAGCGTCGATACACAACAAATTACATCGCTTGTGTAATCGCGTAAGCGTTGGGATAACCGTTTTGCTTTAACTGTTCAAGAACCTCCGCGACGACTGCTTCATCGTGGATAGGGCCTAACTGTAGTTTATAAATGTTATCCGCTACTGGCAGGTGAGCGGGAATTTGATATAGCGCCGATAGCACGTTAGAAATAGATTTTGCTTTCTCGGCGTTTGAAAGCGCGGCGACTTGAATATAAATCGCATCACTTACCGCGTTGCTGCTTTTCTCACTGCTGCTTGTGTTGGTATCCGCGGTGTTCGAAGAGGGGGCTAATGGCGGAGTAGGTGAGTTTGCTGCCAAGGTCGGTGCGGGTACTACCGCAATACCCAAATATTCATCGTAAGTGACGGTTGGACTGTTTCCCACTGTCACATTGTTTTGTTCGTCAAAGTGGATAACTTCAAGTTTGACTCGCGCTGTGCCTTTACTGTGGTAGCCTAGTTTTACTGCGGCTGCATACGACAAATCGATAATTCTATCATCGTGAAAAGGGCCTCGGTCGTTAACGCGGACGATCGCTTGTTTGTTGTTTTCCAAGTTAGTAACACGCACGTAAGAGGGCAGTGGCAATGTTTTGTGGGCCGCGCTCATGGCAAACATATTGTAAGTTTCGCCATTTGAGGTTAAGTGACCATGAAACTTCTGACCATACCAACTGGCGTAACCGACCTCTTCATAGCCTTTACCACTATCCATTGGCGTGTAGTGCTTGCCCAGTACTTTGTATGGCCTGCTGTTAAACATGCGGTAGGCTTCGTATTTAGGTACAGCATCAAGTGTTTCTGGTTTTTTGGCAACGTGCTTAGGCGCAGAGTCTTGCTTTTGGGTATAGCGACCAGATTGTGTAGGTGCACTTTGACATCCCACTAATGCCAAAACTATAAAGACAGCTGAGCCATAGCGAAAAAACTGTCCGTTTGCCAGATTCTGGTTAACAAGACCCGCATTAACTAAACCCGCTTTTACAAAATCAAGTACCGAAAAAAGGCGCTGCAACATACAAGTTATCTAGACATTAAACGTTTCTGAGTGGCAATGGCCATAAGAATGCCAAAACCTGCCATTAAAGTCACCATAGATGTTCCTCCAAAGCTCACTAGAGGAAGGGGAACACCCACCACGGGAAGTAATCCGGACACCATGCCCATGTTTACAAATACATAAACAAAAAAAGTAAGCGTAATACTGCCGCCAAGCAATTTTGCATAGGCGTCTTGTGCTCGACTAGAAATAATTAGGCCGCGCATAATAATGAAAATGTATATTGCCATTAAGCACATAACGCCGGTAAGCCCGAACTCTTCGCTGAAAACTGAAAAGATAAAGTCGGTGTGACGTTCGGGTAAAAATTCAAGTTGTGACTGGGTGCCTTGCAGCCAGCCTTTGCCGTCTACACCACCGGAACCAATGGCAATTTTAGATTGAATTATGTGGTAGCCAGACCCTAGCGGGTCGCTTTCCGGGTTCAAAAAAGTAAGAACCCGCTGTTTTTGATAATCCTTCATTAAAAAGAACCACATAACAGGTGCAAACGCGCCAACTAACCCGCCTACAACAGAAATAAGCCGCCAGCTCATACCTGCCAGGAATATGGCAAAGATACCTGAACTGGCGATGAGTAATGAGGTCCCTAGATCAGGCTGCTTTGCAATGAGAATGGTGGGCACGACCACCAAACCAAACCCAACGATAATATGTGTCGTGCGTGGGGGCATAGTGAATTTACTGATATACCACGCAACCATCATAGGCACGGCAAGCTTCATCAGTTCAGAGGGCTGAAAACGGATAAAGCCCAGGTCTAGCCAGCGCTGTGCGCCTTTGCCCATATCACCAAATAATAATACGGCAATTAGCATGAGCAGGCCTGCACCATAGGCATAGGTTGAGAAAAACCTAAACACGCCCAAAGGGGCTTGGGCTAACCCAAACATAACAATAAAGCTAAATCCCAGCCTGATAAACTGGCGCTCCATTTGCTCCATATCCTGACCTGACGCCGAGTACAGAGTAAATAGCCCAACACAACTTAGCACGAGTAGCCCGACTAACAGCCAGCCATCGATATGAATGCGTTGAAGAAAACTTATTTTATTAGGGTTTATGGTGGTTCTCTTCACTAGTTCGTCCCTAATTCATTATCACTGTTTGCCGAGTCAGCTTTGGCAGATTCAAAAACACGGTCTCTGAAATAGAAATCCATGATTTGACGGGCGACGGGTGCTGCGTTCTTACTACCACCGCCTACGTTTTCAAGGACCACGGTTACCGATATCTCTGGATCATTGAAAGGTGCAAAGCCAACATACATGGCATTGTCTCGAAGACGCTCATCAATTTTAGTAGCGTCATATTTTTCATTCTGACCGACGGTAAATAACTGTGCTGTTCCTGTCTTACCCGCAGAGTCGTAGGGGGTATCTGCAAACGCATGACGCGCGCCGCCTTCTTCCCCACTCACAACATCGCGCATGGCGTTTAACACCACATCCAAATTGTTACGGTTCTTAATTTCTATAGGCCGCAGCGACTTTAATGGGATAAGGTCGACAGAACCATCGGTGTTCATATAACCGCGAATGATTTGTGGAATATAGCGTTCCCCAGCATTGATCAGCGTATTAACAGATGTATTTAACTGTACCGGCGTGGTGGTCCAATAGCTCTGTCCTATACCAACGGGGATGGTGTCACCAATATACCAAGGTTGATTAAAGCGAGCGCGTTTCCAGCCTCGGCTAGGCATGTTAGCATCTGACTCTTCATAAAGATCGATACCCGTGAAATCGCCGAATCCGAATTCGTACATAGATTCACTGATTTTATCGATACCCAATTTATACGCTAGCTCGTAATAATAAGTATCACACGACACTTCTATTGCTTTTGATACGTCAACTTTGCCATGTCCCCACCGACGCCAATCGCGCCACACGTGCGACACATTTGGCAATTGATAGCGACCTGTATCGTTAATGGTGTAGTCTTTGGTGATAATGCCTTCTTCTAGTCCCACAAAACCAAGGTGCGGTTTAATGGTAGAAGCGGGAGGGTATTGTCCTTGTGTCGCCCTGTTAATTAGCGGACGGTCTGGCGAATTCAGTAGCGCAGAGTAATTCTTGCTGCTGATACCGTGCACAAATAAATTGGGGTCGTAACTAGGGTTAGAATAAAGTGCCAGTACGCCACCTGTTTTAACATCGGTAACCACTACAGCGCCGCGCATGCCTTCTATTATTCGCTGGGCTTCTAACTGAAGCTCTAAATCCAGGTTAAGTACGATGTCTTTGCCCGGTGTTGGTGGCTCAACACTGAGTACACGAATAATTCGGCCTTGGTTGTTTACTTCGACCTGCTGATAACCCACTTTTCCATGAAGCAGCTCTTCGTGATATTTCTCTATACCTAGCTTACCGATATCGTGGGTTGCGGCGTAATTATCTTCTTGGCCTGCTTCAACGAGTTTTTGTAAGTCTCGCTTGTTAATGCGTGCAACATAACCCAGTGCATGGGTAAGCGTTTCTTTATAAGGGTAATGACGAGCCAAGCGGGCTTCAATTTGAACACCTGGAAACTTGTGTTTACTGGCAGAGAACAGCGCTACTTCTTCTTCGCTCAGCTGAGTACGAAGCGCAACGGGTTTAAATCTTCGCGTTCCTTTAAGCGTAGATTGAAAGCGTTCAATTTCATCGCTGGTGATGCTCATTAATTCGGTCAGTTCGGCAAGGGTTTGTTCAATATCATCCACTTGCTCTGGAATAACTTCCAAACTGAAAACCGGACGGTTCTCGGCTAAAAGCACGCCGTTACGGTCATAAATGAGACCGCGGTTAGGCGCTACGGGCAGCACTTTAATTCGGTTACCGTTAGAGCGGGTTTGATAATCTTCAAACTGGGTAACCTGTAAAGAATAAAGATTGTTAAGTACAATGCCCAACATGGCAACAACAATAATAAAAGCAATGGTCGCACGGCGTGCAAACAAGTTCGCTTCAGCTGAGTGGTCCCGTATTGCTTGACGTTTTCGTTGCATTGACTTCCTTTGCATTAATAAAGCGACCAATTACTCACGGTGATAAGGGTGATTTTGGGTCACCGACCAGGCGCGGTACAGGCTTTCGGTAAGAATGATCCTAACAAGTGGATGGGGGAGGGTTAGGGCTGATAAGGACCACTTTTGTTCCGACGCAGCAATACATTCCGGTGCTAGCCCTTCTGGACCACCAATAAGCAGACTTACGTCGCGCCCGTCCATTTTCCAATTGTCGAGTTGTTTAGCAAGCGTGGGCGTGTCCCAGGGTTTACCCGTTACTTCCAACGTAACAATGCGGTTCCCTTTTGGAATAGCGGCCAGCATTTGCTCGCCTTCCTTTTCTAAAATGCGCTTAATATCGGCGTTTTTGCCTCGCTTGCCGGCAGGAATTTCAGTGAATGACACTGGCATGTCGCTAGGAAATCGACGAATAAATTCATCTACACCGGTATTTACCCAGTTTGGCATCTTTGTTCCAACCGCGACGATTTGTATACGCACTTCTTTTACCCTTACCGCAGGAATTAGTTTTTCACTTATACAATAAAGGCCATACGCATTTGAGTATGGCCTTTATTGACCGTGCTACTGAATGTTTATAGCAAGCGTTTACGCCACTATGACCACAGTTTCTCTAGCTGGTAGAAATCACGGGTTTCATCTTGCATAACGTGCAAAATAACATCACCAAAATCAACCAGAACCCATTCGCCGGTTTCCTTACCTTCCACGCTTCCAGGTGCGTGGCCCGCTTTCTTCGCTTCTACCATGACATTTTCTGCAATAGATGAAACATGGCGCTTTGAGTTACCTGAACAAATGATCATGGTATCTGTAATAGTTGATTTGCCGCGAACGTCTAGTTCAATAACATCACGGCCTTTCATATCGTCAATTTTGTCTTTAACAAACTGTTTGAGCTGTTGACTCTCCAAGAGTTTTCCTCACTTACTTAACTTTTATATAACTGATGTTCGCTTATGTAATCTAAAACGCTTTCTTCTAACCATAAATTAGATAGGTCAGCATTTGAACTGTTTGGCGTACCCGATTTCTCGGACGTGGCAGCACTTGCTAGTACGTCACGAATTTCAGTAGATGAAACACTAAAAAGCGGTGTGTTGGTTAACACTACATGGCCTGCAGGCTTTGCGTGAATAACATTTTTATCGTTAGTCACATGACAATCTAACCAAGCTTGTATTGCGGGAGGAGGCGAAAATTTCTCATCGTCTCTGCGCATAACCACTAAGTGACAATAATCGAGCAGGTGTTCCCACTCGTACCATTTGTCCAGATTATACAGTGAATCTGCGCCAATGAAAAAACAGATTGTGTCATCGCTTTTTTCTTTAAGTGCACGCAGTGTTTTAACTGTATAAGAGGGTGACGGAAGCGTCAGTTCAATTAACTCTGGAATAAGTCTGTCATTGTTTTGGGCGCAAAGTTCAATCATTTTTACCCGATGGCTTTCTGACACACCTACTGACTTATGCGGAGCTAATTTACAAGGCATGAGATGGACGTGGTTTACTCCAATTTCATCTGCCGCTTTAAGTGCCGCACCAATATGGCCTTTGTGCGGCGGATTAAATGTACCACCAAGAATGGCTTTCACCGGTGGATATGCTCGAGAAGCGCCGGAAAGACTCACTTAGAATCGCCCATTATGCTTGTAACAGCGGAATGTCGCGAAGGTCCATACCCATAAACATCATACACAGGTGACACATTTCAACGTAAGGGCGGGCAATCACATTTTGTTTGAATGCATGATCTGACTGAGTCAGCGCTTTTTGGATGTCTTCTAGCTGCGCGACGCTCAGACGATTCAAGGCACTTTGATAAAAACCTTGTCTATTACGCCAAATACCGAATTTTTGCCACTGAATGGGGGCACCGCTTTGCTGCGCTAGTTTTAGTTTCCACAACTGCTCCCACTCTCGAGTCAGCGCCCAAATAATGATGTTAGGCTCCAGACCCTCGCTCTCTAATCGATATAGCATTTTTATGCAGCGGGTAGTGTCGCCGCTAAGCATAACGTCAACCAATTGGAAAACGTTGAAGCGCGACTGGTCGACCATCGCCTTTTCAATTTGTTCGTCTGAAATAGACTGGTGTGGATAGAGTAGGGCGAGTTTGTCAATTTCTTGCTTAGCAGCAAGCATGTTGCCTTCGCAGAAATCAGCAATCATCTTAGCACCCGACGCTGATACGGAGAGTTGGTGGGCATTTAACTGCTGGTTTAGCCATGCATTGAGCTGCTTGCCTTCTAAAGGGTAACACAATACCGACGCGCCCAAATCATCAAGCACTTTAAACCATTTGCCGCGCTGCACGTCTTTGCCAATTTTGGGGCCGTGAACCAGCAACAAAATATCGGGGTTTAATGATGCCGCGACTTCTTGCAGCATTTTACTGCCTTCAGTGCCCGGTTTTCCCGTAGGTAGCTCTAATTCAATAAACTGTTGGCTTGAGAAAAGCGACATGCTTTGTGTGGCTTCAATCAACTGATTCCAGTTAAAGCCTGTTTCAGCAACAAGAACGGTTCGTTCTTCAAAACCATTGGCTTTTGCTTTAGCGCGTATTTGCTCAATGACATCAAACTTCTGCTGGGGTTCATCTCCAAACACCAGATAGCACGGGCGAAGTGCCTTGGTAATATCTTGGCTAAATTGGTTTGGATAAATCTGCATGAAGAATTCTGATATTTACTGACTAATGGAAGTCGATGCATTTGGTGCAGCGGCTGCCTGACTGGAAAGGCGTCTAATCATGATATCAGCCGCTTCATCACGCATTTCACTTAACATCAATTCAAGTTCACGAGACTTTGCCAACACTTGGTCAGGGTCGTCTTGATAGTCACGTACTACTTCAAATTGCACCATTACCGCTTCCTTACCAGGAAACTGCACGCGGTAACGCACAACATATATCAGTTCATATTCAGCAACTTGACCTGAAGGATAAACTGACAGCAGCTGACGTTCTAATTTTTCTGGTAATAAGTAAATATTAACGTTTTCGTTAGAGCGAGCTGTTTTATCTACGCTGACACTGGTTAGCCCGTAAACGTTCAAGCGTTTATCAAGCGCACGCGCCAAAGGCGCATGTGCTCGAGCACTTTCAATGGCAACCGTGTTAATGTCATCTGGAAGGCTAGGGCTGCTTCTTAAATGAAAGCCACAGCCTGTTACCAAAACGGTACCCAACACGGCGACTGCGAATTGTAAGTGCTTTTTCATCACTACCTGACCTAGTTAGCTACAATGTTTACAAGCTTGCCAGGTACAACAATTACTTTACGAATGGTTTTACCTTCGATGAATTGCTGAACGTTTGGCTGCTCTTGCGCAGACGCCTCAATGCTCTCTTTGCTTGCATCAGCAGCAATTGTCATTTTAGCGCGAACCTTACCGTTAACCTGAACAATGATAAGTTTTTCGTCTTCAACCAATGCAGCTTTATCAGCTTGTGGCCAAGGTGCAAGGTCAATATCTTCGCTGTGACCCAACACTTTCCATAGCTCGTGAGCAATGTGCGGCGTAATGGGGTTTAGAAGCAACAAGATTGATTCACAGGCTTCGCGCATAATCGCGATATCCTGCGCGTTTTCTTGTGGCGCTTTTTGAAGGTGGTTTAATAATTCCATCACCGCTGCTACCGCAGTGTTAAAGGTTTGACGACGGCCTAAGTCATCAGACACTTTTTCAATGGTCTTGTGTACTTCACGGCGAAGTGCCTGTTGGTCTTTCGACAGTGCCTTAATATCAATTGCTTCTGGCGTGCCTTTTTCAACGTGTTCGGTCACTAATTTCCAGATACGACGTAAGAAGCGGTTTGCACCTTCAACACCAGAGTCTACCCACTCAAGGGTTTGCTCCGGTGGCGCAGCAAACATGGTGAATAAACGCACCGTATCGGCACCGTATTGGTCAATAACTTCTTGCGGGTCGATACCGTTATTCTTCGACTTAGACATTTTCGTCATACCGCCGTGAATAACTTCTTCACCGTCAGCAGTTAGCCATGCTTTAACAATACGGCCTTTATCGTCCTTTTCAGTGCTTACTTCGGTGGGCGAGAACCAGGTTTTCTTACCTGATGCGTCTTCACGATAGTAAGAGTCGGCTAATACCATGCCTTGACATAGCAAGCGCTTGAACGGCTCATCAGAGTTTACCAAGCCTTCATCGCGTAACAATTTGTGGAAGAAACGCGAGTAAAGTAAGTGCAAGATAGCGTGTTCGATACCACCAATGTACTGATCTACTGGCAACCAGTAGTTAGCTGATGTCGGGTCAAGCATGGCATCGTTGTTAGTAGCACAGGCATAGCGCGCGTAGTACCACGATGACTCCATAAAGGTGTCGAAGGTATCCGTTTCACGTAACGCGGCTTCGCCATTGTATGTGGTTTTTGCCCACTCAGGGTCAGCTTTAATTGGCGAGGTAACGCCATTCATTTCTACGTCTTCAGGTAAAACGACCGGTAGTTGGTCGGCAGGAACTGGAACAGATTCACCGTTTTCCAAATTTAGCATTGGAATAGGTGCGCCCCAGTAGCGCTGACGGCTTACACCCCAGTCACGAAGACGGTAATTTACCTTGCGCTTACCACAGCCTTTGCTTTCAAGTTCATCAGCAATACCGTTAAATGCGGCATCGAACTCAAGACCGTCGAACTTACCTGAATTGATCAAGCTACCTTTTTCAGTAAATGCAGAGGCGGTAAGGTCGCACTTATCTTCATCACCTGCGTTTGGCGCAATGACTTGTTGAATAGGTAGGTTGTATTTAGTCGCAAATTCCCAATCGCGCTGGTCGTGGCCAGGAACAGCCATTACCGCGCCTGAACCGTAGTCCATCAACACGAAGTTAGCGACCCAAATTGGAAGCTTTTCACCGGTTAGTGGGTGAACAACCTCAAAACCAGTGGCGAAACCTTTCTTCTCCATGGTTGCTAATTCAGCTTCAGCAACTTTGGTGTTTTTACATTCTTCGATAAAGGCCGCTAAATCTGGGTTCGATTTTGCTGCGAAATCGGCAAGAGGGTGCTGCGCAGCCACTGCAACGTAAGTAACGCCGTAGAAGGTATCTGGACGCGTGGTATATACCGTCAAATCGGCAATGTCGTTAACCGCTGACGCTAAATCGAAGGTAATTTCAACACCTTCAGAGCGGCCAATCCAGTTTGCCTGCATTGCGCGTACTTGGTCTGGCCATTCTTCAAGCTGTTCCAAGTCTTGTAAAAGTTCTTCGGCGTAGTCAGTAATTTTAATAAACCACTGAGGGATCTCTTTTTGCTCAACCAGTGCACCAGAGCGCCATCCACGACCGTCGATAACCTGCTCGTTAGCCAAAACAGTTTGGTCTACAGGGTCCCAGTTCACAGTAGAGTTTTTCTTGTAAACTAGACCTTTTTCGTAAAGACGTGTGAAGAACCACTGTTCCCAGCGATAGTAATCTGATTTACATGTGGTTACTTCGCGATCCCAGTCGTAACCGAAACCCAACGAGCGAAGCTGGTTTTTCATGTAATCAATATTTGAGTATGTCCATTTCGCAGGCGCAGTATTGTTGTTAATTGCTGCATTTTCAGCCGGAAGACCAAAAGCATCCCAACCCATTGGCTGCAATACATTTTTACCCTGCATGCGCTGGAAACGGCTGATCACGTCACCAATGGTATAGTTGCGCACGTGGCCCATGTGAAGTCGGCCACTAGGATATGGGAACATAGACAGGCAGTAGAACTTTTCTTTTTCTACGTCGTCATTTGCTTTAAACGATTGGTTTTCTTCCCAGTATTGCTGAACGCGTTGTTCAATGTCTTTCGGATTGTACTGATTATCGGCCATGAAACTTAGGCTTCCGCATTAAAAGTTAAAACGTTTATGGGGCGGCATAAGGCGAGTTTGTAGCAACGCCAACTAACCGCGCGTGGGATTCACCCACTTAACATACATATAGCCCAATAGAATAACCCAGCGCTAAGCCATGCCTCAATAGCTTAACACCGAACTAGGCAATATTTATTGTTGCTTGCTTGAAAAGTGAGCATTAATGACACAGTTTACGTCGATTGAACATAAGAACTCGCCCCATTTGCTCATCTTACTTGCTCTTGGCGCCATCTTATCTTGTCGATAAACAGGCCCTAGTGTCGCATCTAATTATTGTCACTAAACGCGGTTAGCGCATTTAGCTGTTGCGCCTGCACGTTGTCAACCACTCGAACTAAATTGGCGGCGTCTTCGTTAGATGCTTTTTTGCCATTAAAGTGAATATTACCTGAGGCGTGGTAGGTAAGGGTGACTTTGGTTTTCGGTATGCGGCCGTCTTGTGTGTTTGCATCCGATGATGTGCTCGATGCTATTGTGCTGAATTCCCATGTTAGCGCTCCTGAGATACCCATCTCTTGAAGCGGGCCTAACCCGCCAGTCATTACCACTTTTTTATTCGGTTCAACATAGCTTACCTGCATATGCGCCGCACTCGCCGTGTCTGTCGTTTCACAGAAACAGCCACCAGCCTGCTCATCTATGCGCAAAGCACCTTTCCACCATGTGTGGTCTTTCGGCCACCACATATCCACATGTTGAATAAAATGAGAGTACACTACTTCAACAGGCGCATAGCTTTCACTCTCATTGGTAATAGAAAACCCTGAGTTATCTGCATAGTTTACGTTAGCGATGCTCATTGAAGAAAATGCCGTGCCCAGAAAGGTTGCAAGGAAAGAGGAGGTGAGCAGAAGGGTTGAGCGAGTTTTCAATTTTTTTGTCATTGTTATTCCCCTGTTTTTGTTTATTGGTTATTGCCCGCGAAATCTGTTCTCGTCGCCAAAACGAATTTCGATCTTTGTGTTTTCTAAGGTAATTGAAAGCAGCTTGCGTTGCTACTTACTTTAAAGCCTTACTGTTACAGGATTCTTCAGAGCTTTGTCTTGACCACATTGTCCTTACGGCTCTGACGTTGGCGCGCTTTTCTTAACGCTGTGATTTTAATGCTCTGATCCAAATTATGTGGCAGAAGTAAATGCAGCGGTTAAATTGAAGTAAGTTCTTTCGTACTTAACTCCTTTTCGGCTTTAATTAAACGCTACACCCTGTGTCGCAAGGTATCAGTTTTAATGAAGGCCACAAAAAGCTCGTGGTACTTGCCAATTCCTCTCTAAAGTCATGAAGGTGGTTGTTTGTTGTGCAATTAGCGATGCAAAGCTGTCTTATTCGGGATAAGCGTTTGACACTAATGTTAATTAGGGTTTCACTTAAGTAAAGAAACAAAGATAGAACAGACATGTCTGTAGACAGTAAATTATATGCGTTAGATGTAGACGCGCTTTCACCTACCATAAATCGCCGAGCGATAAACAGTGCCTTAAAAGATGATGAAGCGCTAAATGCGACCTTCATTGGGCAAGAGCGTGCGCGTGAAGCACTTACGTTTGGGTTAGGTATTAACACCAAAGGCTATAATCTTTACGTGATGGGTGAGCCCGCTACGGGGCGCTTCACTCTAGTGAAGGATTACATTGAACGCCAAGTTGCCCAGCTACCGGCGCCTGATGATTGTTGTTATATCAACAATTTTGACGAAGAGCGCGAGCCTGTTGCGTTAAAATTTCCTCCCGGTGGTGGAAAAGCATTCCACAAGGACATGGCTGCCCTTATCGACGATGTCTTAGACTCGCTGCCTGTTGCCTTTGATAACCCAGGGTATCAGCGCCGTCGTGCCTCAATATCCAGAGAGTTCGAGCAAAAGTACGATGCGGCAATCGACGCGGTAGAACGTTACGCACAAGCGAATGATGTTGCGCTGTACGAAGAAGGCGGCTCTATCACGTTTTCACCCATTGTTAACGGGAAGCCTATAAGCGATACCGAATTTGCCTCGCTAACTGATGAGCAGCGGGAAGGATTTTATACCCTTATTGATGAACTAGAAAATAGATTGAGTGAGAGCCTGTTAAGCCTTCCTACGTGGAAGCGCGAAAACTCTGAGCGTCTGCGTGAGCTTGACAAAAAGACCGCAGAGCAGGGGATTAAGCCGCTGCTAAAAGTGCTTGAGCACAAATACGCATCTGAATTAGGGGTAATGAAGTACCTCAAGCAGCTTAAAACTGCATTGGTCAATGCTATCTTAGTCATTCACAGTGAAGAGCAGAAAGAAGAGAAGAGTGATGACTTCGACAAGAAGATATTTTTAGAAGAGCAATTTCTTCCTAACGTTTTGGTGTCGAATAAACTCGATGACGCAGCCCCCGTTATTTACGAGCCAAACCCAACTTATCAAAATTTATTTGGCAAAATAGAGTACACCAACATTCACGGCAGCGTGTTTACTAATTATCGTATGATCCAGCCCGGTGCATTACACCGTGCAAATGGCGGTTATTTGTTATTGGATGTTGACCAACTTATTGAGCAACCTTTTGTATGGGATACCCTAAAGCTTGCCATTAAGTCACAACGCTTACGCATGGACTTACCTCAGCAAGACGTGGGTATGGTGAATAACATTACGCTAAACCCACAGCCTATAGACTTAAATGTGAAAATCGTTTTGTTAGGCTCTCGCGACCTGTACTACACGCTGCAAGATTATGATGACGAGTTTGACGAACTTTTCAGAGTGTTGGTGGATTTTGACTTGGAAATTCCCGTTACCCGGCAGGCGCTTTTCGACTTTGTAGGCAAGGTGCGTGCGCATCTTATTACATTAGGGCTTGAAGGGATAACGGCTAATGCCATGTGCAGGTTGGTTGAGTATTCGCTTAGAATGGCCGAGCACAAAGAAAAACTATCTGCGCATTTTGCTGAAGTTATCGAACTGGTTAATGAAGCCTATTATTTCTGCCAAAAATCTAACGCCGACACGCTAGAACTTGACCACTTAAAGACAGCATTAAGTGCGAAAAAGCGTCGCACCGGCCGCGTTAGTCAAACGCTTTTAAACGATATTAAAGAAGGGCACGTGCTTATTGCCACTGAAGGCAAAGCGGTAGGAAAAGTAAACGGATTAACCGTATTGGATATTGGTGATACGGCATTTGGTACACCCGCACGCATTACATCTACTGTGTTTGCTGGGGCAAGCGGTGTGGTTGATATTGAACGCGAGGTAGAGCTTGGACAGCCTATTCACTCAAAGGGCGTAATGTTGCTTAATGGGTATTTAGGTAATAAATACGCTCAGCATTTCCCGTTAACGCTTTCTGCAAACATCGCATTGGAACAGTCTTACGGTCATATAGACGGCGATAGTGCATCCCTTGGTGAGCTGGTTGCGCTTATCTCTGCGTTGACTGAAATTCCTTGCTTACAAACCTTGGCCATTACGGGTTCCATAAACCAGTACGGTGAAGTGCAGGCCGTTGGCGGTGTTAACGAGAAAATAGAAGGCTTTTTCGACTTGTGTCAACATCGTGGCCTAACCGGTACACAGGGCGTTATTATTCCTAAATCGAATGCGATTAATTTGGTATTAGACACCACCGTTATCGACGCTGTGAAAAAAGGTCTGTTTCACATTTACACCGTTGAAACCGTTGATGACGCGCTAACTATTCTAATGGAACAGGAAGCAGGTAAGATTAGCAGTAAAGGACGTTATCCGAAAAATTCAATCAATTACCATGCCGTGAATCGTTTGTACAATATTGCCCTTATTGTGAATGGTGGGGAAGGTGAGTGAAGTTATGTTAATCTGTTCAAAAAAATTTCTTGATACTTTATTATTTATTTGAAGTGTAGGTCGGCGCTGTCGTTCAAATTTTTTGCTTTTTCACGCTGACAACTCAACAACAATTGAGGTGCAACCATGCAAACTTTCCAGAGTGTAGAGGCGAGGAATAACGTAAAGATTTGTGGTTCAGGAAGTACCATCATTATGTTGGCACACGGCTTCGGCTGTGATCAAAAAATGTGGCGGCATCTACTACCTTACCTCGATGATAAATATACAGTGATACTGTTTGACTATGTTGGATGTGGCGCCTCTGACTTTGCAGCCTACGACAAGGTCCGTTACTCTTCGCTAACTGGCTACGCTCAGGACGTACTTGATATTTGTGAGGCGTTGAACTTAACTAAGGTCAATTTTATCGGTCATTCAGTAAGTAGCATGATTGGCATGCACGCTGCCATTCAGTCTCCAGATACCTTCTCAAAACTCACAATGATATGCCCTTCTCCTTGTTTTCTGAATTTTCCACCTGATTATGAAGGCGGTTTTGAGAAAGAAGATTTGGAGGAGTTAATTAACCTCATGGATAAAAACTATGTGGGATGGGCAAATTATTTGGCGCCTTTAGTAATGGGTCAAGATAGTGATGCCAACTTAACTCAGGAGCTTGAAACGAGTTTTTGTTCTACTGATCCTAAGTATGCTAAGCCTTTTGCTAAAGCCACGTTTTTTGCTGACGACAGAGCGCTACTTTCTAAACTTACCCTTCCCACACTTATTTTGCAGAGCAAACACGACAATCTAGCCTCAACAGCTGTCGGTAACTATATGAATCAAATAATTCCAAATGCTCAGCTTGAAATCGTTGATGCCCATGGGCATTGTTTACATATGACGAACCCATTGACTGTCTCTTCAATCGTGCAGGAGTTTGTCAGTTGAATGAGTGGAAGGAGGAAGATTTTCCCTGTTTATTATTAAAATCTGATATTGAAACGACGAAAATAACATGGCTAAACCCATTTGCTTATTCCTTCCTTGGTTTAACACGCCCTGTTGAAGCTAAAATAGCTAGTATCCTATCGAAAGCGAGCTTAATATTTTATGAAAGCTACATAAAGCCGATAATTCTCGCTAATGGAAAATATTTAGAGGTTCAAATAACGTTGATTTCTGATGCGGGAAGACGTGTTCCCGCCGTAGCGAATTTAACGGTTACAGACAACATCGTTTACTGGGCTATTTACGTAGCGCAGGAAAGAGATAAGCTCTATCAGGAACTATTGGAAGCCAGAGACCTCCTTGAAAGAAAGACGGAAGAGTTAACTGCAGTGAGTCGCAAAGACTCTCTGACCCCCTTACTTAATCGTCGGGCCGCTAAAGAGGACATCAATGCTTTGATAGCCCAATCGTCACGCGCCTTCTTTCCGCTATCTTTCTTGTTGTTAGATATCGATTTTTTTAAAAACATCAACGACTCCTTTGGTCACGAAGTCGGCGATAGGGTACTTATTGACCTATCAAAAGTTATTCTTGAGCAGGTGCGCGAGACAGACGTCGTAGCGAGGTGGGGAGGAGAAGAGTTTTTGATTGTACTCTACAACGCGACGTTCGAATCTATTAAATGTTTTAGTGAAAGACTGCATAGCGCTATTAGTACTATTTTATTGCCCGATGGAAGGCCCATAACCGTGAGTATAGGTGCATCGGTGTTAGATAAAGACGGATTAGCGCAATCTGATGTGATTGCGTCTCAATTGCTAAAAGCGGATAAGGCGCTGTATTCAGCAAAGGAAAATCAAAAAGGGCACACAAGGATAATTGACGAGTCTGGTGGGTTTAGCGTTGTCTGAATCGCTGTAGCAAAATACTTCCCTTATGAATGTAAAACTAAAAGATTTTATTTAAACAGGTAATAACTAAAAAAGGGAGCATTAAGCTCCCTTAATGGCAAAACCTCGCAACTATTTAGGCGGCATGCGTAAACCGCCGTCTAAGCGGATTGTCTCACCATTCAAGTAACTGTTGTTCGCCATATGGATAACTAACTTAGCAAATTCTTCTGGTAGCCCAAGGCGCTTAGGAAATTGAACGTTAGCAGAAAGGGCGTCTTGCACCTTTTCTGGCATTGCAAGCAGCATTGGCGTACCCATTACACCCGGCGCTATGGTATTTACGCGAATGCCTAAGGGGGCTAAATCTCTAGCCATTGGTAAAGTAAGGCCAATAATTCCGCCTTTACTAGCGGCATAGGCAGTTTGACCTATTTGACCTTCGTAGCCTGCGACTGAAGCTGTATTTATAATAAGACCACGTTCGCCTTCTTCATTTATCGGCGACTGTTTAGCCATCGTAGCTGCCACTAAGCGAGAAACATTAAAGCTTCCTACTAAGTTGATATCGATAGTTTTCTGAAAATCGCTAAGCGGAGCAGGGTTGCCTTCTTTATCAAGTAAACGTTTTGCAGGGGCGATCCCTGCGCAGTTAACCACTAAAGAAATGGCGCCAAACCTAGCGATTGTCGCGTCTATAGCCGCTTGAACAGAGGCTTCATCGCGAACATCGGTTTTGGTGAAAAGCGTGTTGTCGTTACCTAATTCTTCAACGCGTTGAGCGCCAAGTTCCTCATTTAGGTCAAAAAGGCTGACGTTGGCACCCGCTTCGCGAAGCGCAACAGCAGTAGCGTGACCAAGTCCAGAGCAACCGCCAGTAACAACGGCGGTAAGATTGTTTAGCGTCATAGTTTTCCCTTAAACCCTATTTGTTCACTGTTATTAACGTGATGTTAACGGGAAGTAAGGAGAAAAACTACGGTGCCGAGAGGGATCGGCACCTTTTATTCAGTTATGTTGCTGCTATTTTGGCAACTGAATTTTACAGTCTTCGCTTTGGCGATAGATAATTAGCGTGTGACCAATTACCTGAAGCTTAACCGAGTTGGTTTCACGTACAATAGCGTCCATGATAAGCGCTTTCTCTTCGCGATCATCGGTCGGAACCTTAACTTTAATTAATTCATGGTGACCAAGCGCGTTGTCAATTTCCGCAACCACACCTTCTGTCAGGCCGTTCCCACCTAGCTGCACAACAGGTTTTAACGGGTGTGCAAGACCTTTTAGGAATTGTTTCTGTTTATTTGAAAGTTTCATCTAGTAATATTTCTTACAATTAATCTGTTAGTTTATGCTTGAAATAACGTATTCTAACGCCATCTTCTCTACAATCCTAATGACATTGTACTGGAATGACAAAAAAGAAACACTCCGCCAGCAGTAAACGCTGGTTACAAGAACACGTCAACGACCATTATGTGCAAAAAGCAAATAAGGAAGGTTGGCGCTCGCGAGCTATCTATAAACTGGAAGAAATCCAGAAAAAAGATAAGCTTATAAAGCAAGGAATGACGCTTGTAGACCTTGGTGCTGCACCAGGGGGCTGGTCTCAGCTAGCTGCTCAGCTTGTTGGCGACAATGGTCAAGTTATCGCGTGCGATATTTTGCCCATGGACCCAATAGTTGGCGTAGACTTTTTACAAGGTGATTTCAGAGAGGACGCGGTTCTCGACGCACTATTGAACAGAATCGGTGGGAACACCGTAGATATTGTGTTGTCTGATATGGCACCGAACCTCGCAGGTAATGCTTCGGTTGATCAATCTCGCTCTATGTATCTTTGCGAACTAGCGCTAGATATGTGTCACCAAGTCCTAAAACCTGGTGGTTCTTTCGTCATTAAGGTGTTCCAAGGTGAGGGGTTTGTTGAGTTCATGAACGCACTTAAACAATCTTTCACAACCATTAAGACACGTAAGCCTGACTCGTCCAGATCACGTTCTCGTGAGGTGTATTTGGTGGCTTGTGGGTATAAAGTGTAGTACGCTTTGGGTTAAGCGGTTTTCGTTGCGAGTTGTGTCGTTTATTCAATAATCAACTTGTTGGATATACAAGCAATTCGGGTTTATAGAGGTTAGTAGCATTGAGCGATATGGCAAAAAATTTAATCTTATGGTTAGTCATCGCCGTTGTTTTAATGTCGGTTTTCCAGAGCTTTTCACCGAGTGAATCGTCTCGTTCGCAAACTGACTACACAACGTTTTTGAGAGAAGCAGAACAGGGAAATATTCGAGAAGTTCGCATCAACAATAGTGGCGAAATTCGAGGTACTAAGCGTTCAGGCGAAACTTTCCAAACATTCGTACCTTACTTCGATGACAAGTTAGTATCTGACTTGGTTAAGAACGACGTAAGAGTGTACGGTGAACCACCAGAAGAGCAGTCTCTTCTGACGTCTATTTTTATCTCATGGTTCCCCATGTTACTGCTTATTGGTGTATGGATTTTCTTCATGCGTCAAATGCAGGGTGGCGGCGGCCGTGGTGCTATGTCATTCGGTAAAAGCAAAGCTCGCTTGCTTGGTGAAGACCAAATTAAGACAACATTTGCTGACGTAGCAGGCTGTGATGAAGCGAAAGAAGATGTATCTGAATTGGTAGACTTCCTGCGCGACCCGTCTAAGTTCCAAAAGCTAGGTGGTAAAATTCCGAAGGGCGTACTTATGGTAGGTCCTCCTGGTACAGGTAAAACGTTGCTTGCAAAAGCTATCGCGGGTGAAGCAAAAGTACCATTCTTTACTATCTCTGGTTCTGATTTCGTTGAAATGTTTGTGGGTGTAGGTGCATCTCGTGTGCGTGACATGTTCGAACAAGCGAAGAAAGCGGCGCCTTGTATCATCTTTATCGATGAAATCGATGCGGTAGGCCGTCAACGTGGTGCTGGTCTAGGCGGTGGTCACGACGAACGTGAGCAAACCCTTAACCAGATGCTTGTTGAAATGGACGGCTTCGAAGGTCATGAAGGTATTATCGTTATTGCGGCAACTAACCGTCCTGACGTACTAGATCCTGCGCTTCTTCGCCCTGGTCGTTTTGACCGTCAAGTAGTGGTTGGTCTTCCTGACATCCGCGGCCGTGAACAAATTCTTAAAGTTCATATTCGCAAAGTGCCAGTGGCTGATAACGTAGAACCGTCAGTTATCGCTCGCGGTACACCAGGATTCTCAGGTGCTGACCTTGCTAACCTAGTAAACGAAGCTGCATTGTTCGCTGCTCGCGGCAACAAGCGCCTTGTTTCTATGGAAGAGTTTGAGAAAGCGAAAGACAAAATCATGATGGGCTCTGAGCGTAAGTCTATGGTGATGTCTGAACCTGAAAAAGAAATGACAGCGTATCACGAAGCGGGTCACGCTATTGTAGGTCGCTTAGTGCCAGAGCACGATCCTGTATACAAAGTATCAATCATTCCACGCGGTCGCGCGCTGGGTGTGACTATGTACTTACCAGAACAAGATCGAGTGAGCCACTCTAAACAGCATTTAGAAAGTATGATTTCTAGCTTGTTTGGTGGGCGTATTGCTGAAGCCATCATTTATGGTGACGACAAAGTAACCACGGGTGCATCTAACGACATCGAACGCGCAACAGAAATTGCACGTAAGATGGTGACCCAATGGGGCTTGTCGAGCAAAATGGGCCCAATGCTTTATGCTGAAGACGAAGGTGAAGTGTTCCTAGGCAAGTCTATGTCTAAGGCAACAAACATGTCTGATGACACAGCACGTGCCATTGATGCGGAAATTAAGTCACTGATTGACCGCAACTACGAGCGCGCTCAAAAGATCCTTGAAGACAACATCGATATTTTACATTCAATGAAAGACGCACTGATGAAGTACGAAACCATTGATGCTAAGCAAATTGATGATCTGATGAACCGCACTGACGTTCGTCCTCCAGCTGACTGGGATGACAGCAAACCATCGGGTGGCGATAAACCAAGTGGTGGTGCGCCGGTTCGTGAAGGTGAAATTAAAAATGACGGCGTAGATAAACCGTCGGTAGGTAAGCCGGGCGATATTCCAAGCTAAGCTTCTACACTCATTTTAAAAAACGCCAGTTTAACTGGCGTTTTTTATTAGAGCAGTTTGATTTTATTCTAGCTGTTAGTTTACGGTTTTAGGTACGTTTCATTACTAATCCAGCAGGTTAAAATCAGTTTGCTTTAAAGCTTCATCTCTCAACATTTTTTCTGTCTAAGAAATACGGTAATTTCAAAACAAAGATAATGCAGGTAATTCATGCAGTTTGGTAAGTACTTCATAGATCTGTCACAGCCTCAGGTAATGGGCATTTTAAATGTTACGCCTGATTCATTTTCTGACGGTGGCAAGCACGCAAATGTATCTCAAGCCCTTGACCATGCGCTTCGTATGATTGATGAAGGCGCAACCTTTATTGATATAGGTGGTGAATCGACAAGGCCGGGCGCCCCCGATGTATCGCTGCAAGAAGAACTTGATCGCACGATACCCGTTATTGAAGCCGTATCTAAAAATACCGCGTGTGTTATTTCTATTGATACCAGCAAGGCTGACGTTATGCGTGAAGCGGTGAAAGCTGGCGCGGGGCTAATCAACGATGTACGCGCTTTACAAGAGCCTGGCGCATTGCAAGTAGCGGCTGAAGCACAAGTACCTGTTTGTTTAATGCATATGCAGGGGCAACCCAGGACCATGCAGCAAAGCCCTGAGTATGACGATGTAGTGAATGATGTGGGCCAGTTTCTACTCGCCCGTAGCAATGCGTGTGAAGAAGCGGGCATTGCTAAAGACAAGATTTTGTTTGACCCTGGCTACGGTTTCGGAAAGTCACTGGAACACAATTATACGCTGGTGAAACACTTGCCATCGCTTATGAAGCTGGGTTTCCCGGTGTTAGTAGGCATGTCTCGCAAGTCGATGATCGGCAATTTGCTAAATAGAAAAGTGGATGAGCGCTTGGCGGGAAGCATAAGCCTCGCTACAATTGTCGCCCAAATGGGCGCACAGATAATTCGCGTTCACGACGTGAAAGAAACAGCTGATGCTGTCAATATCGTGAAAATGCTGAATTCAGTAAAATAAGGAATAATAATGACGCAGCGCAAATATTTCGGCACCGACGGTATCCGCGGAAAGGTAGGCGAGAGCAATATCAACCCAGAGTTTGTTACAAAGCTGGGGTGGGCAGCAGGTAAGGTTCTTGCCGGACGAGGGACGAACAAAGTACTTATTGGTAAAGACACGCGTATTTCTGGCTACATGCTAGAGTCGTCTTTAGAGGCTGGTTTATCAGCTGCTGGTATTAATATCGGCTTGCTAGGCCCCATGCCAACGCCAGCCATTGCTTATCTCACCAAAACATTTCGCTCAGAAGCAGGGATAGTGATTAGTGCGTCACATAATCCGTTTTATGATAACGGCATTAAATTTTTCTCAGCGCAAGGCTTTAAGCTTGATGATGATATCGAGTTAGCGATTGAAGATATGCTTGAGCGCCCAATGACATGTGTGGCATCTGATAAGCTGGGTAAGGCTACGCGTATAAACGACGCTGCGGGTCGTTACATTGAGTTTTGTAAGGGGACATTCCCTTCAGAGTTATCGCTGACAGATCTAAAAATTGTAGTGGACTGCGCACATGGCGCAACGTATCACATTGCCCCCAATGTATTGAGAGAGTTAGGTGCTACGGTTATTGAACTTGGTACAGCGCCGAACGGTTTAAATATTAACGACGGTGTGGGCGCAACGTCAATGGATGCGATTGTTGAAAAGGTTAAGGAGACCGGCGCTGACCTTGGCTTTGCCCTAGACGGTGATGGCGATCGTATTATGATGGTAGACCATTTAGGTAACGTGTTAGATGGTGACCAGATTGTTTACATCATTGCCCGCGACGCGCTTAAGAACGGCAAGATGCAGGGTGGTGTCGTTGGCACGTTGATGAGTAATTTAGGCCTTGAAAATGCGTTGTCAAAGCTTGGTGTTCCTTTCGCAAGAAGTAATGTTGGCGACCGTTATGTGATGGAGCTGCTACAGCAAAAAGGCTGGTCTATTGGCGGTGAAAACTCGGGTCATGTTCTCAATCTTAATATGAGCTCTACGGGAGACGGTATTGTAGCTGGGCTTCAGGTGCTTGCCGCAATGCTTCGTTCGCACATGGACTTACACGACTTAGCAAGTGGCTTTGAAATGTACCCGCAAACGCTAGTTAACGTACGATACGCTAATCAAGAAGTGGATTATTTAGCACACAGCAATGTGCAAAATGCTAAGAAAGAGGCTGAGTCTGCGTTAGGTAAAACGGGCAGGGTACTTCTACGTAAAAGTGGTACTGAGCCGTTAATTCGTGTGATGGTTGAGTCGAATGACGAAAGCCAATCTCACAAATGGGCAGAGCATATTGCTGAAACTGTTCGTAATCTCGCCAATTAGTTGGCGTAGCAGGAAATTTTGCTTTTTGTGCTTGTATCTTCTCAATTAAATAGTTAATATCACGCCCGCTTTGAAGACAGGGCTAAGGTCTGCGTTGTGAGTAAAAATCTTAGAAAGCCATTTGTGGCTGGCAACTGGAAAATGAACGGAAATTTGGCATTAGTTGCTGAATTTAATCAAAAGCTGGCGAATGTAAAAGCTGATTCGGAAATCGTAATATGCGCTCCTTCACTTCTTTTACACGCATTTGAAACCCATTCGTTTGACATTGGTGCTCAAAACGTAAGTCATCTAAATAACGGCGCTCACACCGGTGAGTTGTCAGTTGAAATGCTTAGAGAAGCAGGTTGCGGTTACGCAATTGTTGGGCATTCAGAAAGACGAGAAGACCAAGGCGAGTCAAGCGAACTTGTTGCATTAAAGGCAAAGCAATGTGTTTCTTCAGGTGTCGTACCCATCATTTGTGTAGGTGAGCCACTTGAAGTGAGAGAAGCAGGTAATGTTGAATCGTTTGTTGGCGAGCAACTAGATGCACTAGTTAGCGCCATGTCGGTAGACGAACTCAGCAAAACTGTTATTGCATACGAGCCGATTTGGGCAATTGGTACTGGTAAAACAGCCAGCCCTGAGCAAGCACAAGAAGTACACGAATTTATTCGCGGCTACTTTAATAAAGTAGACGCACAATTGGCTCAAGGCCTTCGTATTTTGTACGGTGGTAGTGTTAAGCCAGATAATGCTGAAACCCTATTTGCACAGAAAGATGTAGATGGCGGTTTAATTGGCGGAGCCAGTTTAAAAGCTGAAGATTTTATTTCAATTTGCCAAGCGGCAAACTGACGAGGTATTTATGATTTACGAAGTGCTATTAGTAGCATACCTAATTGTAGCGCTATTACTTATTGGATTTGTATTGATCCAACAAGGTAAAGGTGCAGATATGGGCGCTTCATTTGGCTCAGGCGGTTCAAACACTGTTTTCGGTTCATCAGGTTCAGGTAACTTCATGACTCGTACGACCGCTATATTAGCAGGCTTGTTCTTCTTAATTAGCCTTTCTTTGGGTGCAATGACTGCAAACCGTGAAAGCGCAGAAGATGAGTGGAACAACCTAGAAGTTCCAGCGGCAGTAGAAGAGCCAGTAGAATTACCAGCTGATCAAGACGTACCAGTTATTGAAGATGCAGCTCAAAGTGATGTTCCTGTTGTTGAAAGCGATGTAACAGACGTACCAAAGTCTGACGACGCTGAAGGTTCAAACTAACAAAGTTTTCGCGGAAGTGGTGGAATTGGTAGACACGCCATCTTGAGGGGGTGGTGAGCATAGCTCGTGCGGGTTCAAGTCCCGCTTTCCGCACCAATTAAAGAAAAAGGCCAGCAAAATTGCTGGCCTTTTTCTATTTGGCTTTTTGAAAGCAAGAACACGCAGCCAACAAAACAACTGTTGACCTTGATATAATTGTAACAAAGCGTTAAAAACTAAAAATTACAGGGTGTTATATCTGTTCGTATCTTTATTATTCAGCTATTCTTTTAGCTGGTCATCGTTTTACGCATCTTAAAATTTAGTCTATTCTTCACGGGGCACTAGAGTGCAAAAAACACTAAGTCAGAGTTTATTTCAAACCTTACTGATAGGTATTGTAATAGCATCACTTCTGATTATTGGCGCTGTCTGGCGTTCAGCCAACACCCTAGTAGTTCAAAATATTGATCACGACATTCTCTTGGCTGAAAAAGTATTTGATAAAGTCGTTGCCGACAGGCAAGCCGTTATCAGAAGCGTTTCAAAAGTTCTGTCTCGGTCTTTCGACTTTAGACGCGCTGTGGGCACTGGAAACATACCCTCTATAGAAGCCGCTTTTACAAGCTACGCAGAACGCTTAAATACAAACATCATTGCGTTAGTTAGTTTAGATCACACAGTAGTTGCAACCCATAGCGATTTATTTGAGCCTGGCCAAAACGTAGAAAGTAGCTTATCACTTGTAGCTAAAGGTCAAGACAGTGGCTTTTTTGTTGTTAACAACAACTTGGTGCAGCTAAATCTAATTCGGGTAGAAATTCCAACGCTCAGATATTACATGCTTATTGGTGTTGATTTTGATAGCGATTTATTAAACGAGTTAAAACAACTTGTAGATGCTGAAATTATCATTTCAGAAGCAGGTTCAAATAAGGTTATAAAGGCAACGTTAGATGAGGGAGACGCTCAGCGAATACTTTCATCTGAACGCGACCCCTCTTGGGTAGATGTCACTTTCAAGAACGAGTTGACCTATTTTGCGCGACAGGTAAGTATCGGCTCTGAGCAGGACTTGCCTATGGCGATTACGCTAGCTGTAGATGTAACCTCTTCGTTTAATGCGTTTACTCGTATTCAATTAACCATATTAGCTTTTTGTTTGTTAGCAATACTCGTTGCTATGGGGCTTTCTCTGTTACTAGCACGAAATGTGAGTGAGCCTGTTTCTAAGTTAGTTAAAGCAGTTAATAAGGTGGCTTCGGGCTCCTATGGTGCGACACTTGAAGCGCCATCGAAACTCAAAGAAATTACTGAGCTTGCTAATGCTGTTGATAGTATGCAGGCGAGTATTAAGAGTCGTGAGAAGCATATACGCTATCAAGCAGAACACGATGTGTTAACGGGGCTTTTTAACCGCAACTATGTTGAAGGCTTTTTCGAATCCGAGCTCAAAGAAGGGCGGGCTGTTCAAGTGGTGGCTATTACCGTCATTGGGTTTCGAACTATTAATGACCTGTATGGCTATTCAAATGGCGACAATACGTTAAAAGCGTTAGCTGAGCGTTTACAGCGCTGGCCTGGCACGTCTGCGCGCCTTGCTGGCGGTGAGATTTTATATATATCGCAGGAATCTCTTAATGATGATCAGCTAGAAACGCTTAAGTACATACTTGAACAGCCTGTTGAGAGTAATTTAATCGCTATTCCCGTGAAAGTTGCTATGGCAATAATCGAATGCCCACAGGACGCACAGTCTTCTGAAGAACTTTTCAGAAAAATGAATATAGTCACCGATGAAGCGATTCATAGTGACAGTTGGTGTGTTCGCTATCGAACTGATT
Source organism: Alteromonas sp. 5NW40-0090 (assembly GCF_057552975.1). NCBI lineage: Bacteria > Pseudomonadati > Pseudomonadota > Gammaproteobacteria > Alteromonadales > Alteromonadaceae > Alteromonas > Alteromonas sp. 5NW40-0090. Next base: position 75,721 of record NZ_BAAJLT010000005.1, read on the forward strand.
TGGAAGATAAATATAACCGCCGACTTGCTATTACAACAGAGTTAAAACGTGCTCTTGCCAGTCAGCAGAATGAACTGTCTATGGTTTACCAACCTAAAGTTGATTTAAGGACCATGAAAGTTTGTAGTATGGAAGCGTTAATTCGTTGGAACAACAGTGCACTTGGTTTTGTTCCTCCTGATGAGTTTATCACTATTGCTGAGCAAGCAGGATTGATTGAGCAGGTCACGACTTGGGTTATGCAGCAGACTATTGCAGATTTAGCTTATTTCAGAGCTAAAGGATATGGATTTACTGTGGCAATGAACCTCTCGACTCAAGACATACAAAACAAAGTATTGCTGCGTAAGCTTGTTGCTTTGCTCACGCAAGAGGGGCTCTCCCCTGAGGCGCTGGAACTTGAAATTACTGAAAGTGACTTGGTTGCCGACGCATCGCTTGCCATAGAGAACCTAAATGAGCTAACAGCCCGTGGATTTCATTTTGCGATAGATGATTTCGGCACGGGCTACTCTTCATTGGCATACTTAAAGAATCTACCAGTCAAAACAATCAAGATAGATAAAAGCTTTATTCTTGCTTTAGCAAGCGACGAGAACGATCAACAAATAGTTCACACCGTGCTTAGTTTAGCAAGTGTCTTTAATTTAAAAGTGGTTGCAGAAGGTGTAGAAGATGTTGCTTCGCTAGAAATCTTGAAAGAGTGGGGGTGTGATATCGCGCAAGGTTATTTCATCAGTCGACCTCTTAATCGTCCAGACCTAGAAGATTGGCTGCAAAATACACCTTTCGGTGAATAGCTTTATTATTACAAAAAATTTATATTTTTGGAGTCAATGGGATGCTCAATCGTTTAACAACGCTGACATGGCATTTAAAATGCAAACAACCATTATGAAGCGTGAAAATCGCTCCGCAGGCTGAACACTTTCACCAAAGTGTGAGTTTTTTGCCTACTGAGTTGTGAAATTACTTCAAAAACAAGGAATTTACTATGGACATCATTCGTATACTTTTATCAATTTTACTTCCACCGCTAGGCGTATTTTTACAGGTCGGTATCGGCGCACATTTTTGGATCAATATTCTATTGACTATTCTTGGCTATTTCCCAGGTGTAATTCACGCGGTTTACATCATCGCTAAAAAGTAGGCACCTAAAGGCTTTTGTAAGTCGTTATAGGTGACAGAGCAATAAAGTATTAAATATGCAAAAGCCAACTTCAATAGCTGGCTTTTTACTTTATGACGCGTTTCGGACTGAATATTATCGCCATGGATACCAAGGCTATGTTACGCCGTTAGTTTTTCGTCGTCTAACTCCTGTTTCATCTCTTTTTGATATTCATCAGCAAGTTTTGTTTTCTGGCGGTCATTAAGCACATTACCCGCAACCTGGAAGAACTCTTGTTCTTCGTCAGCAAGGTGATGTTCCACTTTTTCCTGAAGTGCTTTTAAATAACGTAACCATGCAGGTGAACTCATATCGGTGTCATCAAGCTTCGCAAGTAATTCATCAATCTCGTGATGCTCTGCAATACCATGGCGGGTCAAATCTACGGTGGCGTCTTTCTCTAAAAGATGAGAATAAAAGTGGCGCTCTTCAGCAATAGCATGACTCTCAAGCTGAGTCTTGAGCTCCTGATAATATTCACGGCGTGCAGCTGTATCTCCACTTGTTTCAGCTAAAATTTTTAGCAATAAACGTTGTTTCTCATGGTCTTGGCGTAAAGCTTCAAAAATTTTCATAGGTGGTTCCTTATAAATACCTAAAAAGTTAATCACACCATGGGTAATGCTATTTTTGTTCCATGAATAAAAGGTCTGTTAGTTCATGATTTTTATAATAAAATTTGTACAACGATGGATGGGGAGATTACAGTAGGGTAGAGAAAACGCAAATTTTACAGGTTACTTACCGATAAATTCACGGCAGTTTTGTCGTGAATTTATCGAATGGAATATGTGGTAAACGTGCTACACGCCTTGTGCGACCATGGCGTCTGCAAGACGTCTAAACGCTGCGATGTTAGCGCCTTTCATATAGTCGATATAATCGTTTTCATCGCCTACACCTTGACCTTCTGTAACACAGCGCTGATGAATGTTTTCCATAATAGCGTATAACTGGTCATCAAGTATGTTCGCATTACGCTGGTTGAACATGGCGTTTTGGCTCATTTCTAAACCTGACAAGGCGACACCACCCGCATTAGATGCCTTTCCAGGCACATAAACAATTTTGGCCTCTAAGAAATGGGCCTGCGCCTCATTTGCACAAGGCATGTTCGCACCCTCTAAAACCATCTTACAGCCGTTATCTAATAATAACTTGGCATCCGCTTCAAGCAGTTCATTTTGCGTTGCACAAGGTAAAGCAATATCACATTTTAAATGCCACGGCTTTTTATCGGCTATCCATTTGCCCATGTTTTTATCAGCCATGTCCACAAGGATATTATCTCGGTTATTGTGGTTCTTAATCGCCCATTTTAATGCCGTATCCGATAATCCTTCTTCAACATGCAGAAGCCCCCGGCTATTTGACAGCGAAATTACCTTTCCGCCTTTCTCTACCGCCTTGAGCGCCGCGTGAAGCGCTACGTTTCCTGCACCAGATACTGCAATAGTATTGCCTTCAATGTGAGAATTTCGTTGTTTACAAACCGCTTCTAAAAAGTAGATTAAGCCAAAACCTGTGGCTTCAGTGCGCACATAACTTCCACCAAACTCTAAACCCTTGCCCGTTAACACACCTTCGAACCTATTGTTTAACCTACGGTATTCACCATAGAGATAACCTATTTCTCTAGCGCCTACGTTAATATCACCAGCAGGTACATCGGTGTTCGCGCCTATGTGTCGTTGCAATTCACGCATGAATGCTTGGCAAAACAACATAATGTCTCGGTCTGACCGTCCTTTGGGGTTAAAGTCAGAGCCACCTTTTCCGCCACCCATGGGCAAGCCAGTAAGTGCATTCTTAAAACACTGCTCAAAGGCAAGAAACTTAAGTACTGAAAGGTTTACGGTAGGATGAAAACGTAAACCTCCCTTGTATGGGCCCATTGCTGAATTGTGCTGCACACGCCACCCTTGGTTCACTTCAATTATGCCTTCGCTGTTCATCCACGAAACGGTAAAGTAGATAATGCGCTCTGGCATGCAAATGCGCCTTACAATATCAAATGCCTTGTAGTCTTCATTCGCATTGTAGATAGGAATGATATCTTTCAGTACTTCATGTACCGCTTGTAAATACTCGACCTCATTAGAAAACTTATCGTTCAAAAAGTCATAGATTTCTTCAAAGTTACTTTTTTGAGCCATGTACTATTTAATCCTTTTCTTCAAAATTAGTGAGTACGGTAAGACTGCGTGGGCATGTTTCTATGACGAGTTTATCGCCCTCGTAAATTTCACCGTCTACAGCGTATGCGGTAGGTTTGTCGAATGTTAACGTTATACGTGCTGCGCGTTCATGGCGTATTGAATCTGATTGTTTTTTTGCTTCTGCCGGGCTTAACACCAGTTCCGCTAGAGAAGCGAACTGTCTATCAGAACTTGGTTGTGGCAATAGCCAAGTTAAATCAAGCTTACCATCGGTTATATCTGGCGGCTCAGCACCTTGTGCAAGTGCGGTAGTCATTGGCGCCGCGTTTGCTATAACAAAGCTTGGTGTTTCTAATGTCTCGACAGGTAGATCATCCATAGCTACCTCAAAAGTCATATTTTCGTTATTTGAAATAGCATTCCAAAGCCCTTTTAAGTAAGCAAACTGACCGCCCATGTTTTTTTCTTCTCTGTCAGCAGCAGAGATCATTTGTTCTTCAAAACCAACAGCTGCAACTAAAAGCATAACGTTGTCGTTACACCGCGCCGTATCAATAGAGAGCGTGTTACCCTTTATTATGATGTCGCAGGCGGTACTTATGGGGGTGACTTTACTGATGTATCCGTGAAGTACTTGGCTTAATGCGTTAGCGGTACCAAAGGGAATGATTCCCATGGTAATGTCGGTATTCACCAACGCAGAGGCTACCTCCGTTAATGTACCATCACCGCCACATGCAACAACAATATGGGCACCATCTTGCTTAGCTTGTTCAGCGAGTGCCTTGCCATCTATATCTGGCGTGGTTTCCTTAACAGTGACTTTGAACTTCTCGTTAAGTCTAGAAAGCACTTCGTCTCGGTATTGAGACCACTTACCACCACCTGCGACGGGATTAACAATAAGCGTTAGCTTTTTCTGTAGTGACAGCAAGCCGCCATCTCTTACTTTTTGAAGTGATGCTAACTGACGTTTATTGAGCCTTGCAGTTTGGCGTATTTTGTTAATTTGACTTAAAGCTTCATCCACTGTCAGTTTTGGGTTTTTCGCCAATAAAAAAGCGGCAACGACTAATACAGAGCGGCCACGCCCTAGCGCGCAATGTACTACTACATTTTTACCTTCAGATATCTGCTGATTTAGCCAATTGATTGCGAGTACCAGTTGCTCTGGTGTCGGGCTGGTATGGTCAAGTACAGGTACGTTTAAATAGCGAAAGTCTTCCTGATAGGCAGTCCAGTCCAAGCCGTCAAACTCTGCGGTTACATCTAAGATTGCTTCAATACCGCTTTCGTTTAGCAGGCCCACATGCTTGCTAGACATTCGGCACGCAAGAAATAGGTTGGGCTCAATTTTTTGTAGTGGGGGGACTTTATCGGTTCTGCGTGCATATTCATTGTAAAGCCACGAACCCAGCAGGAAAGGGACAAAAATCCAGCGAGTATAAAAGGGGATCGACCCATCTTCGCGTTTGCGAAACAAGCTTGGGATATTAAGTAAGTAAGCGCTGCTAACCGCGATTAGCGAAAACGCAGTCCAACCAAATACCACTTTTAGCAAAACCATTGGCACAGTTAGCGTTAGCGCTAACGCCATTAATGCGCCGAGTACGTAATACTTCACCATTTTCACGATTAACACATCCTTTGTAAGTGAGAAAAGCAAACACTTTAGGCATATGTATACTGGCGTAGGTTTGTTTTCGTTTACTTTTTGTATCGCGTTATTTGAACTATCACTTAGCAGTAAACGTATGCGTTGGTATAGAAAATATGAGCTTTTGCGATGAAAAATACTGCAGTAATAAAAGTTGCTAATTTTGCTTGGTTCCAAGGAATTTGGTGGCTAGTCATTTTGTATCAAAATAGCGCTGTGATACCGGTACTGGCGTTAATTGGATTGTGGCTTTGGGTTTCCCCTAAGCGTATATCAGATATTAAGTTGATGAGCGCTGTATTTTTACTCGGCACTGTAATTGACGCATTGTTGACGCTTACAGGCCTATTCATTTTTAATCAGTCAGAGGTGTTGGTAAGCTTTTGGCCAATTCCCATCTGGCTTAGTCTTCTTTGGGCTGCGTTTGCAGGTACTGTGTATCACAGTTTAACCGCCTTTAATGACCGAATGGTCATTGCATCAATTGCCGGAGCAATCTTCGCCCCACTTAGCTATATCGCGGGTGCCAAGTTTGGCGCTGTTGAGTTAGGTGCCAGTATGACGCTTTCTTATATTTATATCGCTTTAGTGTGGAGCGTAATTTTTCCACTGTGTTTTTATTTATCCAATCGGTTTGAGGTAAAGCAAGCTCAAACGTAAATGCAAGGAGTGTATTGGCATGACGAAAAACGTATTAGTGACAGGCGGCAATAGAGGTATAGGTCTAGAAATAGTGAAGGGAATGCTTTCCAAGGGCTACAAAGTGCTAATGGGTTGCCGTGATGAAGAGTCAGGCCTAGAGGTCAAAAAAGATATTGTAGGAGGTGACCTACATGTTATTGAAATGCCGCTTGATAATGAGACTGCCATCGTTGATGCTTTCGTTCGCGCTGAAGCAGTTTTTGGCCCAATTGATATCCTTATAAATAATGCGGGGGTACTAGACGATACCTCATGGCAGGATGTGAATGCTGAAAGCTTAGCCAAATCTATGCAAATTAATGTTAATGCGCCATTAACGTTAATTCAGCAAACGCTACCACAAATGATTGAACGCGGCTTTGGGCGCATCATTAACGTAAGTTCAAGCTACGGAAGTTTCGCTGAAGGATTAAAAGGCCCGTTGAGTTACGCCATATCTAAAGCTGCAATTAACGCCCTTACCGTTAAAATGGCAGCCGTTGTCGATGAAGCAGCTGACGGCAAACAGATTGATGTAACGGTAAACAGTATGACGCCAGGCTGGGTACATACCCGAATGGGGGGCAGCGACGCGCCTAAAACTCCCGAAGAAGGTGCAGATACAGCAATATGGCTTGCAACGATGGAAGCAGGCGGCCCGCATGGTCAGTTCTTAAAAGATAGAGAGCCGATTGAGTGGTAATGTAATGGTAGCCTAATACACATAAGCGCAAGACTACCGCTACTTCTTGGCTTTCTAAGGGTATAGGTTGTAGGCTTTTTATCGTAACGACTAAAGTGAGAATCGTTCTCTTAAAAAGCGAGCGATTCCATCTTCATCGTGATGTCCGATAACTGAAGTTGCAGCATCTTTAACATAAGGTTTTGCGTTTGAAGGTGCATAAGCCTCATCAGCAAGCTTAAACATACTTAGGTCATTATCGCTATCGCCAAACACAATGACATTGCTTGCATTCAATTGACTGCGCAGCAGTTCGACAGCACTCCCTTTGTTGGCAAGGTTGTGGTGAACATCCATCCAACGATACTCATCTCCTTCGATAGCGGGGCCTGAGTAAGCAATGAGCTCTTCGTGCATGTTCAGCTGTTTATACATGTCGTAAACAAGCGCAGCGTCGCCAATCATACTGATATTAGTAATATGTGCACTAGCAGGTAACGACTCGATTGACGCTAATCTAGCTTTCGTTCGTGAAAAGTATTTTTCGATTAAATCGAATTCCACTTGATGCTTCGGTGCTGAATGATAGATCACGTGTTCGTGGTCAGGACTGTCCATGTTTACCGTGTTAATAAACGGCGTGATATTGTTTTTAACCGCGTGGTCAATAATAAGATTGACTTCACTAGGGGCGAGCAAGTTTTCCAGTGTTAGCGCATTTCCGCTTGGATCCCATATAGCTACGCCATTATTGTAAATATGCGGAAGTACAAAAGATTGACCCTGCAAAACAAATTGCGCAGAGTGCATAGTGCGACCTGTTGCAACGGTGAAGGCAATATCCTTTTCGCTAAGTAAATCCAACGTTTCTTTTGTAAACGCAGAAATTTCTGAAGACTTATTTAATAATGTCCCGTCTAAATCAAAAAATATCAAATCCATACAGTTGGTGCCTAGTTTTTAAATAACGCCGACCAAACGCTAAAGGGCAATACCCACCACATTTGGTATGTTGCCCTTTAGCGCTTTTAAATGCGGCTGACTTCATCAATAAGTTATAGACACCTTATCATATTCTCTGTTTAAGCAGTGTTTCATATCATGTAATTAATCTTACTAGCGAATGGATTCAACCACTTTGTCGGTGTGCTGCCTCAATAACTGCGACACCTTCGACGATGACTGTGATTTTTCAAGGTTGATCACAAGTGCTACTTTACCAAACCTAACCGCATGTCTAACGGTCTGAATAACTTGATTTCTGTCTGGGCGTAGACCAATTAAACCCGCAATAAATAACCCAATGAATATACCTGGGCTAATCAGTGCTATATAGGTAAATAATGGGTTTTGCTGAGTAAGCGCAGGTCCAAATAGTGTTAATAAAAATGCCGTGACAAGGCCAACAACAAGACCAACTGATCCTAGCAATAAGTGCGACGACCACATACTTTTGCCAATGGATGCACTATTGCGTTCAAGCTTTTCGCTCATATTTGGGTCGCCCGCTTCGATAATCTCTATCTGAGACGCTTCAACCGACGTTTCTTCTTGTACAATTTCTAATACTTCTTGCACTTTTCTTTTTGAAGGGAACACAGCCGCCACTTGCAACTCACCGTTTGATACAACGTTGGCTCTTAAATTCACATGTTCGTTGCCACTGGCGTTATCAGAGTTAGTACTGTTCGGATTTTCAATGGTCATTTTTACATCCTCGACTTCTTACTTGGACTCTATGAATTGATTCGTTTCACTTGTAAGTCATAACGAGTGGCTGGTTATACCAGCACTGAACATACAGGTAACTCGATCGCTAATGTCTTAGATATTCAAGTTGCATTCCGGCGAACAAGTATCGGTGCTCATACTTTAGTTCGAGTTATGGATGCATTGGGTTTATATTGTTGTTTTTAATATGAATTTTAAAAATGTTAAATATGATTTAGTTAGTGAAAAAGTAACTTAGGTAGGTACTTCAAACACATAAGGTAAGGTTTATGGACTCTTACTGACTGGGTCAGTTACTTATACTGTGATTATTTTACACGGGGCGTGAAAAATCGTTATAGCCATGGAATCAGTACGTTAAATAGACATAAGGCTCAGAGGAAAGGCCACCTTTATGTTGTGATCATTTCTCGACGTAACTCTGTAAGTTTTAGTTATACATTTTGCTTTGGTTGTCGTTTTAGTTTTTTTACGGAAAGCGCAGCGAATCTGAGCGACCTTCGCATTACCTTAACAGAGAGTCTTACTTGAGGTTAAGGAAAGGAGCAACTACAAATGAAACGGACGAAAGGTTATTGCAACCTATACAGTGACGATAGCCACCTATCAATAAGGCGAATAGCTTGTGGGGACAAGCGGTTTTACTATCGTTACAGCAGTGGAAAAAAAGTAACGGGCGAGCGGGTGATTAAACGTATTAAGCAGCTTGTTATCCCCCCGAATTGGCAGAATACATTCGTAAGCCGTGATAGTAAGGCGAGTATTCAAGCCGTTGGCTATGACGAAAAGGGTCGTAAACAATATATCTACCACGACAAATGGCATGAGCAGCGGCAAAGAGAAAAGTTCGAGCGTTTGATTGCGTTCGGCAATGCACTTCCTGAGTTCCGAGAATACTGTCTTTCCTTAATTTCGCAGCCTTCATGGACTCAAGAAAAAGCGTGTGCGCTGGTGTGCCTATTGTTGGATTATACAGGTGCTAGAGTAGGCAATGCTCAATACAGCAAGGAAAATAACACGTACGGCTTAACCACACTGCGGCGCAAGCATGTTCAAGCCCAGTGCGAAGATAGTGTTGAGCTTGCCTACGTTGGAAAGCACGGTAAACCAAGGACGTTAAAGGTAAACGACCCTGAGCTTGCTACATTAGTTTGTGACTGCGCACAACAACAAGGTTATTGCTTATTTCGTTATCAAGATGAGCATAAACAATGGCACGACGTAACAAGTGAGGACGTCAATGCGTTTATACACTCTGAGTTAAGTGAGCAGTTCAGCTGTAAAGACTTTCGGACGTGGGCTTCTAGCCGGTTTGCATTAACTAACCTTCCGCATGTTTATGAGCAAGTGAATACTTCTAAAACTAAAAAGTGGGAGAGTACCTTAAGTAAAGTTGTAGCAGCAGAGTTGGGTAATACTCCTACTGTATGTCGAAAATATTATATTCATCCGAAACTATTTACTGTGAAAAATGACGAAAAGGCGTGTGAGAAGCTCATTAATCGGGTTCGCTCGCTTCATAGTGAAGATTGTACGCAACTTACCCATCTACTGCCTGTAGAAAAGCTTCTTTTGGATGTTATTTCGTCTGAGTACGCGTAACAAAGTATTTTTAATGAAAATGTTATAGCTGATAGTAAAGTTGCTGGTTTTCGCGACTTTTCAGCTAAAGTTAAATTGTTTCATAAATGACTTAGTGTTTTTAAAGTTATGAAAATTAAAGGTAATTTAGGATATTTTTAACTTAGTATACTGTGAAACATGGTTGGTGCTAATTTGAACATAAGTTCCTGTTAAACGATGTTGTTTAAAAATTGCACTTGAAATTTTCTGTCAGATCCTTATATTGTTAGAGCTCTAATGATTATTGTTCGATTTAATTATTTGCTTTTGAATCTGAATTAGCAAAGGTTGAATGGCGTTTTCATTTACGAGTTTTCGAAGAGCAATAGAGGAAATAACGAACGTTATGCCAATGGAAAGTTACCTATCACTTGCGGTGTATTTTATAGCGATGTTAGGGATAGGGTTGTTTGCTTACCGACAATCTACCAGTGATATATCTGGTTATATTCTGGGAGGGCGACAAGTCAGCCCTCAAGTAACCGCATTGTCTGCGGGTGCGTCTGACATGTCAGGTTGGATGCTAATGGGCTTACCAGGTGCAATGTACTTAACCGGTTTCGATGCGGTTTACATTGCAATAGGGTTGGTTGCAGGTGCGTTAGCAAATTATTTATTAGTAGCACCGAAACTTCGTGTTTATACCGAAGTTGCGAACGATTCGTTGACTGTGCCTGAGTTTTTTGCCAAGCGCTTTAATTCGCCTAACTCAAGCTTACGCATTGTTTCAGCCGTGATTATCGTACTGTTTTTCACGCTATACACCTCTGCCGGGCTAGTTGCAGGTGGTAAGTTGTTTGAAAGCGCGTTTTCGGTCGATTATCAGTTGGGTTTATTTATTACGCTGGGTGTCGTGGTGTCTTATACGTTACTTGGTGGTTTTTTGGCAGTAAGCCTTACGGATTTTGTACAAGGGTGCATTATGTTCGTGGCGCTTGTGCTGGTTCCAATTGTTGCGTTTACCGAGTTCGATAGTGTGTCGCAAATGACAAGCGCCGCTTATCAATCTGTACCGAATTTTTCTGAATCGTTAGAAACGCTAACGATTGTAGGGTTGCTATCGAGTTTAGGTTGGGGCTTAGGTTACTTTGGACAGCCTCACATTATTGTTCGCTTTATGGCAATTCGTTCTGTTAAAGCCATTGGAACGGCAAGAAACATTGGCATGTCGTGGATGACAGTGACAATTATTGGTGCATTAGCAACTGGTTTTGTGGGTATTGCTTACGCTAACCAGTTTGGTCTTGCAGTTGACGACCCAGAGACGATATTCATTATCTTCTCACAGTTGCTGTTTCACCCACTTATCAGTGGATTTTTAATGGCCGCTATTTTAGCCGCCATAATGAGTACAATTTCGTCGCAGCTATTAGTTAGCGCAAGTTCGTTAACAGAAGATATTTACCGAGTAATGGTAAATAAAAAGTCTTCAGAAAAATCGTTAAGCGAAAAGCAAACGGTAACAATTGGCCGATATGGTGTTGCAGGTGTGGCTGTAGTTGCATTGCTGTTGGCTATGGATGCGTCGAATACAATTTTATCTTTAGTAAGTAACGCTTGGGCCGGTTTTGGCGCAGCATTTGGTCCGCTAGTACTGTTTTGTCTGTATAAAAAGGACCTGACAGCGAAAGCGGCAATGGCGGGCATGATTAGTGGTGCGGTAACCGTACTGTTTTGGATTTATGCACCCGTTTTAGCTGGCGGTAAGACGTTAAGCAGCGTTATTTATGAAATTATTCCAGGGTTTGCGGTAAGTACGTTAACGCTATATATGGTAAGTCGCTTTAGCGAAGACCCATCGTCGAACGTGCAAAAAACGTTTGTGCAAGCCAGTGAAGAATTAGCGAATCAACAATCTTAAGGTTAAAAAGTTTATTATGAGTCATCCTAATTGGAAACGTGTAGTCATCAAAGTAGGTAGTGCACTAATATCGCCCAACCAGCGAGGTTGTAGCAGTCATTACCTTTTGAGCATTGCGCAATTTATCGTACGTTGCAGAGCTAACGGTACACAAGTGGTGCTTGTGTCATCGGGTTCTGTCGCGGCAGGTGCGCACCTGTTTCCTGAGCAAGAAAAGTCAGATATTGCGGTAAAGAAAGCCATGGCAGCAGCGGGTCAAACCGAGATGATTGCCACGTGGGATAGACTGTTTGATTTCCCGTCTGCCCAGATGCTACTTACTCATGCTGACTTAAGAGACAGGGAGCGTTACGTAAGTATTCGTGAAACCATATTCAGTTTGTTAGACAACAATATTCTGCCTATCGTAAATGAAAACGATACTGTGACTACTGACAAGTTGAAGGTTGGTGATAACGATAATTTATCGGCCATGGTGGCGTCGGCGGCTGAAGCTGATGCACTTATCATCTGTTCAGACATTGATGGGCTTTACGACAAAAACCCACATGAACATGACGACGCAAAACTGCTCAAATCGGTTGATACCATCGATCAGAGCGTTTATGACATGGCCGGTGGTGCAGTTAAAGGCGGTGTTGGTACCGGCGGTATGCGCACGAAAATTGAAGCGGCCGAGAAAGCTGTTTCGCATGGTATAGATACATATATTATTAACGGCTTTACTGAACTGTCGTTTAATATGCTGCTAGCAGGTGAAAACCCAGGCACGCATTTCAAACCTCACGCCAAGCCAATGCAGGAAAATGTGCATTGGATGCGCCATACGTCAAACGCGCAGGGCGAGGTGATAGTAGAAGGGGACTTTGATGCCTCTTTGGCTGGCGACGCAGAGCAACTGACAAGTAGCGAAATAATTGACGTGAAAGGTGAGTTCTCGGTAGGTGATACCATTTTAGTACGGAAAGAAGACGGCACTAAATTGGTAAAAGCCAAGTCAAATTACAGTAGCTGTTTACTGAATTTTATTGCGAATCAGGAAAGTGAAGAATTTGCCCACGAGTTTGAGGAAAAAACAGGGCCGATTATTTCTGATCAGCACATAGCAAATCTGGAGAAAGAATGAGTATTATTACAGAGTTAGCACAACAGGCGAAAAAAGCTGCACGTACACTGGCAATCCTTAGTGAAAGCCAGAAAAACGCGGTGTTAACTGATATGGCCGCGGCAATTCGTGCAAACAAAAGCAAAATTATTGAAGTAAACGAAAAGGAAGTAGCGCGCGCTAAAGAAAATAATCTAGATGCTGCCATGGTAGACCGCTTAATCCTTGATGATGAGCGCATCGAGTCGATGGCTGAAGGCATTGAGGTTATCGTTGAGCTTGACGATCCGGTAGGCAAAGAGCGTGTTATTGGTACTCGTCCCAACGGAATCGAAATTAAGAAAATGCGTATACCGCTAGGCGTTGTATGTATGATTTATGAAGCACGACCTAATGTTACTGCTGACGCAGGTGCGCTGTGTTTCAAATCGGGCAACGCCGTAATATTACGTGGTGGTAAAGAGGCTCTTGATACAAGTTTAGCTATTGCTGAACTTATGCAGGACGTGCTTGAAAAGCATAACTTGCCCAAAGCATTAGTCACGGTTGTACCAAATCCAGACCGCGCATTAATGCAAGAGCTTATGGAACAACGTGACTACATTGACGTAATTATTCCTCGTGGTGGTGAAGGTCTTATCAACTATGTGACTGACAACGCAAAGGTACCGGTGATTCAGCACTTTAAAGGTGTGTGCCACCTTTATGTAGATAAGGATGCTGATTTAGACAAAGCCATGGCCATACTCCTAAACGGTAAAACCCAGCGCACAGGCGTATGTAATGCGTTGGAAGGTCTGGTTGTACACCAAGCCGTTGCTGGTGATTTCTTACCCAAAGTGGCTGACGCTTTTAAAGAAAAAGGCGTTAAAGTTCACGTTAATGAAAAAGGTAGCCAGTACTTTGATGGCGCAGACGTCATTGCAGAAGACGCATACGGTGAAGAGTACCTAGGTTTAGAAATCGCAATTCGCGTAGTTGATGACTTTGAAGGTGCAGTAGACCATATTGCGCAGTTCGGTAGTAATCACACCGAAGTTATCGTTACCGAAGATGCTGAAAAAGGTAAGCTTTTCCAACGTGCGGTAGATGCAAGTGTGGTAATGGTTAATGCTTCTTCACGCTTCTCTGACGGTAGCCAATTAGGCCTTGGCGCAGAAATTGGTATTGCTACAACCAAGCTGCATGCTTACGGTCCAATGGGCTTAGAGTCGTTGACTTCTGAGAAATACCTGGTGAACGGTGAAGGCCAAATTCGCGACTAAATAATAGTGGTTGCAACTGGTCGGCATTGTGCCGCAGGTTTACATGCTTCATAATAAATAGCGCTGACATTCGTCGGCGCTTTTTTATTTTTATTCAAAGATTTACCCTCGCAGCACAGATGGAGCATACATGGAGATTGTGATAGACCCTAAGCAGTTATGGAACCAGCTTATTGCCTTTGCCAATGAGTATAAACTGCTGACATCACTACTACTTTTAATTGTATTGCACTTCATCAAAAAAGGCATGTTGCTGCTTATCAGGCGTATTAGCTCGCAGCGCGGTGAAGACAGAAGAAACCAGATCAATATTTTAGAGCAATTAGGTAATGCCTTTATTATCATTGTATTGATGATGGTGTGGAGCTCTGAAATACAAACGCTTGCTATATCTATTGCCGCATTCATGGTTGCCATAGTGCTAGCTACCCGTGAATTTATCCAATGCTTTATGGGCTTCATTTACTACCTAGGCGCAAGGCCGTTCAGGGTAGGGGACTGGATCCAAATGAATAATATCATTGGTGAAGTCGTAGAAATGGATTGGGCAAAAACCGCACTTTTAGAAGTTGACCCAGAAAGCTTTAACTATACGGGTAAGCACGTATACGTACCTAACAGCCAGCTAGTTACACAAACCGTGCGTAACCTTAACTTTATGCGCCGCTACCGTTTACACTCGTTTGAAATTGTTAACGAGCCTACCGTAAACGCATACAGCTTGTTACCCGCTTTTCATGCCCGTGCACAAGCGCACTGTGAATACTTTCGCGATGTAGCAGAGCGTTACAAAGGCTTAATTGAGCGCCATTTAGAACAAGAATTTATTCGTATAGACCCAGAGGTTGAAATCAAGACTAATGAGCTTGCAAAAGTGGTGGTGAAGGTTAGCCTTTTCTGCCCAACTGCGGAAGCTCATGAGTTAGAACATAAGATGTGCTCCGATTGGTTGAGCCTGTGGTTTAGAGCGCAAAAAGAAGAACAGGCAATGCTAATGCAGCAACAAAGCGAGAATAACAACGCCAACCTTCAAGCGTCGGCTACAACAGAACAGCAAACAACAACGAGCACTGGGCTGTAAATTTCCATCAACGAGCGATCTATTTCTTAAATTACTGGTCGCTCGTTGCTATTCATTACACTTCATCAGTCACGAATGCATTCGTTACATTTCCATTCCCGCTGGTGGGAAAAATGCCCTTCTAAAAATGCCATCTGATCTGCCAGTATGCGTCTGTTCATTAAATAAAAACGCTCGTAAACATTGGGCCTAAAAGGCACAGCGAGCAAAGGCATATTCGCTTCTTCGGGAGTTTTAGCTGCTTTGGCATGATTGCATCGCTGACAAGCCGTGGCTACGTTCGTCCAACTATCTTTTCCGCCGCGAGAGCGGGGAATGATGTGGTCTCGGGTAAGTTGTTTAGGCGTAAACTTGTTGCCGCAATACATGCACAAATAGCTGTCGCGTCTAAACAGATAACGGTTGGTGAGGGCAACTTTGCCAGATAAATCTGTTACCTTGCCGTCGCAAGCAATAATACTTGATAGGGTAAGTTCGCTTTGCAGCCCTTCGTGATTCCAGCCACCTTTAAGCGTAATGGCATCGCTGCCTAGCTCGAATAGCACCTTGTCCTGACTGTAAAGTTTTGCGGCTTGTTCAACATCTATCCACTCTTGTGGCATGCCTGCTTTGTTAAGTCGAAGTACCAACATGGTTATCTCCTTAGCACACTAATATTAGACGTTCTTGTTATGAAGAATTCTTATTGCCCGTTTATGGTTCAAAGAACTGTTTACGGGTTGTTTCTTTGTTCGCTTTTTGTTCTAGCATACGCTGTTTTGTGTCAGTATGATGAAAATATAGTCAATAATTGAAATTTCACAGATATTTCATATAGTCATGGTGCTATAGGTGATAGCGATTTAGCGCAAATTCACAAAATAAATTCCACGCGGGGCTGTATTTGGCAATGGCATTACAGCTACTTCAAAGCTATACTATGCGCCGCGTTTAAAAGCGATAAAATAAAGATTGAAATTAAAGGACAAATAGTGACTCCTATTACTAAATCATTTCAGTATGGACAGCATACTGTAACTCTAGAGACGGGTGTAATTGCTCGTCAGGCGACAGCTGCGGTTCTTGCGAGCATGGACGACACGTCTGTACTGGTAACAGTAGTTGGTAAAAAAGAAGCCAAGCCAGATCAAGACTTCTTCCCTCTAACAGTAAACTACCAAGAAAAAGCATATGCTGCGGGTAAAATCCCAGGTGGTTTCTTCAAGCGTGAAGGTCGTCCATCTGAAGGCGAAACATTGACTGCGCGTCTTATCGACCGCCCAATTCGCCCATTATTCCCAGAAGGCTTCAAAAACGAAGTACAAGTTGTTGTTACTGTAATGTCTGCTAACCCAGATATCCCTACAGACATCATCTCTATGATTGGTACTTCTGCAGCGCTTGCTATCTCAGGTATTCCGTTCAACGGCCCAATCGGTGCGGCTCGTGTTGGTTATAGCAACGGCGAATACATTCTAAATACACGCGCAGAAGAGCAAGCTGAAAGCCAGCTTGACCTTGTTGTTGCGGGTACTGAAGGTGCAGTACTTATGGTTGAATCAGAAGCTGACGTGCTTTCTGAAGATACTATGCTAGGTGCGGTAATGTTCGGTCACGAGCAACTTCAAACTGTGGTTAGCGCAGTTAACGAATTTGCTGCTGAAGTTGGCACTGAGAAGTGGGACTGGGCACCAGAAGCAGAAAACACGGCACTTAAAGATAAAGTTAAAGCACTAGCTGAAGCTGAAATGACAGCGGCTTACCAGATTTCTGACAAGTTAGAGCGTAAAGACGCGGTAACTGCAGCAACTGAAAAAGCATTAGAAGCTATCCTTGCTGAAGACGAAGAACAAGACAAGAAAGAAGTGCTAGACCTTCTTCACGATCTTGAGTCTGACGTAGTACGTTCACGCATCCTTTCTGGCGCGCCACGTATCGACGGTCGTGAGCCTGCAATGATTCGTGCTCTAGACGTAGCGACAGGCATTCTTCCTCGTACTCACGGTTCTGCACTATTCACCCGTGGTGAAACGCAGGCAATTGTTGCTGCTACTTTAGGTACAGAGCGTGACGCACAGATGATTGACGAGCTTCAAGGTAAGCGCGACAGCCGTTTCATGCTTCACTATAACTTCCCTCCATACTGTGTTGGTGAAACCGGTATGATCGGTTCGCCTAAGCGTCGTGAAATTGGTCACGGTCGTCTAGCGAAGCGTGGTATTCAAGCAGTAATGCCAAGTGAAGAAGAATTCCCGTACGTAGTACGTGTGGTTTCTGAAATCACAGAATCAAACGGTTCATCATCAATGGCGTCAGTATGTGGTACTTCACTAGCGCTTATGGATGCAGGTGTTCCAATTAAAGCGTCTGTTGCGGGTATCGCAATGGGCCTAGTTAAGAGCGACGACAACTTCGTTGTACTTTCAGACATCCTTGGTGACGAAGATCACCTTGGCGATATGGACTTTAAAGTAGCGGGTACTACCGACGGTATTACTGCACTTCAAATGGACATTAAGATTGAAGGTATTACTAAAGAAATCATGCAAATTGCGCTTAAACAAGCAAAAGAAGCACGTTTGCACATTCTTAACGTAATGGACGAAGCGATTGGCGGTCACCGTGAAGAGCTAAGTGAATTTGCTCCACGCATTTACACAATGAAGATTGACCAAGACAAAATCCGTGACGTTATCGGTAAAGGCGGCGCAATGATCCGTCAAATTACTGAAGAGTCTGACACTAACATCGAGATTGAAGACGACGGTACTATTAAAATCTTCGCGACAGAGCGTGCGAAAGCAGACATCGCTATTGGCAAGATTGAGCAAGTAACGGCTGAAATTGAAGTTGGTAAGACTTACAACGGTAAGATTACACGTATTGTAGACTTCGGTGCGTTTGTAGAAGTACTTCCAGGTAAAGAAGGTCTTGTTCACATTTCACAAATCGCTCACGAGCGTGTGAACAAGGTTACTGACTACCTTAAAGAAGGTGAAATGGTTGACGTTAAGGTTATGGAAATCGACCGCCAGAACCGTGTACGTCTAAGCATTAAAGAGCTTCTAGAAAAGCCTGCGCCTAAGTCTGACGACGCAGAGTAATAGCAACTAGGTTTTAAACCTAGTTAGTTATGTTTAAGTAAAAAGGGAGCTTGGCTCCCTTTTTTCGTTTTAGGTTTCAAAGGCAACAACGGGTTGGGTTTTACTTGTTAACCCGCACATTTAAGCCTTACATTTAGGCCATAACGAAAAACGCTTTTTTAGAGGTAATAGATAATGGATAAGCAAACGCAAACCGAAGTAGAAGCAGCGGTATTCCGCCGCTTAGTAGAACACTTAGACGCGAACAAAGACGTTCAGAACATTGACCTGATGATTTTGGCGGATTTCTGCCGTAACTGCTTAGCTAAATGGTATTCGGCTGCTGCAAGCGAGCAGGGCGCTGATATCGACTATGAAGCCGCACGCGAAGTGGTTTATAAAATGCCGTATTCAGAGTGGAAAGAGAAGCATCAGCTTCCTGCTACTGACGAGCAGTTGGAGAAGTTGGCTGCTAGGCAAGGGAAGTAGTTTTTAGTTCAAGTGACGTTGAATTATTTTTTTTGAAGCCAGCGGAAGCTGGCTTTTTTGTGTTTGGGTGGGGAAAAGCATTAAAAGCGCTCGCATGCTGAATGGGTGCATTTGATATGTGAGCGATAAAAGGTATTACGGTTTTTCTTTATTTTTCTGTTGGTTGTGGGGTATTGTATTTCTTAATACAAGGACAGGTTCCCGAAAGTGTTGTGGATTAGCATGACGGTTTGGGGACGAGTAAGCTGTTATGCACTATAGGAAACCACAGTGGAAGTTGAAGTAATAAAAAGTATTGAGACTGTTCTTATTGAAGCAATAAAGATTATAGGTCCAGCTATAATAGCGTCTTTTGCCACCTATAAAGCAACAAGCTCTCAGTATAAATTTAAAATTAAAGAGCTATCTAAAAATCACGAGTTTAAGGCTAGAGAGCACTTATTTTCATATTACAAAGACCGGCAGCAAAAGCTAGCCTCAGGGCATTCAGAGCTTTCAAATTCACTGGGGCAAATATTAGGCGCCGCTTCTTCTGCGGGAGAAGAAAAGGACACTCCAGAAATTGTGAACGGGTTTATATCAATGCTTGGTCTTTATGTAAATCAAGCACCTTTCGAAATAAGTACAACGATCAGTGACTTTGATAGTAAAAGACTGTCTCATTCACCAGAATATGCAAAATTATTGGAATACAAAAAATCTGCCGACAACTTAATATTTAAAAAAGAGCCGAAATTAGCCAAAATAATGATTATTCAGTTATTGGAGATTTATTCATTTTTAGAGCGTTGTAATCACATGCTACTCGAACGGCAGATCAAACAACTTTTTTTAAATTACGTTGATAATGCATAAAAAAACCCTGTAGTCGGTCACAAGCTCCCTAGGACAATAACACGTGGGCTCAGTTGCTTCGCTCCATTTTTAGCCCACATATTATTGCCCCTAAGCGGAGCGTTATGTGTTCGTGGCAACTGAGAGATCATAGGAAGATTAAAGAGTGATACCAAAATTAAACCAATCAGGAGTATTGCCTCCATTCATCCCAGAACAGGGGCCTACAGACCCCGCTGGCATGGCTCCCTACAAAACAACGATCTCTGAATTTGTCCACCGTTATTCTCATTCACCAGAGAGGAGAACTATACTTAAAGGGTTATTAGAATATCGAAAAAAACTCAGGGAAGTCGGAATTTCTAATGGTTTCCAATGGCTTGACGGTAGTTTTGTGGAAAATGTGGAGGCCAATAGAGGTCGTCCACCAGCAGATGTAGATATAGTGACTTTTGCATTTAGGCCTACAAATGACGTGGAGCACTGGAAAAAATTAGTAAATGGGAATACAGATCTATTTCTCCCTCAGAATGCTAAGAATAAATACCATTGCGACGCCTATTTTGTTGATTTGAATACACATCCTATACATGTAGTTAGTAACACACGATACTGGTTTGGCTTATTTTCACACCAGCGAGAATCATATTTATGGAAAGGTATGATAGAAATTCCTATTGAGTGTACAGACAATGAGGCCTTTGATATTTTGGATGAGGAGGCAACTAATGCCTAAAAAGCTCAGTATAGATAGCCTTAACTCTGAAATTACCACTCTCAATGCGCTTCTTTCTAGTGCACAGCAATCAGGCGATATAGTAGGCGAAATGCAACTTGAGTATCGGATAACCGAACTTTCGCACAAGTTAGAATCACTGAAAGAGGAATCATTAATCGATAATAGTGCCAGCGTTGCTCTATTTTTTGGTGGGCAACCCGTCTTAGGATCTAAAGGAATTGCTGCAGAGTTCGCTGGCCTAGCGTTAGAACAATTTCAGAATTTAATCGCTAAAGTTTTTGCAAATAGCGAAGTTGGTGGGCTAGGAGAAAGGGGGAAAGTCCCTTTCAAAGCAAACTCTGAGTTAATGGTTACTGGATTGGCTAGAGGATCATTTGGCTTCGTACTTGATGAAATGAGTGATCAGGTGCAACTGGAATCGTCACAACTGACACATGTTATAGATAAGGCCGCGCATTTACTTCGGGATTCTGCCGCTCACGATGATGCAGTTTTTGAATCTCTTCTTGAAGAATTAGAGCCTAGAACGTTAATTGCTCTACGTGATTTCTTCACAAATCTTGATTCAAGCAAGGCAACCATAAGGGTTGTAGAGAAAGAGTTAGATTTCACGCTCGATACTGCGTCAATACATCGCGCAAGAGTAAGAATAGAGGCTACAAGTATTGACGAGGTTACCACTGAAATTGAAGGTACACTAGTCGGCTTTTTACCTGAACACAGAAAGTTTGAACTTGCCGATAAATCAGGAAAGCTTTTTTATGGTTCTGCAACTAAAGAAGCTGTCGAACAGTTCTTAAAGGCTTCTGATACTGTAATTGGTAATAAATGTCTGGTTAAGGTATCGGTTAAAACTGTCGCACCTCTAAATAGACCGCCTAGAGAAGTGGTTCGCTTAGTTGAGTTCCTTAGATTTGGCGAATAAACTCAAATCAATCAACTTCGCGCCTTCTGCGCCGGACGCAGTAAAGCGCCGGTTATAGAGGCGTTAGGGTAATCCAATGGATATTAAATGGACTGGAAATTATTTTTCGTAGAAATAGTGCAAGTGTTAATATGGCCAACTCTATTATTAATTGCTCTTCTTTTATTTAAGGAACAAGTTAGAGAACTGTTAGGTTCAATTTCAAAATTAACAGTTGGCAATGCGAGTGCAGAATTTGGCAAAAAGATGCTGGCTAAAGAAATTCTTCCTCAAAACAAAACGCAAAAGAAGGAAAATGGACGTTCATCTAACATGTCAAAAGAGGAGATCTTCAACATTCCTGATGAAGATTATGAGTTTATGATGAAGATAGCAGCTAACAAAAATTTTATGCCGACTGATAAACGAGAGATATTTAAATATAACTCTTTGGTAAATCATGGCTATTTCACAAAAGAAGACAATGATGAGTATAAGCCAACAGGAAAAGGTTCTGAAATCATAGGTGCACTTAAATCAATATATCACTCTGGTGAATGAACACTCTAATACTAAACAAGACAGGCATATTTCTCTTCTGGGCTTGCGCGAAATATGAGTAAGACTAATAAGACAGGCATGTCTTTGTAAAAATGACTAAACAAGACAGGCATTTTTATGTACTCCAGCTAAGGGTACTAAATGAGACAAGCATGTTTACGTACATTGCAAAGTTATTACTATCCAATCAATATAAATGAGATGATAAGGCCAAGAATACTTAATAAGACAGGCATGTTTGTGTACAAAGTCGAACACTGAGACTGTAACTAATTTTGTGTAACTGCCTATCTCAATTTACTCTATAGAGAGTTAAGGATAGGCAGATGAACATGAATAAGAAAGAGCTTGAAGCTTTCGCTAATACTTCTTAATAAGACAGGCATGTTTGTGTACAAAGTCGAACACTTACTTAAAAAACTAAACAAGACAGGCTCATTTGTGCACTTCTCTAAGCACATTACGTCGTCATTCCCACCTGTCTGAGTCTCTTATAGAAAGGCTATATTCCAGTAATAGCAAAGTCTATTGCACCTATTAGCAATTCGCGAGATTGCGCTAAAGAACCGATGCAGTCCTTTAGTACATCTTCGGGTATGGAACTAAGTTGTTGAGTCAGGAATAGGTATGTCTCGCCTTCAAATTCTATCTCCGGCGTAAGGTTTTTCATATAAAGACTATTTTTAGTCTTACTCTTTGTCAGCGGTACAACTAGCCTTGTTGCTAATTGGTCGATTACAGAGTTCTGAACATCTACAAGAAAAGGGTAAGCTTTATTTGTTTTTGAGCTTGGGTTTCTGTAAACATCAAACTGTGCCATTAGAAGTTCCTGTACTCATCACCTATACAGCCGTTCTCAGCAATAAACTCGTTGTACGCAGCAATGGCAGCTTTGTTTTCTTTTTTCCACCTTTCTTCTTCAACACTTTTCAACTTGTCTTTAAGTGCTTGTTCCAAGGTTGCAGATAGGTTAACTTTTAAGTCTCTAGCTTTTTGTAATAAGTCACTGTTTAAGCTTAAATTAGTCGCTTTTTTTGGGGCATGGATGTCATATAAATCTTGCATGCTATCACTCCAAATTGTTCTACATTTTAAGTATACGCATAGGGATGCGCATTGCAAAAAATAGGTTCTTAACAAACCCGGAATTGTTATGTAGAGATGTATACATATAGTGCCTGTCTTACTATCTATTAAACTGCAAAGTTAACCAAGTAATCGCATTGCACTTTGTCGGCCCTGAACCCGTTGCTGATGTTGATTCTGCGCGTATTGCTCTAAGTGAGTCACTTTGCCGGCGGCGTGCTTAAAGCAGGTTTCAAACTGCGTGGTTAAAGTTATCCAATGTTCTTGTTCAATATTGAGGCGCTCTAAAATAGAGGGTAGGTTATGCTCAACCATGCCGCTCTTGTTTGGGTGAATATATCGGCTGGTTATATCTACAAGCTGTAAGTAGTTTGGAAGAGTAAAAGGTAAACCGTGTGGCATCTCTTGACTTGGATTGCCTGCAAAAGGCATAAGTCTTTTAGGTGTTTTGCCTACCTTAGCAGCGTTAATTCGGTATTTAATACTGGTATGCTCTGATGTTTCAGGTGTTTTGGCCATCTTTGCTCGTACTGGGTTTAAATCAACATAAGCCATACAGGCGGCAAGGGCTGACTCATCCAATAGCGCTTGAGATTTAAACCGTCCTTCCCAAAAATGCCCTGTGCAGTCGTCTTCTTTATTAGCTGCCCTAGCAATGTATTCATTCAGTGCACGCATAAACCAGCTGATATTAAATAGCCTTTTACGCCATACTTCAGCCGTTAACTCCACCGCTTTAATTTGAATTTCATGTAAATCTTTACGTGAATCTGGTGACATGTAGCGCTGCGAGAGTAATGTGCCTTTGTACAGTTTATGCCAACGTTGAATCACATCTTCTGTACTCAGTGCGTCTGCTTTCTCTTTGTTTACGTGTAATACCAGGTGCGTATGATTACTCATTACCGCATAAGCACATACATCAATGGCGAACACCTCACTTAAGACATGAATACGGTCTTCTACCCATTGGCGACGATGTTCAAAGCTTCTACCGTTTTCCTCGCCACATAAATAGGCACGACGCACACAGCGGGAAATACAGTGATAATAGGGCGTATCCGATAAACTAATTTGTGACTTTCGGGCTTTAGGCATTTTGACTGTCCAACTTTGATTAAATCGATTAGCAGTTTGAATGGGGATTTAGATTAAAGAAAGTGTACGAGGGGACAGTTTTGATCTTGCTAGATATGCCTGTCTTGTTTATTTGTCTAGTTATGCCTGTCTCGTTTATTCTCATTAGACTAGATTAAACGAGACAGGCATCTTTGTGCCTTTTTATTAAGCATTTAAAAGGAGAGTTTAAATGAAAGGTATTTATCGAATTCTTATTGCTCTGGCTCTTCTAGTCGCAGCTATAACATCTTACAGTATGGGTATTCAGTCAGGTGTGTTCCTGTTCATTATTTTGGGGCTCGTTCTAGAAGGGGCATTTTGGTTCGGCTTGTTTTCAATTAAAAGACGAAAAGAGGCCTAGCGATACGTACCAGCACTTGAATAGCCATAATTGCTGAGCGTTGGGTTTTCAGCATACAAAAGGAAGATAGATGAAGCTTAAGATGTTTCAGGTTGATGCTTTTGCAAACCATGTTTTTGAAGGTAATCCGGCTGCCGTATGCCCATTAGAAGCTTGGCTTGATGATAGTTTGTTGCAGGCCATTGCTGAAGAAAATAACCTCTCTGAAACCGCATTCTTCGTTCCGGTGGGGAACGCCTATGAATTGAGGTGGTTTACACCAGCAGATGAAGTTGATCTTTGTGGGCATGCGACACTTGCTGCGGCTCATGTACTCTACACTCATCTAAACTACACCAAGCAGGAAGTAGTTTTCCATACCCGCAGTGGGCCACTTACTGTCACGCGAAGTGGCACTGGTTTTAGTATGGATTTTCCGGCTGCATCGCTTGTCAACACTAAAGCACCTTCAGCGCTAGTTAATGCGCTCGGCAAAGCCCCGAAGGAAGTACTATCCGGGTTCGACTATCTCGTTGTTTTTGATTCTGAAGAAGAAATAAAATCACTAAAACCGGATTTTGAAAAGCTCAAAGAGCTTGGGCTACGGGGTGTGGTTGTAACTGCCCCGGGACACGAGGTCGATTTTGTCAGCCGCTGTTTCTTTCCTAAGCTTAGAGTGAACGAAGATCCAGTCACAGGGTCTGCTCATTGTGAACTTGCGCCATACTGGGCTAGACGTCTCGGTCGCAACAAGCTTAGTGCTCGACAGCTGTCTAAGCGGTCGGGCAGCGTGAAATGTGAAGTCAAAAATGATCGAGTATTCCTATCGGGGAACAACGTGGACTACATGACCGCAGAGATTAATATCCCGCAAAATTAACTAAAGAAGACAGGCACTTAATATTTTGCAAAATTAACTAAAGAAGACAGGCACTTTATATTTTGAAGACAGGCACTTTATATTACAGCGTTAGGGTTACAAGGAAAGTATGTACAAATCTGGTCAATGCTAGATATGCCTGTCTTGTTTATTGGTTTATTTGCAATTAAAGGTAAATTTTCAATTAAAAGTGACTGGTAACTACCGAGAAATTAAACTAGACAGGCATGTTTGTGAGTAAATTAAACTAGACAGGCATGTTTGTGGGAGGTTGACTAATTACCTCAAAGACAACTCATAACCGTATTTTATAAACTAATTTTATCAACTCACAATAAACAAAGAATAAAGGTAGTCTCTAAAAATGATGTGTCCAAGAACGCAAACACCGCTAAAAAGAGTCACAGTTGGTAAAGTTCCGGTTTATTACAGCAAAGCATGTGGCGGTGTCTTACTCGAAAATCAAACATTAAGTGACTTTGAAAATCCGCAAGAAAAAAGAGGGAGTGTGTTAGCAAAGCACCTTAGCCAGTTTCATAACGAGCTCGACTCTTTAAATAAACGGATTTCCTGTCCCAAATGCCCTGATACCGTGATGTTGCGCAGGTACTATAGCCCGCTACATGCGGTAGAGATAGATGAGTGCCCAAGCTGTGGAGCAATTTGGTTAGACACTGGCGAACTAGAAAAAATACAGTCATTAATGCTGAATGAAAAAGAACGCGCACTTTTAAGAATAGAGCTAATGAAAAAACATGAAAGGATCGAGGTGAAGGGCATGCCTCATACTCATGATAACTGGAACAAACGCCGAGACAAGGTCGATGCTTTTTTAGATTTAGCATCATACATCTCAAACAGTTGGTAGGTTCAACTACCCATAGATATATACTCGTTCGTAAAAAGAGTACTCATTTCGGGGCTAACGTTCAATGAAAAGCACACTGTCTCTTGCGCAATATGTTAAAAAACGAAATGGCGTGTCATTGGGGGCAAGTGATTCAATGAAGAACATGCTTTCCAGGTCTTTTGGTGCTTCTTCTTTTCCAGCGTTTTGGAATCATTGGAACCCTATCTGGGGTTATTATTTATCGCGTAATATTCTACGTCCGCTTGCGAATTTTTTGCCCATTTCTTTAGCTACCTTTACCACATTTCTTTTTAGTGGAGCGCTTCACAATATCGCTGTATCAATTGTTAAGTGGAAAATCATTCTTTTCTTCACGCCGTGGTTTGGGTTAATGGGATTAATAGTTATTTTTTCTAAATGGGCTGGGATATCGTACGGTCAGGTTAGTTGGCCTGTCCGCGCATTAACTAATGCGTCGTTTATTTTCGTCTCGCTAGGTATAACGTACTTTTTGGAAACCTTGTATGCTTAACAACATACAACTAATAAGATATGGAAAGTGATGTGTGGTTCAAAGACGTAGAATTAGAATCTGAAAATATAACGCTTACTCCCTTAACAATGGCACATGCTGACGCCTTAGTGAATGCAGCGACGGACGGTGAATTGTGGAAGCTATGGTTCACATCAGTACCAAATGCTGAAACTATTAGTGAATATATTGCGACTGCACTAGAGCAGAAAGACAAAGGGCTATCGTTACCTTTTGTAGTGATACAAAAAGCGAGTGGGAAGGTTATTGGCTCAACGCGCTTTTGTAATGCTGACCATATTAATCAGAGAGTGGAAATTGGCTATACTTGGTACAGTAAGGCATACCAAAAAACCTCATGCAACACCGAATGTAAGCTACTTCTGCTCACTCATGCATTTGAAACTCTCAATGCTATCGCGGTAGAGTTTAGGACAAGCTGGCAAAATCAAGCTTCACGTGCCGCTATCGCTCGTTTAGGGGCAAAACAAGACGGTGTACTTAGGAATCATCAAAGATTGCCAAATGGTGGTTATAGAGACACCGTTGTGTTTTCAATCATTAATACAGAGTGGCTGGCTGTTAAAGAGAACTTAACTTTTAAGCTCTCAATGAAAAGCTAACAAAGCACGTTATTCTGATGAATGGCATGCGTAGCGTGAAACATATGAAAAAGGAGAGCTTAGATGCCAATTAAGAAATGGATTTTTCAGTACAGTATTGCTTTTCCCATATTGTCTGCTTTGTTTTCTAGCGTTCAATATATTAAAGGTCAAACAGTTTCTTACTCTGTAACATTTGGACTAACCTGGGCCTTTATTTCCATAGCCATATTTGCCACCCGTCGTGCATACAATTTTAAAGAGAACATCGACTGCCAGTTGTGTAACGACTTAAACCGAAAAGACGCGCAGCGAAAATAGGGCTTCTTGTTGTGAAAGGGTGATTCACGATGTAAGCGTTAAAAAAGCGTATGCTTTTCGTCGAATTTTTACTCTGCAAGGTTAAAAGGATTTAGGTTTATATATGAACAGTAGAATTGCTTTGTTATCGTTTAACACTCTAGGTGGTGCCATACTTTCATTAACTGCTTTCATAGCTGGTGGCGGGTCCACGTCATCTCTTAATTTATTATATTGGGGCATATTGCCCGGTTTGCCTTTTATAGTACTTGCTGTTTTAGGGGTCTTTAACAAAAAACTGAGCCAGCGAAGCCTTCTCTTTATGACTTTAGCTGCATTGTTAGTGACATCTGCTAGTTACGGGCAGATTTTTTTGTATGTTGGTGGTGGCGCGAATATTGGTGCTGGCCTTTTGATTTTATACAGCCCAATCGCTTATATAGCCGCTATATCAATTGGATGGGCAATCGGCGAACTTTTTCACTTTAATCATGGTAAGTAGTGAACCTTGCGCTCGTTCATTTGGAATTTGAAAGCAATGTGGTAAGTACCTTTTAAGGAAAAGCAATGGAGCCCATTAACAAGTTCTGTCCTAGATCTGGCAAACCAGTAAAACCTGATTCGCTAACCGATTATCGTGGCTATACGGTAGGCTTTTGTAATCCTGGGTGTAGCAGCGATTTTGCTAAAAACTTCCAAGCAAGCCCGAACGATACTCAGTATTTTGATGTGCTAATAAAAGAAAAGTTTGGGAAGTAAAAAGTTTGGATTTGGTTAACGCGTACTAGCAGGCATGAATGTAAATAATAAAATCGAACCCTGCGTATGTTACCGTATCAAGAGCAAGCAGACACGTCGTTCAAGCAGTTCATCATTGCCAGGTTAGATCAAAAAAGGAAGTCGTAGGCTATACAATTAATAAGGAAATATGTGAGTGAAATGAAAATATTCATATTAGCGTTTGTGAGTTTTTTTATTAGTAGTGCTTTTGCCGAAAGCATTTTAAATGAAAGCGCGTTTACTCGAAGATATGCGGACGCAGTTATCACCAAAACTGAGGTTGTAAGCGCGGATATAAAAGGTCGTCTAGAGATTGAGATGACTTATAGTGGTGGAGGTACGTCTACCGCTTATCTCGATAACGCTTATATGAATTACCTTTCTGACCCCGAAGAGCTCGACGTAATTATAGAGTCGTATATTAGTGCGTTAACGAAAAACAGTAGTGACGTTAAGGCCAATATGGAGAAAGCTCATATCGTCCCCGTTATTAAAGATACAGGTTATATTAACCACATAACGGAATTAATGAGCAAAAATAAAGAAGGTGAGTTTCCTTTCTTTTATGAAAAGTTAAATGACGTTCTTTATATTCTTTATGCCATTGATACGCCTTCTTCTATTAAGTTTATGCCAAAAGAAGACATTGCTAACTTAGGTGTAGAGCCAAAAGACCTTAGAGGCCTTTCATTGTCAAATTTGATGAATACTGTTGAGTCACTACAAATTAAAGGTGACCCTTCGACCATCTCGATGGTTGTGGCCGATGGTACTTATGAAGCGTCTTTTTTAATGTATGACGCGCTATGGTCAAAAGAAAACTTTCCTGTGAAAGGCGATATAGTAGTTTATGTGCCCTCTAGAGACGTTGTAATTGTAACGGGCTCAGAGGATGTGGAAAGTTTAGAGACGGTGAGAGAGATCGTGCATAACCCAGATAATCACTGGCCACATCCCGTGTCTAACATTGGGTTTATTCGCAAAGAAGATAAATGGGTTAAGTTTTAGGAGTAGCAGGTTAACGGCGATAGAGTGATCAGTGTTTCTTGACACCTTCTGCTAACGAATTAAGGAAAACACCTTGGCTAAAATTTTAATATTCGGAAATTCCGGTTCCGGCAAATCTACGCTAGCGCGCCGTTTGTGTGAAACTCACAACTTATCACATTTGGATCTCGATACCCTTGCATGGAAACCCACTAGCCCGCCTGAAAGAAAGCCCATTGAAGAGTCGGACCAAGAGATACAGGCTTTTACTGCTTCTAATGAGACTTGGGTAATCGAAGGGTGTTACACAGATCTGCTTAAGCTTGTAGAAGCCCAGTCTACAGAAATAGTATTTATGAATTTACCCATTGAGTCGTGTATTGCAAACGCGAAAGCAAGACCTTGGGAGCCCCATAAATACGATACCAAACAAGCGCAAGATGATAATTTACCCATGTTGATAGACTGGATTGGCCAATATACAAAAAGAGACGATACGTTCTCTTATACTGCACACCAGCAGTTTTATGAAAACTATAGCGCCAATAAAAAAATGATAACGCAAAATATTCAGCACCAAGCCGATTAAAACGTTATTCGGCTTATGAATAGGGACTTCGCTTAATTACTGTAAGCGCAATAAAATCAAGGAGGACATTAATTTGGGTAGCTTTTTATCTTTTACGGGGATAGCCGCATCGGTTTGGATAGTATTAGGTATTTACATCGCTTCTCGTTTCTATCCAAACTATAGCCATACGAAGCAGTTTTGTAGTGAACTTGGCGCATTTGGTAGTCCAACGCAGAAACTTTCACCTGCAATTAATAATTACCCGTTAGGCTTATTATTCGCTCTATTTGGGTATTACCTCATTAACTCACATCTAGGACATATGCCAACTATGGTTATCGGTGCAATGACGATAATACATGGTATCTGTACTTGGGTTTGTGGCTACTTCCCAATGGACGCCGACCCATATACAACAACACCTTGTAAAAGTTGTAAAATTCATACGTGGTCAGGGCTAATAATGTTAGTTTCGTTTATCGTGGCGCCGCTGATCGTTACTTTCTCTAGCTACTATTCTTGGTCGCTGAGGATTTTGTCTGCATCGAGCGTTATTGGCTGCGTTTTCTTTTCTTATAAACTAGCCAAATCCCTTGAACGAAAAACTGTACCAGGGCTTTATCAACGCCTAAGTTACGGCTGCCAAATTCTTTGGCTGTTAATCTACTCGATATTCATGATTTTATAGAGCCGTGCAATGAACACTCGCTTTAAAAGCTCTATCCCTCTAGCGTTCTTATGTTTAGCATCTCTTTGGTGGTGGTTTTACTATTCCTCCTCGAACTCTATCAATGACTATGGTGATGAAAAGCACGAGTGGTTATTTATACTAGAAGTACTGCTCGTACTGTCAGCACTTCAATCATTTGCAAAGCTATCATTATTCAATCAACATAATTTAGCTGATACGGTCAATAAAAAATGAGTTAGAGTATTTTTTGAAAGAAGCTAGCTATATAAATTGTCGAGCTTTTAAAACTTAACATAAGGATTTAAATGGCACTGCACTTACTTTGGGATGAGTTTAGATCTTCCTTCGTTAAAAGTTTAGAAGCTTTACCTGTTTCTCAATTCAATGAGTCTTGGAAGACATCGAGGAATCGTACTCGCCTCTATGAAGATACTATTTTAGAGCCACTTTCTCGTAAAATGGGCTTAAATTACAAAAAAGAGCTCTTCAAAATTGACTATACATTTTGTCGAAAATCTAGAAATGGAACAGATGTTCCACTGATTTTCATTGAGTCGGAAAATGTTGCGCTTGACGCTGAGCACGAAATGAGAAAGTTATGTTGCCTTTCAGCCCCGCTAAAAGTGCTAATTACTTGTGCAGAATGGAGCGATATACCGGGTGACTGGAAAAATGGTGGTTATAAAGAACTCTTAACCAGAAGGTGGTCCGAAATGATTTCTGCACACAATTCAATTTGGCCGCAACCTGCATTAACTGGAGTGCTAATAGCAGAGGCGTTAAATGAACGTTTGCGTTACTACAGCATACTTTTCGGTCCAAATGGTTCCATAGAAAAGGAGAGCGAAACCATATTTGAAGTAAAGCTGGGTTAATGTAAAAAAGTGAAATAGTCGAAGTAGCACGGGTATGAAAAAAAATTTAAAACTCCGTTAGTTATTCAATAAACGCAAAGGACGGCAACGTGATCGTAATCTATGGCATAGACAAACAATTAAACCCAATAAAACACAAACTTTCAGATGTTATTCATTCTTGTATGCAAACAGTTTTAGGCTTGCCTGAAACTAAAAGAGCGCATCGTTTTGTGCCGCTGTCAAAAGACGACTTCTTTTACCCTGACGATAGAACCGAGGCATACACAGTTATCGAAATAAACATGATGAAAGGGCGAGAAATACACACGCAAAAGTCACTGATAAAAGCATTATTTAAACAAATTGAGCTAGAGTTAGGGATCTCGCCTGTAGATATCGAGATTACGATTAAAGAACAAGAAAAATATCAGTGGGGTTTCCGTGGAATGACAGGTGATGAAGCCTTTGATTTAAAGTATAAAGTGAACGTGTAGCGCATTAATATGTTCAGTTTAATACTTCCACTATTTACGCATGTACTTCTTTGTTTTGTACTTTATGCATTACTCACTATAGCTCGCGCACCAGTCGTGTGGGGAGTGGGGCAAAGAAAAGATGGTTCAAATCCCTTCGGCAATATTCAGCCTAAAATCAGCGCGAACCTAAGCAATCAATTTGAGTGGCCACTATTTTTTTACATTGCCATTGTATTGCTTATCGCAAAGGATGAGCCAATAGATAATGTGCAAATCTACTTGGCTTGGGTATTTGTAATTGGCAGAGTGCTACACAGCATTGTTCAAATATTTACCTACAATATCAGATTGCGTGGTATGGTTTTTACCGTCAATTTTGTTGCTGTTTTGGCAATGTGGGCTTTGCTTGTTATCGAGCATATGTAAGAATCAAGAGCATTAAAGTTATGGAAGACGTTTTAGAACCGCTGGGCCGCTTTGTACTTCGAATGCTTAAGTGGATAGTGGTAGAAGCAATCATTGAATTAGTTATAAAAAGTACAGGCCATGTGGTGCTTTAGCTTCTAACATTTGGCAAATACCCGCGAGCGGGTAGAGACGAAGGAAGAACTTTCGCTGTTGGTTTTGTTAGCTTAGCCGTTGTCTTGGTCTGCCTTGTGCTGATTGCTTAACATTGAAAAAGGGTATTTACAATGAACATGGATAAGTGGGCCAAAATACGAGAGAAGGGAAAACAGCGCTTCGTTTTAGTAAACGGTATTTTGGGGTGGGGCGTCACAACGGCTATCCTCTGGTCCGTATTGATGGAACTTATCGAACCATCACAGAATATCTGGGTACGCCCAACCATTGCTTTGATCATTTTTCCCATTGCAGGTATCGCTTTTGGCCACTTAACATGGAACAAATCTGAGAAGGCTTACGAAAAAGCGACGAGTAATACTCTGTAACTTCTCTAGGCTGGCTTTTCACTTGTAACCCAGTAAAGTAAAAGTTCTATTTTCTACAAGCTAACTCAGAGAAGTACATGGAAGTATCGAAAACAAGTATTCAAAAAGCAGTCGCGAAGAATATTATCTCTGAACAGCAGGGCGTTGACCTCTACAACTTCTTTCAGGCAGAAAGCCAGCATGATCCCGCTTTCACCTTTACTCATATTCTTTATTATCTGGGCGGCCTTATTGCTATTGGCGCCATGACTTTATTTATGAATTTAGGGTGGGAAGAGTTTGGGGGGCTGGGGATCATCTTCATATCATTGCTCTACGCTGGTGTAGGGTTAAAGATGGCGAACTCTTTAGCAAATAAAAATCTTATTATTCCTGCTGGTATTTGCGCAACTTTTGTAGTGTGTTTAACACCGCTTGCTATCTACGGTTTTCAGCAATGGCTTGGCCTTTGGCCCGAGGACGATACAGTCTATCGACAGTTTCATACACGCGTTAAATGGCTGTGGTTGTACATGGAACTAGGCACATTGGTGACCAGCATGATAGTAGCTTGGCGCTACAAGTATCCGTTTTTGATAATGCCTATAGCAGTAACACTGTGGTACATCAGTATGGATGCTGTCATGTTTCTCATCGACCAAGACGATATGTGGAATTCCTACACATGGGAATTTCGCGCAAAAGTATCCATGTACTTCGGCATGTTTATGACCTTACTGGCTTTTTGGGTTGACTTGCGGTCAAGGCACACTGCCGACTACGCATTTTGGTTATATTTATTCGGCGTTATTGCGTTTTGGGGCGGGCTCACTAGCCAAAACTCAGACAGCGAAGTTTCAAAGTTTTTCTATTTCTGTATAAACCTAGTCATGGTAGGGCTAGGCGCATTATTGGTTCGAAAAGTATTTGTGATATTTGGTGCGTTAGGCTGCTGTTTCTATTTAGGGCACTTGGCCTCGAGTGTGTTTAGAGACAGTTGGCTCTTTCCTGTTGCCTTAACGGCTATTGGTTTAGGCGTGGTATATGCGGGAATATTATGGCAAAAAAATGAAGTTAGGATCACAGGTAAAGCCCGTAATGTTTTGCCAAAGTCCTTTCAAGAACTCTTAGAGAACAAACTAAAATGAAAAACTTTATTAAACGCTAGAGAGTAAATAAACGCTCTTTAATTCTGATAGCAGTAGGTATCGAATAATAAACATAAACAATAGCCTCGGCGAGAGCAGATAAATGATCTTAGAAAAGTGGCAAAGACGCAAGGCAGTAAATAGAAATGTCAGATAAAAAAGAAGAATTTAAAGACCCTAGAAACATTATGGCGTGGATTAAGTACTTGCTCGTGGTGCAAGTGGTTCTGGCATTTGTCGCTATTGGCTCGAACTTAATGGAGTACCAACTTTTAACAGACTTTCAGAACGGCGTTTACTTTAGCCAAGAAATGGCGGTAGCTGATGCAGAGGCTAATGATAAAAGGCAGCAGGTTATTGCATTTTCTTATCTAGCAGTGTTTATCATTTCTGGTATTTTGATTTTAAACTGGATTTATCGAGCAAATCAAAATGCGCGTCAATTTGGTGCGAAAGATATGGCGTTTTCACCAGGCTGGTCGATAGGTTTTTATTTCATTCCCATTGTTTCTCTTTGGAAGCCCTACCAAGCAATGAAAGAAATCTGGCAGGCTAGCCAAAACCCGTCAAATTGGCCAGTTGAAAAAGTGAGCTCAATCTTAGGCATTTGGTGGTTTTTCTGGATTGCGAACAGCATAGTGGGTCAGGCGGTATTTCGAATGTCCAGAAGGGCGGAAGAAATCTCTGAAATTATGAATGTGAACTTAGTCTCACAGGCATCAGAAGTTATTTCAATTCCTCTAGCATTAGTCACATGGTTATTAATAAAAAAAGTCTCTGCTGCGCAGCTAGCAATGCGCGAGCAAACTAGTGAACAGCCAGAAACTGATGAAGTTTCAGGCCTAGAATCAGCAAAGTGAAGTTGACCAGCTTCTTATTTCGATAGACTAACGAAATACCCGCTTATGGCGGGTATTTTTTGGGAACGGTGTTTTAAAATACGTGTTATTGATTAAGATAAAACGTTCTATCACTACTAGTGCGTAATTTTCCAATGAGTTTTTAAGTATGTTGTTTAAGAAGAAAGCGTTAGCCGGTGTTCTTGTTTCCCTCTGTTCCCCGTTAAGCCTTAATGCTACAAATAAACCTTATGAATTGATGGGCGTGACCACCCAAACGGGTGAAAAAGCGTCCTACCTTGCTACTGAAAGCATATTGCCCTGCCAGTAACCGTTATTAACGGAAAAAGCGACGGCCCAAGAGATCCTAATAATTCAATTTCATACCCTAACACAGCGATGACAAGGGGAAAGCCCGGTCTTACTACCGAAATAGGGCGCTTAGCGCAGACAGATGAAGAGTCTGTAGCAAAAGCGCTAGAAGTGGCAAAGAACGCTATGTACTTTCTAAAAATGTTGCCAGAAAAGCCAAAGGCGCACCCCGAGCCTATTATCTACGAAGCTATAAAATATCCAAAAAGCTCAAACACCGGTTTCTTTAAAGCCTCAGTGGTGATAGGTGATAAAGTGTCAACTGGGCAGGATATTGGTACGGTCACTGACTATTTTGGTAATCTTATTGAGTCCCTCAAATCGCCTGTTGATGGCACCGTAATGATGGTTAATCAAATGCCAGCCATTAAAGATGGTCAGTCTGTAATGGCTATTGGTGTAGAGATGTCTGAATAACATATTCACTAAGTAAACTGGCTCGATAATCTAATTCGCCTACTCAATAAAATAAATGTTAAAGTTAAGAAACAAAACTGTGATTAGGGAACAAGATGGACTTTCTTTTGAACGTATTGATTTGGGTAGGCGTGGTTATTTTCGGTATCTTTATTGTTGGCTTTATGGCAGCAGCGAAACTAAATAAGCGCCAAGATGAGGGTAAGGACAAATAGTCCTGCCAAGCTTGCTATAGAAACTGCAAGAGCAATTGTAGAAAAACAATAAATATTTTCACCCCTTTACTTATGTTCCTCCGTTTACTGAAAAAAGGGGGAACAACATGCAAACAACAATTCTACCAAGCGCTAATTCGCAAGATTTGGTACAACACAGCGTACTACCTTTTGCAAAAGCGCCTTTCCACAAACGGGCTATAAGCCTTGCCACTATTGCTCTTGCTGGTGGTACTGTAACCGCTGGTCTATTCGTTTTGATGGCAGAGATGATAAGGCAAGATAGGGTGAATATCAACGAAGCGCCGCCCGTGCTTTTTGAACCCGTCATTTATCAGCCTGAAGAAGAACAGACTATTACAAGAAAGCCCATTGCGCCAATTGAGCAAGTCATTAAAACGCCGCCGCAAAAAGTAGTCGAGATTGATCCTGAGCCAAATGAAGGCCCAGGTAATTTCGAAATAAATACTCAGGTTCCTAATACTGCGTTAAATTTATCAATAAATTTAAATAGTGCACAAGGAGATATGCAGGCTACGCCTCAATTTAGGGTTGATCCTACGTACCCGCCAGAGGCAAGTCGCGACGGTATTGAAGGTTGGGTAAAGCTTGGGTTTACGGTAAGTGCTAGCGGCGCTGTATCTGATATAAAGGTATTAGATTCTGAGCCCAAGCGTGTGTTTGATAGAGCAGCACGCCGCGCGCTTAATAAATGGAAGTACAAGCCCAAACTGGACGGCGGTAAACCTGTTAGTCAACCAGGTATGGTTGTAGTATTAGATTTCAAATTAGAACAATAAGGATAGCCTATGAGTATAGGCGCAAGCTTGCAAAGCCTGTTTCAAGGCAAGCGCGAAAAAGCGCTGGGAGTGAGTGAAAGGCTAATGCTGCAATACAGCGCAAAAGGTGATGAAGCATCGTTAGCCGCACTTTTTGATTTACACAGCCACAAGCTATTTTATTTTCTTAAGGTATTAAGCGACAGCAGCATTGCGGAAGATGTATGCCAACGTACATGGATAAAGGTCATTGAAAATCGCCATCTATTTAAAAGCGGCGACAATTTTCAGGCATGGCTGTTTACCATTGGAAGACGAGCGCTTATTGATGAGTTTCGTAGAAATTCCAAGCTTCAATATAGCAACGAAACTGTAGATGAATTTACTGTTTCTGAGCTTATTAAACACGCACAGTCTTCGGTCGAAGAAGACGTGGCTAATGGATTAGAAAAAGACCTATTTAAAGCCTGTTTAGAACAATTGCCTTATAAACAGAAAGAGGCACTCTCATTACAGTTTGAGGGGTTCAGTTTGTCGCAAATTGCCAATATATGCAGTGCTGAAAAAGAAACGGTTAAAACACGAATTCGATATGCCAAGGACAGTCTTAAATCTATGCTGGAGAAATTGTAATCATGTCTATCTCAGATAAAGAGCTACAAGAAGCGTTCAGACGCAGCCAGCAGTTACATAAACAAGGCGATGTAGCATCCGATATGGCAAACGCAAGGGTACGTGCCAATGTGCTTGCACATAACAAGCTTAAAGCAAACGGAAGTGAGACAGAGCGTATGTTCGCTGCATTGGCTTCGTACCTTCGTGCCTATTTCGCGTCATCAACCCTTCGATTTACCGCTGTGGCTTTTGCTATTGTTGCCATGCTAGGTGTGTACAACATCGGAACATTTCAAAGCCGTCACTCGCAAGGTATGCAAACTGCTGCACACAGCGTAGATATTGTTCATTATCACGGTTTTGAAGGTGAAGATGAATTGTTGGCTAATAATCTCAATAACGACTATCAAGCTCGTTTCAATGCCTATACTCGCCAATATGTCGAGAGAAATTTAGTTGCTAAAGCGGTAACCCAGCAGCCAGCTACATTGCAATCACAAGATGGTTATTGGCTATTAGTAAATTGTGAAAAACAGCAAGTTGTCGTTTCTGAGCGCCTTATTGCATCGTTAAATATTTATGGCCGTATAGATGGGGATATTAACGTGGGTACACAAGTCGCGCTAGCATTCGATAGTCAAGGACGAATACTGTCTATCAAACAGTCTACTAAGCCTTTGATGTGCTGATATATTTGCGCTGTATTGATGAATAGAAACGAAGAAACGAGGCTGGTAGATGTGAAAACTGCCTTAGCCTCGTTTGTTGCAAGGTATGGTTATTCAACTTACTTGTCTAAATCGTGCGCCCTAAAGGCATTTGGCAACAATTCACCAATAGTGGTTTCGAATGTCTCGCCACTTTGACTTACCATAGTGACAGGGGTTTCATCTGGGGCAAATTCAGCAATTTTCTGCCTGCACCCGCCACAAGGGAAGCAAAGCTCGTCATTTGGGCTGGCAATAACAATATGTGAAATACGGTTTTGTCCATTTGTGACCATATTCCCAATGGCCGTGGCTTCGGCACATTGTCCCAAAGGAAAAGCAGCACTTTCTACATTACAACCAGAGAAGGCTTCGCCGCTAGGAGTGAGCACAGCAGCACCAACTTTAAAATTGGAATAGGGTGAATGAGAGTTTTTCTGTGCGTTAAATGCAAGTTGTGATAGTTGTTCTAAGTTATTTTTCTTCATAGCTACCTGTGTTAACCGCCCATTACGCTTTACTTTTATCATCAAATGCGAGAAGGTTGGCGGCATTAGCGCCGCAATAAGCGTATACTTAATACTCAGGCGGTTTTTTCTTTTTTTATAGAATGCTTTTTTACCATGTGCAGAAACGTTAGTCTCATCTTTTTTTCTCTATTCGCTGCTATTTTAACCGGTTGTGCGCAAACACCGCCTGTTTCAGAAAAGCCACAAATGGGAAACTTGCTTTTAGCTGAACCTGCGCCCATTAATCCTCGTTCTGAAATGGCTATTGCTCGATATAATCAGGTGCTTACCAGCCCGGCACTTTCGGATGAAGACAAAGCCGAACTGCACTTTCAACGAGGCATGCTATATGACAGTGTG
Source organism: Alteromonas sp. 5NW40-0090 (assembly GCF_057552975.1). Lineage (NCBI taxonomy): Bacteria > Pseudomonadati > Pseudomonadota > Gammaproteobacteria > Alteromonadales > Alteromonadaceae > Alteromonas > Alteromonas sp. 5NW40-0090. The sequence continues at coordinate 114,290 of NZ_BAAJLT010000005.1, forward strand.
GGTCTTGCTGGCTTAGCGCAGTTTGATTACACCCAGGCGATCAACTTAAAGCCAGATCTGGCAGAAGCCTATAACTCTATGGGCATTCATTATATTCAGCAGAGTGACTTCATTCAGGCTTACGACGCATTTGACTCTACGTTGGAAATTAATCCTGAATACGATTTCGCGTTCTTAAATCGTGGTATTGCGCTTTATTACGGTGGTCGCGCAGAGCTTGCTACTAACGATCTAAACCGTTTTTTTGAGAAAGACGACAGCGACCCATTTCGTGCTCTGTGGGCCTACTTTGCTCATCATGACGTGTCAGAACTTGAAGGGCAGAGATATTTAGCCTCTATTCGACCAACGCTGGATAACAAACACTGGGCAACGGCGCTGGTGGATTTGTTTCTAGGTACCGTTAATGAAAACGACGTACTTAACTCGTTGTTAGACGGCGTGCAGAGCCAAAAAGCATTAACAGATAGGCTTTGTGAGGCGTATTTTTACTTAGGCAAGTTTCACACCCAAAATGGCAACAGCGGGATTGCATCAAACTATTTTAAACTTGCATTAAGTACCAATGTGTTTGATTACGTTGAACACCGCTACGCACGAATGGAACTTAACCGTTTGCGTGAACTAGCTAGCAGCGATCTGGTTAGCGAAGAGTAAGCAGCAAGCGTTATGCGAGGCTTATTTTTAGCAGTGTTCGCACTGCTCATAGTTGCGGGCGATAGCGGACGCTATGTACCGCAGCTAATTGCTAATGCAAGCAAGGTGCTTACGCCAGCAAGCTTAGTGTCAGATAGCGACCCAACTGAAGAGGCGAGCTCTGCTTCAGTAAATGCTGCCGACGGCATGGAACAGGACAGCACAGAATCTTCTCCTGACGCTCAGACTTCGGATAATACCGAACGTTTCAATAATTCTTACTATAACCCTAAGCATGATGCAATAGCGCTACTCTGGTTAGCTGCAAAGCAGGGCAGTGAAAATGCACAGGCCCGCTTGCTCGGTGAATTTGAGCGTTCGTATAACGCAGGCTTCAATGCTACTGATTATATTGATGAAGCCACTGCGACCTATTTTCTAGAAAAGCTAGTTAATCTTGAAAATGCAGACGCTGCATGGCTGCTGTACCAAATATTGGGTGAAGAAGGCGCGTCACAACGCTTCATGCGCTTAGCTGCGCTTGGCGAGGTTGCAGAAGCTCAGCTTGCGTTTGCAATGTCTACTGATTCGCCAGAAAAACGTGAGAAGTGGTTAGTACGCGCGGCTTCACAAAACTACGTACCCGCACAGGCCGCATTGGCCGATTGGTACATCCTACACGGTCAGCAACAACTAGCGAAACCGCTACTCGCAGCGACAGCGACCTTAGACATGCAAAGCGCATTTAAGTATGCTCGCCTGCTGTGGGACGAAGGAGAATTTTCTGAGGCTAAGCAGCATTTTAGCTTTGCCGCGAAGAAAGGGCATCTTCAAGCGGAAAAAGCCTTAGAAGCCATCAATCTCTACACGCCGTATTCTGTAGAGCAAGCATTAAAGCAGTCTCCTTCATTTGACTGGGAAAATGAAGGGAAATGCCTTCAGCGTATTCAGCCTTTTGCTACCAGTTTGGCTACTATCATGCGCGCTCACAGCCTTTATAACTCATTTAATGACGACTCGCGTCTACAAAACCTTTCCATATGCTTAGCGCCGCCCATTTGGCTTAAACACGATATACTAAATTGCGATCCTGATTATAAAAATGCTGGGATCTTAGGTTGTAGTATTACTCCTTTAGCGAGCATTGCGAAAAAGCAGAAATTTAGTCACGCGGTAGTAGTGGCAGAGCAGGGTAAAGCAAATGTTCAAAACGGCGTTATGTATTTAGACATCAGTGACGCTTATTCCGTGTTTGTTCATGAGCTAGCACATTTCGCTGGCTTCGCTGACGAATATCCTATTGGCAAAGGCATGGCGAATAGGCTGTGCAATGAAGATGGAATAAGTGATTTTGCGCCACCAAACCTAATCGTTGACTCTGAGTATTGGTATGCACCTCACGAAACGGTAAAAAATTGGCTAGAGATAGATCCAGCAACCATTATTGCTCGCGCCAAAACGTGCACCGTGTTGGGAGAAAACAGCTATAAGCCCAGCCGCAGAATTACCTTTATGGAACATCACGATAGCGGCGTGATCCCGCCTTTATATTTGGTACTTTGGCAGCAGCAGCTGAAAAAACAAAATGCCCAGCGACCTATTTCAATGAATTTCTTCCAGGCATTCCACAATAGCGGCAACCAAAAAGAAGCCGCACACTGGTTAGCCGAATACGAAGCGTTTACTGGCGGTAAATAACCGCAGTAGTCAAAACTAAAACTACACACTCGCCACTATTTGGCGAGTGTGTCTTTAAGCTCTCTTACCCACATAGACGTTGCGCCACAAATTGCTACGGGCATAACGATAAAGTTAACTACTGGAATAAGTGAGAATATATTCACCATCATTCCAAACGTCATTGCTTTCCCTTTGTGTTCGCCAAGGTGCAGGCGCATGCGTGTGAAATCTACTTTGTGATTATCGTATGGGTAGTCGCAATATTGGATTGCCATCATCCAGGCGTTAAATAAGAACCACAAGACTTGCCCAATAATGGGCAGAAAAAAGAACAATAACAAAAAACCAATAGCGCGAGGTAAATACCAAACGAGCTTTGTGAGTTCGCGGCCTACTGTTCTAGGAATGTCTTTAACTAAAGACATCACGCCCTCGTCACCTAAATCTTGACCCGTTAAATGACGCTCAACCTTTTCTGATAACACACCGTTAAACGGCGCTGCAATCCAGTTTGCGAGTGTGCCAAAGATCAGTGCGAAAATGAGCAATACGCTAATGACTGCTAGGGGCCACAAGAAAAAGCTGATCGCTGTTTTTATCCAGCCTAACCATTCAGGTACAAGATCAATCACATAAGCGATACCCATTTCTATTTGGCCAAATAAGAAGTAAAAAGCCACAGAAAAAAGCACTAAGTTTATTGTTAGGGGTACAAAAACAAAACGCTTTAATCCTTTGGTTTTTATAAGCGAAAAGCCTTCAAAGAAATAATGTACACCGCCTGAACTCATTCGTACTCCTTCGCGTTTGAAACGCTGTGTTTGTTAACTATCTGCTCTATCATACGCGCTTGGCGTATTCTCTGCCTAACTCAGTGAAATGATAATTGTTACAAGCTGTTAGATTTGGTAGAGTCGAAGCATAATAACAAAAGAATCTTTCGTGTGATTGCATCATTTCTACATCAACTGCTATTTCAGCCGATGGTTAGCTGGTTTCTGGCTAACATCAAGGTGATACCGCGTGCAGCTTTGTGTTTAAGAGGGATGATGTGTGAGGCTTAAAAAGATTAAGCTCGCGGGTTTCAAGTCCTTTGTTGAGCCAACTACCATTCCATTCCCCGGCGAAATGACCGCCATCGTAGGCCCTAACGGCTGCGGCAAGTCGAATGTCATTGATGCTGTACGTTGGGTTTTAGGTGAAAGTTCTGCCAAAAACTTACGCGGCGATGCAATGACCGACGTGATTTTTAATGGCTCTTCGTCTCGTAAGCCAGTGGGGCAATGTAGCGTTGAACTTGTTTTCGACAACAGTGCAGGGCGGATAGCGGGCGAATTTGCCAACTACAATGAGCTATCTGTTAAACGCCTAGTTACACGGGACGCCACCTCTACCTATTTTCTAAACGGCACTAAATGTCGCCGGCGTGATGTCACCGATCTATTTTTAGGAACAGGGCTGGGCCCCCGTTCTTATGCCATCATTGAGCAAGGTATGATCTCGCGGCTTATCGAGTCAAAACCACAGGACTTGCGTGTATTCATAGAAGAAGCCGCGGGTATCTCAAAATATAAAGAGCGCCGTAGAGAGACAGAAAACCGCATAAGGCACACGCAAGATAACCTTGAACGCTTGAATGATGTGCGCGATGAATTAGGCAAGCAGCTCGAAAAATTACAGCGTCAGGCTGCTGCGGCTACTCGTTACAAAACGCTACGTGCACAAGCCAGAGAGCTAAAAGGCCAGTTAGCCGCCCTTCGTTTTCTGAAAAATAGTGAACATATTGAAGCGCTGCAAAAACAGCAGCAAGCACTGCAGTTAGAAGTTGACGACTTAGTTGCTCGGCTACAGGGCGATGAAGCGGGGCTTGAGTCGTACAAAACCAAGCAGCTGGAAACAAAACAAACGATAGATGATCTTCAGCAGCAGCTGTTTACTACCAGTAACGCAATAACACGACTAGAGCAAAATGCGCTGCACGCAAAACAACGCAAAGGGCAGGTTGAGCAAGAGTTAGCAAGAATTGGCGAGCAACACGAATTGCTTAACCATTCTATTGACGAGGCACAGGAAGCGCTTGCGGTATCAAATGAGGCGCTTGAAAACATTGAGCCTGAATTTGCCCTTAAGGAAGCAGAGTTAGAGCATGCCAAAGAGCGTTTTGAAGACGCTGAACAAGCGCTAAGAGAATTTAACGCACAAGCGCGAGCGCAAGAACAAACCTACAATCAACTTCGTCAGAATGTTCAGCAATGCCATAGCCAAATTCAGTCAACTATGAGCATGCAGCTACGCACATCTCAGCGTATCAGTGAACTACAAGACGAGCTAAAACAGCTAGACGAAGAAGATTTTGCCAGTCAAATAACGCTTTTAGAAGAGCAATGTAGCGAACTTGATTTTGACATTGATGGAGCTAAGCAATTACTTCAAGAGTCCAATCAAAAGGTGTCGCAGCAACAAAGCGAAGTCAACGCTATAGAAGCGAAGCGTCGTGATGTGCAGGGCCAGTTACAAACTGTACTGTCCACAAAAGCTGCGCTAGAAGCGCTTCAGCAAGATGCTTCAAATAATGAAGACGTAACGTTAGACGGAATAGAAAAGCTGTGGCAGCAGTTTAGTTCTAACCAAACTCTTGCACCTTGCGTAGAAGCGATTTTACAACACGCGAAAGACCCCGTTGTTGCCAAAAGCCACGACATACGGGAACTGCTTCAAAACCACGCTTATTTGCCAAGTGGCATTAAAGTGTTTACCGATAAGGCGTTTGTAAGCACTGCCAGATCGGGTTCATTAGCACACGCTCTATTAACGGAACCTAGCACTCATGAATCGTTAACACAGTGTGTTCCCGCATTTTTTAATGACATTTACCTTTGTAGCAACGATGACAAACTTGCGGCAACGATTGAAAGTGCTTTTGACAATGATGATGAACCTGAAGGTATAGCCAAGGGGTTTACTAGCGCAATCTCGCCTTCAGGGTTGTGGGCAAGCTCACAGTGGGTAGTGAAACCTGGCGAAGCAAGCGACGGTGCTTTGCAGCGGGCGAACAAAATTAAGGGGCTGGTAGACAGCATTGAAGAAACTGAAAGCCTTATAGATGAGATTGAGCATTCATTAGAGCGCGCCAAACAGGCACTTGAACAGAGCGAAGCGCAAAAGCAGGCTATTCAGAGCGCCTTGGGGGAAAAAGAAAACCAGCGCGCACAGATTAAAAATAGACTTTCTTTGCTTGAAATGCAGCAAGAGCAACAGTCTACACGCACTGCCAAACTTAATGACGAGTTAGCAAAGCAAGAGTTAATGTTAGCGAAAGAAGAAGAGCAGTTAGCTCAGCTTTCGGAAAAATTAGAGCTTCAAGAGGTACAAATTCTTGAACACGAAGTACACATTGACGATGTGAACGCTAAGCGTGATGCAAATGAGCGAACTACGTCAGAGTTTCGCGCGTTAGTTGATACATTAACATCGCAAAATCATGAGCTTGCGCTTAAGAAGCAGCAACTAGAGAACCATCAGAGTTTATATAGTCAACAGGTTATGCGTAACCTTCAGCAGCGTGAAGAGTACATAAAAAACAAAGAAAGATTACAAAAAGAACTTACGCAGCTTACGTCTCCTGAAGAAATTCAAGAAGCAGAGCTTCAGTCGCTGTTGGAAAACAAAGCGGAATTAGAACAGCTGAAAAGTGCTAAGCAAAGTAGTCTTGAAGATATAGAGCAGTGGTTGCGAGAAGCCGAAAAAGGGCATCAAGCTCTGGGTAAAGACATTCAAACGCGACAAACTAATATCGATAAACTTAATATCGATATTGAAGGATATCGGGTACGTGCGAATACGATTTTAGAACAGCTTGATGAAACGCAGCAGTCGCTGAAGAGCATTCTAGAAACCTTACCTGAAGATGCCGAAGAGAAACGCTGGCAAGAAGACCTTGAAAAAACGCAGGCTAATTTGCAGCGCTTAGGTGCAGTGAACTTAGCTGCGGTTGAAGAATATGAAACCCAGTCGGAAAGAAAGTCGCATTTAGATACACAGCACAACGACCTGACTGAAGCCTTAGAAACGCTACAGTCGGCCATTCGGAAAATTGATAAAGAAACCCGCACGCGTTTTTCTACCACCTTTGAACAGGTTAACGAAGATCTTAAAATGTTATTTCCCAAAGTGTTTGGTGGGGGCTCGGCGTATCTTGCACTGACCGATGACGATTTGTTGGAAACTGGGGTGACGATAATGGCTCGCCCCCCTGGTAAGAAAAATAGTACGATTCACCTCTTAAGCGGTGGAGAAAAAGCATTAACCGCTTTATCATTGGTGTTTGCTATTTTCAGATTAAATCCGGCGCCATTTTGTTTGCTGGATGAAGTAGATGCACCATTGGATGATGCAAATGTAGGGCGCTTTTGTAACTTAGTGTCAGAAATGTCACAAACAGTGCAGTTTATTTATATCACCCACAATAAAATAGCGATGGAAATGGCTAGTCACCTCACCGGTGTTACCATGGCGGAACCGGGAGTTTCGCGCATGGTGGCGGTAGATGTAGACGAGGCTGTAGCCTTCGCAGAAGCATAACAAAGGGCGAAAGAAACTAAATGGAAGATCAATTACGTCTATTTTTACTCCTTGGAGGCACGGTGTTTATCATCGCAGTGCTTGCCCATGGTATTTGGAAAATTCGTAAAAACAGCAAGCCTTCGGAAAAAGAACGCTTAGAGCCCCGTCAGTGGCAAGATGATGACAACGATTTCGAGTCCGACGAGCAAGAAGGCTTTGACGAGCTCGGTATTGGCGCGGTGCGCGTGGTTAGCAAATCACAAAACCAAGAGCATGAGGCTGCAAGCGATGTAACAACGAATAATGCAAATAGCCCTGCACACCACGATATCAAAGAAAAACATGCTTACAGCAGCGAAGAAGCTGATGACGACGATAGCTCGTCTCAACATGCTGCATCAAAAGCGCACGATGATGATAACGAAGGCGTACACCGTGAGCATGCGGGTAAACGCTCAAGCAATATTGGTGATACTGCTAAGCAGTCTGATGACAAAGAAGAAGCCCAAAAAGCGCCAAAGCTTTACGGTTCTGTGGTTACGAATCCTAAGCCACACATGAAAGGGCAAGCTCGTCCCGATGGCGCATCTACAAAAGGTGCTAACAGAGGCGACGAAAACTTTGCCGCGTTCCCTGAACCTCCAGGGTTCTTACTACGTGAAGGCGAAGAGCAAGAGGAGACGGCTTTAGAGTCGCATGGTCAGCGTGAAGAGAGCGAACAGCTAAATTCTCCAAGTAATCAAAAGAGAGCGGATAACGCGCAATCGCATGATCCAATTCAGAGTCAGTCGGGCGGTCACCAAGAAAGAGGGCGTGCAGAGCCAGTTCGTCCTGCACAGAAGTTTTATATCGACCCCACGCTAGAGGAAGAGCCTGAAACAGTGCAGCCGCCTGCTAAAAACGAAAGAGAAGTCGCTGATTTTAGTTTAGATGCACCCGAAGAGTCTGTTTCATCCAGCGATGTTCATGAAGAAAATGAACAGCCGCGACGTTTTGCACGTAACAAACGAAACAAAACGCCAGTGAGAAGGCGTGAAGAGCCGAATTTTGGTGACGATCAAATGCGTATTGATTTTGACACCAGTGAAGCAGCTAGCGCTGATTTTGGCGATGAAAGCTTTAGTGCTAATGAGTCAGGCAATGATGGTGCTGGAAGTACATCAAAGGCCGCAAAGTCGTCGATTGAACCCGAGGTTTTAGTATTAAATGTAAGAACGCCAGAAGGCGAGCCCATTTCAGGCGCGGCGCTATTACCTATGCTATTAACATTAGGGTTTAAATTTGGCGATCAAGACATCTTCCATCGCCACGTAAACTCAAATGGTAAAGGGCCAGTATTGTTCAGCCTCGCTAACATGTTTAAGCCTGGGGTTTTCGATATTGATAACCTAGAGAACTTTGAAACCCAAGGTATTTCGCTGTTTATGATATTGCCTATTGAGGGTGACCCTCATCAAGTGTTTAACATGATGCACAATGCAGCCCGCAAATTGGCAGATGAGTTCGGCGCACAAGTACTTGATGGACGCCGAAGCGTATTAACGAAGCAGGGATTACAGCAATACGTTGAGAAAATTCGTGAGTTCGAGCGCAAGCGTATGATTGCGCGCAGCTAGCGTTAGGTTATCACTTGCGCCTCAATCTTATGGATTGTTCATCTAGGTGCAACAACAAAAAGGACTTGGCTCATACCCAGGTCCTTTTCTATTGATTAGGGTCTGTTGATCTTTGGTGTATAGCAAAGGCGAGCAGGACATAGCCTTGAAGCGTGGCTGTTCGTTTCACAACCTGACTGAAATAGGTCAGACTTTTGCAGCCCATTTGGAACATACAGCGGCTTTGGCGAATAAGCCTTGGCAACGAATTGTAATACTTTTAACTATTTAAACGGCGTGACAACAACTCCATGTCAGATTCTTTAGAACAAGCAAAGCAACAAATAGCAACACTTCGCAACACACTTAATGAGTACAGCTATCAGTACTATGTGATGGACGACCCTTCGGTTCCTGATGCAGTATATGATAGAGATATGCAGGCGCTTATTGCGCTAGAAAAACAATATCCTACGCTTCAAAGCCCGAATTCTCCCAGTCAAAAAGTAGGGGGCGCAGCGTTATTGGCCTTTGAACAAGTTACCCATGATGTTCCTATGCTGTCGCTGGATAACGCCTTTGATGAAGAATCACTGCTTGCCTTCGAAAAACGTTTAAAAGACAGACTAAAAGATTCGGCAACGTTAGATTTTAGCTGCGAACCCAAGCTAGATGGTTTAGCGGTAAGTATTCTGTATGAAAATGGCGAATTAGTGCGTGCTGCCACCCGTGGTGACGGCCAGGTAGGCGAGAATATCACGGCTAACGTGCGTACTATCTCAAATGTGCCGTTAACGCTTCGTGGTGAGCATTATCCTGAGCGCGTAGAAGTGCGCGGTGAAGTGTTTATGCCTCGTAAGGGCTTTGCAAAACTCAACGAACATCAAAAAGAATCGGGGGGTAAAGTTTTTGCCAACCCTCGTAATGCTGCGGCCGGCAGCTTACGACAGTTAGACTCTAAAATTACGGCCAAGCGCCCGCTGATGTTTTATGCTTATTCGCTAGGCGTTGTGCAACCCGAAAGTTTTGAATTACCCACAACACACAGCGAGCGCCTTAAGCAATTAGGTAATTGGGGGCTGCCGCTGTGCCCTGATATCGACACCGCCGAGGGCGGTAAGGGCTGCTTGGCATACTACAACCACATTTTGGAAAAGCGCGATAATTTGCCGTATGACATTGACGGCGTTGTGTTTAAGGTTAACCGTATTGACCTGCAAAATACCCTTGGATTTGTGGCTCGAGCGCCTCGCTGGGCAATTGCGCAGAAGTTTCCTGCGCAAGAAGAAGTGACTAAGTTACTGGACGTTGAGTTTCAGGTAGGAAGGACTGGTGCGATCACGCCGGTTGCCCGCTTAGAGCCCGTGTTTGTAGGCGGAGTTACAGTATCTAATGCTACTCTTCACAATCAGGACGAAATTTCCAGATTAGGCGTTAAAGTTGGCGACACTGTGGTGATCCGCCGTGCGGGTGACGTAATTCCTCAAGTGGTATCTGTGGTAGAAGCCAATCGCACAGGTAGCGAAACTGACATTACCTTCCCAAGCCAATGCCCAGTGTGTGACTCGCAGGTTGAGAAACTAGAAGACGAAGCGGTTGCCCGTTGCACCGGTGGGTTAATTTGTGCCGCACAACGCAAGCAGGCGCTTAAGCATTTTGCTTCGCGTAAAGCATTCGATATTGATGGTCTGGGCGACAAGTTAGTCGATCAGTTAGTTGACGCTGATCTTGTGCACAGTCCTGCCGACTTTTTCACGCTTTCGTTAGGCGATGTTGTTGGGCTGGAACGCATGGCTGAAAAGTCTGCCAGTAAGCTACTGGCATCGCTTGAAGCTTCAAAGCAAACAACGCTTGCCAAGTTCCTATACGCATTGGGGATCCGTGAGGTTGGCGAAGCTACTGCGGCAAACTTGGCTGCGCACTTCGAAACCTTGGGGGCTATTCGCGAGGCGTCGCTTGAAGCACTGGTTGAAGTCCAAGACGTTGGTGAAGTGGTGGCTACCCACATTTTCAATTTTTTCAACGAATCGCACAATACCGATGTTATTGATGCGCTGTTAAAAGAAGGAATCAATTGGCCAGCTATTGAAAAGCCAGATTCGGATAACTTGCCTCTTGAAGGCAAAACGTGCGTTATTACAGGTACGCTCAGCGAAATGGGGCGTTCTGATGCGAAAGCCCGTTTGCAGTTACTTGGTGCGAAAGTGGCAGGCTCGGTAAGTAAGAATACCGACTTCCTAGTTGCAGGAGAAAAAGCGGGTTCCAAATTAACTAAAGCACAGGAACTAGATGTGGAGGTATGGGACGAAGCTGCGCTTATCGCTTTTTTATCAGAGCATGAAAAGTAGCCTGTCTGGCTTAAATTCAATAAGAGAGCTCGGCGTAATGGTTTTCCTGAATAGATTAACGCCGAACTCATATTGATAGTTACCAATAAAAAACGCCACTTCTATGAAGTGGCGTTTTTTGTAATTCTTGCTCTGTTTTTTACGGCGTACTTTGTACTGAACGTTGTAAGGGGTTTGAGAAAAGGTAAATATTTCTACAAACCCTTAAGTGTAGGGCTCTCACGCTAGTGGGCTTCTTGATTCCGCATTTGCCTGCGTCTTTCCCAGGCTTTTTTCACTTGAAAGCGCCAAACCCAGTTCAAAGAGAAATAACCCGCTAGTCCAAACACAACCGAGCAAATTCCACACCCGACTAAAAATGCTGGGCCGATGGTATTAATGCTTTCTACAACCCACTGCCAACTAAACTGAAATTCAAAATGCTCAGGCTTGGTCCCAAGTACAGTAGTACCAACCTTGTAAGCTCCATAAAATATGGGCGGGATAGTAAATGGGTTGGTCACCCAAACAGTTGCAACAGATAAGGGCAGGTTTGCCCGAAACGGAATAGCTAAACCGGCAGAAAGCCACATTTGAAACGGTACCGGCCAAAACGCAAAAAATAAGCCTATGCCAAATGCACCAGATGCAGAACGACGGTTTAAGTGCCAAAGATTGGGCTCGTGCAATACGCTACCAAAAATTTTTAAAGCTTTGTTTTGCTTAATGCTTTGGTGATCTGGCAAAAAACGTCGAATAAATTTCTTAGGCATAAATATCAATGCATCTCGAAAATAAAATCAAAAAAGACAGAAAAAATAACAGTAAACGGAATTGCGCAACATGAATTTGCACCACCTACATTCACTCACTGTCAATTGCTACGTGAAAACATGGTCAATCGTATCACAATTTGCTTAAGCTGTTTTTGCGCTAGCGCAATAAGTGCAGTTTTCTGGCAAAAACTTCCAAGTACTCACAGCATGGCGTTGATGATTGCCATTTTAATAATATCTGTGACTATCATTATATTCATTTCGACGACAAAACCCGCTGAACATCATGCATTTCCAGAAGTGCTGCTATGTTGGGCAGTGAGCGGACTGCTGTCTGGAGTACTTTGGGTGGCGAGTGTAGGGCATTTTTACTACGCTTGGCAACTGCCCCAAGGGAAAATTCAACAAGATGTCACAATTTCAGGTCGAGTTGTGTCGGGGGGATGTGTCTTCGGCACAGCTAGGGTGCTGGAAGCGACTTATCAGTATGTTGTCGCTATTGAGTCGGTCAACCGTGAAAGCACAGCGACATTTCTAGACAACGGTATACTTTCCCCCTTGCCTAAGCGTGTTTTAACTAGCACGTTTAATTTCAAAGCTCGTCTTACTCACCAACGTTATGAATTCCCAGATGATCGAAAAAGCGAAGGCTTAGCCAACAAGAAAATCGCATATGCTCAACAGGGAACTATAGGCGTGCGGCCTCAATCAGTTTCTCCGTCTCAGGCGAAATTAAAATGTTTGCACAACGGCGATACGTTCACCGCACTTGTAAAACTTAAACCTGCATACGGTACGGCTAATCCTGTTGGTGCTAGCCGCCAACAGCAGTTGGTTAGCCAATTTATTCATGTAACTGGCTATATCAAGTCGATAGAGCACGGTAAAACAAAGCATAATCACTCAGTGCGTTATGAACTTGCTACAACATTGCAGAAGCTAGACCTAATTCATGAGAGGTGGTGGCGCGCATTGCTGCTAGGGGATAAAACGGGGTTTACGTTGGGTAATTGGACGCTGTTACAACGTACCGGCACTGGGCACATGTTTAGTATATCAGGCATGCATCTATCACTTATCGCTGGGGTCTGCTTATTGTTTTTTAGCCCCGTTATATTTTTACTCACGCATGTTACAAGCCTATTAGGCGGAGCGAAATATTGGTTAGTACGCTCAGCCTCCATCAACTATCCGGCAACAGGACGAAAGAACAAAGAGCAGCAAATAAGTAAGTTGTTTCAAACCAGCGCGCCAATTAGAGCCTCTGTGCTATGTGTGCTTATTGCTGCTTGCTCTTTTTACGCGTTGCTTAGTGGAAGCGCATTGCCGGTTGTGCGTGCGCTGATACTGGTAACTATGGGGTGCGTATTGTCACTTTCTCGACATGCATGGCGGCCAGTAAATGTTGCGCTCACAATGCTTACTTTGAGCTTATTACTGTTTCCTCTCTCTATGTTAAGCGCTAGCTTTTACTTGAGCATAGGGGCTGTACTGTGCATTTGGTTTTTAGTTGTTGCTTGGGCGCTACAGCGAGCACCCTGGTATGTGTCTTTGTTTAAACTACAAGTAGCGCTTACCGTAATAATGATGCCGCTAACCCTAATATGGTTTGGTAGCGCCAGTTTTATTGCAGTTGTTACCAACTTAATCGCCTTGCCCGTCATATCGTTACTTTTACCTATTTGTTTAATTTCGTTGCTGGTCATTCACTTTGTTGAGTTTAGTTTCTCACAACAAGTTACGGGCATGCTTATGCATTACAGTGATGCGTGTTTAGGGTATTTGTTATCGCTTTTGAACGTTCTTAGTCAGTTTTCTGGGAGCGCTATCAATTTTTACGTAAGTAGTGGTGCGGGACTTTGTCTAATTGTCGCTTTGTTTATCTTTCTTTTGCCAACATGGCGGTACAAAGCTATCTGCGTAGCGCTTCTCTTGCTTCCATCGCTGAGCATTTTTCAAAAGTGGTTACCTACCCATGAATCGATATGGGCGCTGCATGTGTTTGATGCGGGCCAGGCCAGTGCTATTGCAGTGACTGCGGGAGGTAGGGCTATGATTATTGATTCTGGCGCTCAGTTTAATGGCAATGCTCATACTGCAACGAAACACCTGTTACCTTTTTTAGAAAGTAAGCATATTTCAAATATAGATGTTGTAGTTCATACGCATAGTGACAACGATCATTCAGGTGGCGCAGTAGCCATTAAACAACACGCCCTAGCTAAAAAAGCCACTTTCTACACGCCAACATTAGGTTGTGTGCGAGGAAAGCGTATACGCTGGCAGAATTTAACAATCAATTTTCTATGGCCGCCAAATGGCAACAAAGAAGACAACAATGCCATGTCGTGTGTGGTTAAAATAACAAGCGACTCTGGTAGCGTATTAATTCCTGGTGACATTGAGAAAACAAGCGAGTACGCGTTGATAACCCGTGAAATCAAGGATGGTGTTTCAGAGGGGGCTTCAATGGACACTTTAGCGAGTTCTACAAATTTAAGTGCCGACATTCTGGTTGCGCCGCATCACGGAAGCAAAACGTCTTCTACCCGTGTTTTTATAGAACACGTTGCACCAAAGGCTGTGATCTTTACGCAAGGTTATGAGAACCGATGGCAGTTTCCTGCTTATGTTGTGGCTAAACGTTACGAGCGTTTGGGCGTAACGCAATATTTAACAAGCTATCACGGATATATAAGCGCAACCTTCAATAAGGATTCTTTCCATATAGATTCCCAACGTGGAACGTTGAATAAACGCTGGTATTTACGCGGCATTGCACCGCGACACCTCAAAGACTAAGTAATATCGCCAAATGCCAAAAATATTAGCTTGTAACGAAACGAAGATGTGCACGAATGCCTTTAAATAGGTATGAAGTGGCCACACATTATTCACTTAGTTGGCAGACTAACCAATTTTGCCGCTATATTAGTGAATTAGAGCGAGAACGAGTACAATACTTCCAACGCGTTTTTGTTAACGTTTCAAACAGGTTAAAAAAACTACATGCAACAAGCCGACAACTCGGATTATCAAATTAAGCGCTTTTTACAGTACCTTAAAGCGTATAAAGTGCCTTTCGTTTTTGCCATCATCGGTATGATTGGTTATTCCGCGGTAGATACCTTCGTATTTTCCCAGCTTCAGCCAATGATTGACGAATCACTGGGGAAAAACGACCATGACTATTTACGTCTAGCCGCCTATGCGATTGTGCCACTCTTTTTGTTACGGGGTGTTTTCAATTTTTTAGGTAGTTACACGCTAAGCTGGATTGGTGCTCAAGTGGTTATGCGCATGCGCCAGCAGTTGTTTGAAAAATACATTCATCTTCCAGTGGCATTTCACGATAACCATGCGGTTGGCGGGCTCATTAGTAAAGTCACCTACGACACAGAGCAAGTGGCTAATGCATCTGGTAAGGCGCTGCTAACATTGGTGAGGGAAGGCGCACTAGTTATCGGTTTGCTATGTGTCATGTTCTATTACTCATGGCAGCTTTCGCTCATATTTCTTTTAATTGGCCCCATTGTGGCTGTGATTGTTTCTATCGTCAGTAAGCGTTTTCGCGTTGTAAGTAAAAACATTCAGCAGTCAATGGGCAACCTGACATCGTCGGTAGAACAGGCGGTGAAAGGTCATAAAGTTGTGATCATGTTTGGTGGTCAAGAAATAGAACAAGAGCGTTTTAAACAGAAAAACAACCACAACCGTCAGCAGTCGATGAAGTTGAATGTCACCTCTATTTTGAGTGTGTCTTCAATACAAGTAATAGCGTCAATTGCCCTTGCTGTCGTTCTATTTATTGCCAGCACGCCCGGTATGCTTGAAAAGCTTACAGCAGGCGTATTTATTAATGTGGTCTTTTGTATGGTGATGCTGCTTAAACCTCTTAAACAGCTCACTACCATTAATAACCAATTTCAAAAAGGTATGGCAGCTTGCGCCAGTATTTTTGAAATTCTTGATGAAGCAGACGAAGAAGATAAAGGGAAAACCAAAGTAGAGCGCGCAACAGGAAAAATTGAATTTGACGACGTTACGTTCTCTTATCCAGGAAAACAGACGCCCGCGTTATCTAATGTGAGCTTTATCGCAAACCCTGGGCAGTCGATTGCTTTGGTAGGGCGCTCGGGAAGTGGTAAATCGACCATCTCGTCGCTGCTTACACGCTTTTATGTACCGCAAGAAGGTGAAATTCGCTTAGATGAAACGTCGCTCAACGATATTGATCTTAAAGATCTGCGGGCGCAGTTTGCTGTGGTATCGCAAAACGTTACGCTATTTAACGATACCATAGCTAACAACATTGCTTATGGTGCGCGCCAAAACGTATCACGTAAAGACATCGAAAATGCGGCAAAGATGGCGCACGTTGAAGAGTTTTTATCAAACTTGCCTGAAGGGTTAGATACGGTTATTGGTGAAAACGGCTTAATGCTTTCGGGTGGTCAGCGTCAGCGTATTGCCATTGCGCGGGCGATACTCGCCGATGCTCCCATACTTATTCTTGACGAAGCGACATCTGCCCTTGATACAGAATCTGAGCGTTTGATCCAAGACGCATTAGAAACGCTGCAAAAACGATGCACCAGCATTGTTGTTGCACACCGCTTGTCTACCATCGAAAACGCAGATTGTATTATGGTGGTGGAGCAGGGGCGCATTATTGAAAAAGGTAAGCACAATGAACTGCTTGAAAAAGGTGGTCATTATGCGCAACTACACGCTTTGCAATTTGGTGAGACTAAGTGAGTCAGTCACAAAGTAAAACCAAGCACGACAAATGGTATTTCGGCCACCCTTTAGTGTGGTTGCTCTCACCATTTGCGCTGCTGTTCTACTTTATTTCGGCAATTCGCCGGTTACTTTTTAAAATTGGAATCAAAAAGGCCTTTAAGGCTAATGCTCCCGTTATTGTCGTTGGCAACATATCAGTGGGCGGCAACGGCAAAACGCCAGTCGTATTAGCTTTAGCCGATTATTACCAGAAGCAGGGCATTAAGGTCGGTATTTTAAGTCGTGGCTATGGCGCTAAATCACCAGAATACCCGCGATTAGTGAAAGGCGAAGATGATGCGTCTGAAGTGGGTGACGAACCTCGTTTATTGGCCATTAGAAGCCAGTGCGATGTGGTTATCGATCCAGTCCGCGCGCGCGGAGCCGCGTACTTAAGTGACGAATTACACTGCGATTTAATTATTTGTGATGACGGCCTTCAACATTACGCACTTCATCGCGACGTTGAAATTGTAGTCATGGACGACAGAAAAGTAGGCAGTGGTTATTTGCTGCCAATGGGGCCCCTTCGCGAAGGACAATGGCGCCTTGGTACCGTTGATGCGCTAGTACATAATAGCCGTTCAATGCCGACATTTAACCATGCTGTAGCGCCTCAATATTTAATGACCTTAGTGGCAGGGGACTTCACCTCTGTTTCAAACAGAGTAAGAACCAGTCCCCTTGAAGAGATACAAAAAGTGCCGTGCAGCGCAATTGCTGGAATAGGTTCACCTCAGCGTTTTTTCTCTCAGCTTAAAGAAATGGGTATTCAGCTTTCTTCGGCTACACCGCTGGCGGATCACCATGCGATCACACGGTCAGACATACCGAATGGCAGAGTGTTAATGACAGAAAAAGACGCCGTTAAAGCTGCACCTTTTGCTCATAACGACTGCTGGTTTTTGCCTGTTACCGCGCATTTAGCGCCAGACTTTTTTAATTTAGTAAATGTGAAACTTGCCAAGGCAGGTTTGAAGATCAACCAAGACGGATAGGAATAATAACAATGGCCTTTGATAAAAAGCTTTTAGAAGTTTTGGCTTGCCCAGTGTGTAAGGGAAAATTAGTTCTGAGTGATGATAGCACCCAGTTAGTGTGTCGATTTGATAGATTGGCTTTTGATATTAAAGATGGCATCCCTGTACTTATCGAAAGTAAAGCAACTGCATTGTCGTTAGACGATGTAGACGCAACACGGTAATAAAACGTTAAACTAAGTGGTAAATAAGGGCGAAATAAAGTTATGTCATTTACAGTTGTGATCCCTGCTCGATACGGCTCAAGTCGGTTTCCTGGCAAACCCTTAGCGCTTATTGACGGAAAGCCGATGATTCAACATGTGGTTGAACGTGCTAAAGAAGCTGGAGCGGATAACGTCATTGTTGCCACCGACGATGAACGTATTCAAAACGTCGTGCTTGGTTTTTCTCAAGTATGCATGACGTCTGTCAACCACCAATCTGGAACAGAGCGTATTGCCGAGGTTATCGAAAAAGAAGGCATTGCGAGTTCTACGATTGTGGTTAACGTACAGGGGGATGAGCCATTTATTCCCGCCGAAAACATCAAGCAGGTTGCAGATAATCTTGCCAATGCGCCTCAGTGCCAGATGGCTACATTATCTACGCCTATCGAACATGTTGAGGATGTGTTTAATCCCAATATCGTTAAGGTGTTGGTAAACGAAAAGGGTGAATCTATCTATTTTTCACGTTCTCCTATTCCTTTTGAACGCGATCACATGATGGCAAACCCGCAATCTGCACATACGTCGCTGTACAAACGCCATATAGGTATTTATGCCTATCGTGCTGAATACGTTAAGCGATATGTTGCCTATGCGCCTAGCTCTCTGGAGCAAATTGAATCCTTGGAACAGCTTCGAGCCATATGGTATGGCGATAAGATTCACTGTGAGGTAGCGATAGCGCCACCGCCAGTTGGAATTGATACACCAGAAGATCTAGAACGTCTTTTAAAGACTATTAGTTAATAAGAAATGAGTGCTGAAATAGGGCTGATGCTTTTTAGTAAATAAGCAAAAAGCCTTATCTAAACAGCCAGTTCTTGTTAAAGGTGAGTGAAACCTTTTAAACGCATACACATAAGTAACAAGGGAACCGTTATGAACGTAGTTATTACCGGTGGCAACAGAGGCATTGGCCTTGCGCTCACCAAGCAATATAAAGCACGTGGTGCGAAAGTTTATGCTACCTGTCGAAACAGTTGCGACGAACTAAACAGTGCAGGTGTGACAATCATCAAAGGTGTGGATGTATCTCAACCAGACATGCTGGCTGAAAAGCTTGCACCTTTAATGGACGTTAGCATCGATTTGCTCATTAATAATGCCGGAGTGCTCGGACGCGAGAGTATTGATGATTGGGATCCAAATACCATTGATTATCAATTTAGGGTTAATGCATTAGGTCCATTGTTAGTTACTCAAACACTATTACCCGCAATGGCAAAAGACGGTAAAATTGCCATGATTACCAGTCGCATGGGTTCAATGGCAGACAATGGTTCAGGCGGCTACTATGGCTACCGAATGTCCAAAGCCGCACTAAACGCGGCGGGAGTTTCCATGGCGAATGATTTGAAGCCAAAGGGAATTGCAGTAGGTATTTTCCATCCTGGATTCGTTCAAACAGAAATGGTGAATGGAGCGGGAGATATTGATGCTGATACCTGTGCTGAGCGTTTGTCACAACGCATAGATGAGCTAAATGTATCTAACGCAGGTCGCTTCATCCATTCAAATGGTGACGAGTTGCCTTGGTAGCTTTAATGTTGGCTTGCCACGAACTCCATTAATAATGCATCACACCAAAAGAGCGCTTACAACGAAGCGCTCTTTTATTTTTCAACTACACCTGTTCTTAACTACATGATTCCAATGCGCCCACGCTTTAGCGCGTTAAATCATACGTATCAATTATTTGCTCAATAGACCCGTCTTTAATACGAGCGCTAAGCGCTTGGTTAAACTCTGGAAATAGTGATGCGCACTTTGATTTGGCGGAGATAGCAAAATGTACATTGTTTGAAGATATCGGTGACTGGCTTATTCGCATGCCGTCATTTTCTGGGTCGTTCAAGTGGCTTAGTGCTGCGCTCTGTGGTGAAACTGCGTAGTCAGCACGATGTCGACGCATCATTTCATACATTTTGTCGTGGTCTTTAACTTCGATAATATTCAAGTTTGATTTAATGCTATCGAATTTTTCACCTAAGCTTATTCCTCGAGGCATCACACCAATATAATGCGCAAGTGCGTTAAGCGAAAGGTCTGTACCTCGCGTTTGAGAAAGTGTGGGAGAAAGCACAACGTAAACCTCTTCTGCTGCAAATGGTGCGGTGATAAGCCATTTTCGACTACGAACTACGTTCCAATAGTTTCCCGCCAAAATATCAAGCTCGCCCGCGTCGAGTTTGGATTCTATTCGTTTCCAAGGTAGCCCGGTTTCTATCTTTAGTGTGACACCTAAATCCCGTGCTAGCAGGGTTAGAACGTCAAATGCTATCCCCGTAGCTTTCAACCTTTCTTCAAACTCGTTAAATGCGTAAGGAAACCATTGTTGTGCTCCCGCAGTGTGTAAAGTCTTACACTCTGTGGTGGCTAGTGCACGAGGGCTGAACACAAAAGTCAAAATGAGTAATATGCCAAACGACAAGATGTGGTGGGAAGAGTGTTTCGGTTTGGAGTTGGGGAACATTGCCATATTTTATTCACGTACCACAGAAGATGGCGTTGATTGTATTTCTTGTTTAATTGTTTATAGGGTCTGTTATACATAAAACCCTATCGACTGGCAATTAGCCGATAGGGTTAGGAAAATAACGAATAGATGACTTGCGAGTATAGACAGCTTTTAATAGAACGTTACAGCGCGGGATCAGCGCCTTCGTCTTCTTCGTCTTGGTCTTCAGACAATACTGCCCATACGTCGTGTTCGTTAGCGTGAATAACTTCAGCCCATACACGATCGCCAGGTTTTACGTCATAAACGCCGTTTAAATGAACCAGACCATCAACTTCCGGTGCGTCTGCATAGGTACGGCCAACGGCACCTTCTGCATCAACGCTGTCGATAACAACTTGATATTCGTTTCCGATCCGCGCTTGTAAACGTGCGGCACTGATTTCACCTTGTACTTCCATGAAGCGTGCAAGGCGAGCTTGTTTTACTTCTTCTGGCACTGGGTCAGGGAGGTCATTTGCTCTTGCACCTTCAACAGGGGAATAGGCGAATGCACCAACGCGATCAAGCTGCGCTTCGCGAAGGAAGTCCAATAACTCTTCAAACTCTTCTTCCGTTTCGCCCGGAAAGCCGACGATGAATGTCGAACGAATGACTAATGATGGGCACTGTTCGCGCCACTTTTTAACGCGCTCTAGTACGCGCTCAGCGCTACCAGGGCGTTTCATTAACTTAAGAATACGTTTGTTGGCGTGTTGAAACGGAATATCCAAGTAAGGAAGGATTTTACCTTCGTTCATCAGTGGAATTAGGTCATCGACATGCGGGTAAGGGTACACGTAATGTAATCGGACCCAAATGCCCATTTCGCCCAGCTTTTCACACAACTGTTGCATGTGTGCTTTAACCGGCATGCCGTTCCAAAAGCCCGTTCTGTGCTTAACATCAACACCATAGGCGCTAGTGTCTTGTGAAATAACTAATAGCTCTTTAACACCAGCGTCTTTCAAACGCTTAGCTTCATCGAGTACGTTACCCACTGGGCGGCTGACAAGGTCGCCACGCATAGAAGGAATGATACAGAACGTGCAACGGTGGTTGCAGCCTTCTGAAATCTTCAAATAAGCATAATGACGAGGCGTTAATTTTACGCCGTGATCAGGAATAAGGTCTTCAAACGGATTGTGCTGGGGTTTTGGAAGATGATCGTGTACTTGCTCAACTACCGTTTCGTAGGCATGAGGCCCCGTGATAGCCAGTACATTTGGATGAAGCTCTCTAATTTCGTCTTCTTTAACACCTAAACACCCAGTAACGATAACTTTGCCGTTTTCTTTAAGTGCTTCGCCTATGGTGTCTAATGACTCTTCTACCGCCGCGTCAATGAACCCACAGGTGTTAACGATAACCAAGTCGGCATCGTTATAGGTAGGGACTACGTCATAACCTTCGGTGCGAAGTTGAGTAAGAATACGCTCTGAATCAACTAAGTTCTTAGGGCAACCTAAGCTAACAAAACCAATTCTGCTGCCATTGCTTTGTTGCGAAGGTTTGTTGTCACTTAATACCTTCACTGGCGTTTCTAGCGTGGTGGTTTTATTTACTACTTTGTTTGGATTAAACGTTTCTACTGTCATCTAAAATATCACCTGGAAAATGACTGAGCTTAAAATGGCCGCGGATTATACAGGAAAACCCGCTAGTACGCAGTATATATAATTTGCGACAAAGATATAAATTATTGGTGCATTCTCGCAATACAGCCGTAGTTTAGGTAATAAATGAGCATATAAGTTTATACGGACAAGGGTTTCATTGTTAAAGCAGCACGAATAAGGTTTAAAAATACCTTGTTCACCCCCACCTTTAACACTTCTTGAGAATGAACATTATTAAAGATGAATGCGCTTTAAGGTTCAGATTAATAAAATAGAAGTGAATGCATGCTTAAATTACCGCTAACATTTTATGATGAGTCAGGGCGAATTCTTCCTCCTCGTTGGCTTTATAGCGTATGTATACTGCTATGCATTGACTGGCTCGCGTTCGTCTTTTCTCTGGCTTCCCGCACTCAAACTAGTGAGCTACTTACGTTCTTTTACCCTCAAAAAGAAGCTTTGGGCTTGGGGCTAGCGGCAAGTTTACCCGTGTTAATTGCGTTATCTTTGGTTAGTCAACGAGATCGCTTATGGAAAAAAGGCTTTTTAGCATGGCGCCGATGGGTTATTCCACTGGCTCAATTGGGGGTGTTGGCATTGTTGAGTGTCCAGTTCTACTACGCTATGCATCATCACTGGGGTTTTGAAACTATTACGGGTGTAAAAATCGTTTTTTACAGTATTGCATTGTACGCAATTTCAAAAAGTCGGCATTTAAAGTGGATGGTAGAGGATTGGGAAACACCTAACCCCTGAAACTCATTCTCCAAAAACATCCTTATTGGAAATGTGCTTAATGCACTCAATTGAACAGATGTTAAACTGAGTGCAAAATTTGTTAGAACGTTAGTGGCTGTGTAAGTGGTTACCCAACGCCTGTTCATAGTAGGCAAACACGCTGATTTGACTGTCGTTTACCAGACGTTCATAGCAGATACCCGCTAAGGCATAGGTATTTTCTCCAACCTGAAGAAAAACGGCAGGTGCCTTAGGGTTTGACTGATCGTAAATCCATTCACCATCTAGCTGCGCTTTTAAAATTTCTCCAACGTAAGCGCCGAAAATATTACAGATGGTGAACACTGCTTCATCTTCTAACGCTAAATCGTGATATTTATCTACGAAACTAAGTAAAATGTCGTCCACCAGTGCTACGCTAGCGGGTGAGTGGTCGAGTACAATATCGAACTCATCAGCTGCTGTTACCACAGCGTCCTTCGCGCAATCTGCCATTAATTTATTGAGTTCATCAGGTGACATGTTGTTCTCCTTCTCACCGATACTTTTGGTATAACAAGCTAACGCTTAAAAAGTCGTTAAGACAAGGTGTTATAAGTTTTTGACTATTGTGCGCAAGTTATCGGCCAAAGTCTATTTTTGTCCAGTTAATCTATTTATTACACTTGCAGCGGCAAACATACCAAAGGTGGCGGTTACCGTGACCACAGCACCAAAGCCGCCCGCACAGTCTAGTCGAGTACCACCTTCCATTGCAGATTTGTTGTAACAAACCGAGCCGTCTGGTTGTGGGTAGCGCAATTGCTCTGTTGAATAGATACACTCAACGCCAAAGCGGCGTTTTGGGTTTTTACTGAAATTATAGTTACGTCTAAGCTCACTGCGTAGCTTAGCTGCTAGAGGGTCTTGTGTTGTTTTAGCTAAATCGCCTTTAGTGACTTGAGTTGGGTCTATTTGGCCGCCCGCACCGCCAACCGTAACAATGGGAATTTTGTTGCGTTTACAGTGAGCTATCATGGCCGCTTTAGCGCGAATACTGTCAGTGGCATCGACCACAGCGTGCATTTCTTTGGTTAAAAGTGTGGTCGTATTGTCTGGGGTGACAAAATCCTCAATACAGTTCACTTTGCAAGCAGGGTTTATCAAATGAATTCTCGATGCAATGGCGTCGACCTTTGCCTCTCCTATGGTATTGGAAAGCGCGTGAATTTGGCGATTCGTATTAGTTACGCAAACATCGTCTAAATCAATAAGGGTTATAGTACCAACGCCCGAACGAGCTAGTGCTTCTGCAGTCCAACTTCCCACACCGCCAATGCCGACTACAGCCACATGACTGTTGGCTAAATTATTAGTTTGCTGTGCGCCATATAAACGCACAATACCGCCTAAACGTGGATCATCAGACATGTTTCACTTCACTTAAAAATAAACTAACTCAAAGGCGTGTGTTTACACAAAAACGTGCAAGCACGCTAGCAGGGCGCGCATCATCTCAAAAGTGGACACTAAAGATCAATACACTCCAATTTTTTCGAATAATAAATCCGATTTTAAGCGACATACGTTCTACCCAATACATGTTTAAATGAATTCATTGTTTAATGAAGTAATAAAAAGGGGCAGGCATATGGGCTTACTCGTTGATGGAAAATGGCAAGACAAGTGGTACGACACCAGCAAAAATGGTGGGAAATTTGAGCGCCAAGCATCTAAATTTCGTGACAAAGTCAGTAACGAAGATGGTTCCACGTTTCCCGCTGAATCTGATCGCTATCATCTTTATGTCTCGTTAGCTTGTCCTTGGGCCCACAGGGCGCTCATATTTAGAAAGCTAAAGGGATTGGAAGCGCATATTGATGTTTCGGTGGTACACCCTGAGATGCTTGATCAAGGCTGGGAGTTTAAAGATTACCCAGGATCAACGGGAGATAAGCTTTATAACTTTGATTATGCGCATCAAATTTATACTAAGGCAAAACCTGAGATAACCACCCGTGTCACTGTTCCAATCCTTTGGGATAAACGAACAGAAACTATCGTTAATAATGAATCAGCTGAAATTATCCGTATTTTTAACAGTGGGTTTAATTCACTGACTAATAATGAAGACGATTATTATCCTAACGCCCAACGTGAAGAAATTGATGCCATCAACAATATGGTGTATCACGACATAAATAATGGCGTGTACAAAGCTGGATTTGCTACAACGCAAGAGGCCTATGAAGAGGCAGTAACTGCATTGTTCTGCGCCCTAGATAGGGTTGAAGAAAGGTTGAGCAAACAACGTTATTTGGTTGGCAGCAAAATAACAGAAGCAGACTGGCGCTTATTTACCACGCTGATTCGCTTCGACGCTGTGTATCACGGGCATTTTAAATGCAATAAAAAGCAAATCGCAGACTATTCAAATATTTACGGCTATATGAAAGAACTTTATCAAGTTCCGGGCGTTGCTGAAACGGTAAACTTCGACCATATCAAAAGGCACTATTACTACAGCCACACTATGATAAATCCAACCCAGGTAATCCCCGTCGGGCCAGAGCAAGATCTTATGTCGCCTCACGGTCGCGATAAAATAGAACGTTAAAGAACACAAAAGGTCGGTAATACAAAAAGCTAAACGCGAAGTAAGTAAAAGATAGTGAAGGCTAAGATTTAAGGTAGATACACATTATGCCAGTGGAAGTGAGTGAACAAAAATCGATAGAGAAAGTGGTTACAGGTATGCCAACAAGTGATGGCGCGGGGGTGTCGCTTACTCGTATTATCGGACAACCTGATCTACCTCGCCTCGATCCCTTTTTAATGTTGGATTTTTTTGGTTCAGATAATCCAGGTGAATACATTGCTGGTTTTCCACCACATCCTCACCGTGGTTTTCAGACAGTTACTTATATGCTTGCAGGAAAAATGCGCCATAAAGACTCTGTAGGCAACGAGGGGGTTATTGATGCTGGTGGCATTCAATGGATGAATGCGGGCCGAGGCATCATACATGAAGAAATGCCAGAGCAGGAGGAGGGCTTGTTACAAGGCTTTCAGCTGTGGGTGAATCTTCCGGCCGTAGAGAAAATGTCAGCGCCGAACTATCAAGACATACAGCCAGATAGTGTGCCTACAGTACACATTCAAGATGCTGAAGTGAAAGTACTAGCAGGTGAAATTGACGGTGTGAAAGGGCCTGTGAAGACAACGGCGGTTGCTCCTACCTTTTTAGACGTTGCACTACGAAGCGGGAGTTCGGCAATTGCACTAAGTGCGGATGAAGCAGCCTTTATTTATGTGTACGAGGGAAGCGTGGTCATTAATAGCGGCAATCGGAGCAAAGAAACAATTGTGTCGCAGGGAGAGCTGGGTGTTTTGTCACAAAATGGCAAGCAGCTATCTGTATCCGCTGATACGGGTTGCAAGTTTATTGTAGTCTCAGGTAAACCTATTAACGAGCCCGTGGTCCAATATGGACCTTTTGTAATGAATACTCAGCAGGAAATTATTCAGGCATTTAATGATTACCAAAGCGGTTCATTAGCAAAGTAGATACAAGGTTTGCCTGTTTTGATTCGACTATGGGGAATTATCTATGCGGACTGGTATTAGACTGGGCTCTTAATCAATACCTCTTCATTAGGTTCAGCAAGGAGTAGCACTGCCAATGCATTTCGAAAGCGTCGCCGAAAAACACGTGCTATCACTTTTAGAATTTGAGCGTAGTAACAAAGCCTATTTTGAATTGTCTATCGCACCAAGAGAGGCAGCGTTTTATTCATTGGATGGCGTTGGCTACCACATCAGCGAATTGCTTTACTTACAACAGCAGAAAAGAGCTTGGGGTTATGTGCTTGTTGATGAGCAACGAAATAACCAGATTGTAGCGCGTGCTAACATCAAAAATAGAGCAGGTGACAAGGCGGAAATCGGCTATCGAGTTGCAGAGAAGGATTGTGGAAAAGGCATTGCTTCTCGCTGCGTCTCATTTTTAATTGAAGAGGCCAAAAGCATGGGCATAAAATTGCTCACTGCTGAAGTCATGGACAACAACGCCGCTTCTGAAAAAGTCCTTATCAAGAATGGTTTTAGTTCAAAGCTGTGCTTTCGCCGAAAGTATCGTCATCAAGGCGCTTTCCATAACAGTATCTACTTCGAACTCGTGCTTTAAATTTTTCGATTGAAACCGCGTTAGCAAAACGTTGCGCTGTTTAAATTGAATTAGTAATTCACTCCCTCTAATGATTTAATATCGGCATGTCTAATCTCTTTTACGACAATAACGAAGGGGGCGTATGCGCTTTTTTGTTGTAAAAGGCGATAATGTAATCATAAATAGTTAAAACACAGGGAATTTCGATCCAAATGGCAACCCCAATTACCTGCTTTAAAGCGTACGATATTCGTGGCGAATTGAATTCACAGCTGACTGAAGATGTAGCGTATCGAATTGGCTATGCTTTTGCGCAAGAATTAAATGCAAAAACTGTTGTTGTTGGTAGTGATGTGCGTCTTACGTCAACACCATTAAAATTAGCGTTAAGCGCGGGTCTTATCGATGCTGGTGCAACAGTGACCGATATTGGCATGGCAGGAACAGAAGAAATTTACTTCGCTACCAAACACCTTGGCGTTGATGGTGGTATTGAAGTAACAGCAAGTCATAACCCCATTAATTACAACGGTATGAAACTGGTGAAGTCAGGTTCTGTTCCAATTAGTGGCGACACAGGCCTAAACGCGATAAAAGAGAAAGCGGAAGCACTAGAAGATAGCTTCGTGTCAGAGCGATTAGCACACTACACTGAGGGTGCGTTAATTGATGCTGATGCGTTTTTTAACGGTACGGCCCATGTAAAAGAAGACAAGCTTTCTGAAACCGATAAATATGCGGTCAAATCGTGTATGTCTGACTATGTTTCTCACATGCTCTCTTACGTTAATTTGAGCAATTTTACGCCGTTAAAAGTGGTGGTTAATGCAGGTAATGGTGCCGCAGGCCCCGCGCTAGACGCTATTGAAAAAGAAATGAAAGTACAGGGTGTTCCGATAGAGTTTGTTAAAGTACATCACAATGCTGATGGTACATTTCCAAACGGCATCCCTAATCCATTGTTACCTGAAAACCGTGCTGACACGGCCGATGCCGTTAAAGCGTCGGGAGCTGATTTTGGCATTGCATGGGATGGTGATTTCGACCGTTGCTTCTTGTTTGACGCTGATGGTGAATTTATTGAAGGATATTATATTGTTGGCTTGCTTGCTGAAGCCTTTATCGAGAAAAACACCGACAGTAAAATCATTTATGACCCTCGCGTATACTGGAATACAGAAGATATCGTAGCGAATGCAGGTGGCACACCTATTAAGTCGAAAACCGGCCATGCGTTTATAAAGGAGCGTATGCGCAAAGAAGACGCGGTATACGGCGGTGAAATGAGTGCCCACCATTACTTTAGAGATTTTGCCTACTGTGATTCAGGCATGATCCCTTGGTTGTTAATTGCCGAATTGGTGTGTGTGAAAAAGCAAACACTAGCGAGCATGGTAAAAGCGCGAATTGAAGCGTTTCCATCTTCTGGTGAAATTAACAGTAAACTAAAAGATGCTGACGCAGCGCTGGAACGCGTTACAAGTAAATATCAGCCACTAGCCAGCGTAATCGATACTACCGATGGTTTGGGTCTGGAATTTGGTACTTGGCGCTTTAATTTACGTAAATCGAATACTGAGCCAGTTATTCGTTTAAACGTTGAAAGTAAAGGCGACATTGCGTTGATGGAACAAAAAACCGAAGAGCTACTTTCGCTTATTCGCGCTGAATAACCACGGTACTTTTCGTTAATAACGCAAGGTCAACAGGCCCTAGATAAGTAAAAAACGAAGGCGATAATATAGCGATATTATCGCCTTTTTTGTTTTCGAGATTTATATCTGTTAAATCTTTTTTTATCAATTACTTATGAAGGTTATGCGTAACCTCGTTAGTTGAGTTAGGCACTCGCTTAATCACCGCAGGCTTTTGCCTCTATTACTTTTTCACAATTAACTAATGTCATGCCTTTAATGCTAAGCTGTTAGTAACAATGTTAGACGAGCAAGTAAATCATCCAGGCGTGACAGAAAACAACGAGACTTGTTAATCCCATCCGTAAGCTTATGTAACTTACTATCTGCTCTTTAGGAAGGCTAAGGACAAATTTGTCGTAAATAAGTACGGCGACGTAGCTTAGCGATAAAACGCCAAACACCTTTACGTCGTGAGAGAACACTAAACACAACCACCCAACTATGGTCGGCAACATAGCGACTAGCATTTGCTTGTCGTAACGTTGATTACTTATTGCATCCCACCAATGGATACCACCAAAGAAAGACAATAGCACGGCTGAGTATTGGACAAAGTAAACGGCGCTTTGAGTAAGCGATAACAGGTTAAGCTGATAAGCCAGTGGCATAGCCACAAAAGGAATGAGACCGGCAATACCTAGAAAAACCGATGAATAGGGCATTGTTGTTCCTTGAAGTAATCTTGTATAAACAAAAATAGCGCCTTAAAGGCGCTATTTTTACTATTAAGCGTAATACTTAGTTCAGTATTTACTAATTTACTACTTAATTGGCGTGTACTTACGCTGGTTGTGACCAGTGTAAAGCTGACGAGGACGACCAATTTTTTGTTTAGGGTCGCTCATCATTTCATGCCAGTGAGAAATCCAGCCTACTGTACGAGAAAGGGCAAAGATACACGTGAACATGTTAGTTGGAATACCAATCGCTTTAAGTACGATACCAGAATAGAAGTCTACGTTCGGGAACAACTTCTTCTCTGCGAAGTACGGGTCGCTAAGCGCAATCTTTTCAAGTTCCATCGCTACTTCTAGCAGTGGATCTTTTACGTTTAGTTCGCTTAATACTTCGTGACAGCTTTCACGCATTACGGTTGCACGAGGATCGTGGTTTTTGTAAACGCGGTGACCGAAGCCCATTAGACGGAACGGGTCGTTCTTGTCTTTAGCGCGAGCAATAAACTCAGGAATACGATCAACAGTGCCAATTTCTTCTAGCATGTTCAGGCATGCTTCGTTTGCACCACCATGAGCAGGACCCCAAAGTGAAGCAACACCAGCTGAAATACATGCATATGGGTTTGCACCAGAAGAACCGGCTAGGCGAACGGTAGACGTTGAAGCATTCTGTTCGTGGTCTGCGTGAAGCGTAAAGATACGGTCCATCGCGCGCTCAACAGCTGGGCTGATTTGATATTCTTCTGCTGGTACAGAGAACATCATGTTCAGGAAGTTTGCTGCATAGCTTAAGTCGTTTCGTGGATAAACAAACGGCTGACCTACATTGTACTTGTAGCACATAGCAACAAGGGTAGGCATTTTTGCAATTAGGCGATGCGCGCTGCGAATGCGCTGCTCTTCATTAGAAACGTCTAAATCGCTGTGATAGAACGAAGACATAGCGCCAACGGTACCACATAGCATTGCCATAGGGTGCGCGTCGTTGCGGAAACCGTGGAAGAACATGTTAATTTGTTCATGTACCATGGTGTGACGAGTAATTGTCTCTTTAAATTCTTCGTACTGTTCTTTTGTTGGTGCATCACCGTGAAGAAGCATGTGACAAACTTCTAAGTAGTCTGCGTCACGCGCTAGTTCTTCAATAGGGAAACCTCGGTGTAATAACACACCTTGAGCGCCGTCAATATAAGTGATTGATGACTCGCAAGATCCTGTCGCCATAAAACCTGGGTCGTACGTGAAATAACCGTGTTGGCCTAACGTACGGACATCGATTACATCTTGTCCTTCGGTGCCAGACAAGATAGGAAGCTCGATTTCCTTACCGCCGGCTTTAAGAATGGCTTTCTGATCTGCCATAAAATGCTCTCCTCAGAATGGTTCTGTTTGCAGCGAAAACGGACGAAAATATCCGCTTCGTTGGGAAAAGTGGGCGTATTTGTACTTTATTATGCACCAACAAGTCAATTTAATTGCATATATGCACAATAAATATTCCGAATTGCTTAAAAAAATAATAGCAATCAGATAACGTTCAATTAACTCGTTGGGAATTCACTTTGCCCGATACAGTGCAATTATCAATGGCTTTTCGACAAAGGTAAACCACCGATCGATAAATATATTAACAGCTTAGTTTAAAAAGTAACCTTTTGATGTGGAATAAATACGCATACAGATTAAAAGTGCTTAATTTCTTATTGATATGCATAGTTATTCCATTTCTCTACTGATAAACTCGAAATACTGTAATTGCGCTTGTTATAACGTGTTGTGCACAGTTTTGATCTCTTTTTGAGCAAAATAATTATCACAAAAGTGTACATAGCGACTAAAGTCTTACTACGGCACAAAAAATTGTAATTATATACTACGCTGGATATACTCAGCGGTGCTTGGAAAACAGAATATTTATTCTGTTACAAGCATTAAAGAATAATTCACAAATTGTTAACAACTCATTGGACGAGGCAATTAACAGGTTAAAAATCGAATTCACTTACTCAGGACATAATAAAGGTAAGAAATTCATTATCCCCTACGGATTAAACAGGCATACATTGTGAAAAAGCAAAGACCAGTAAATTTAGAACTCAATACTATTAAATTTCCGCCCTCTGCTATTTCGTCAATTCTCCACCGCGTAACCGGTGTTGCAATGTTCTTCGCGCTACTTTTTGTTATTTGGGCATGGGCAGTTTCTGTTCACTCGCCGGAAGGTTTCGCGGACGTTCAAGCAATCATGGACGGTTTCCTTGGAAAATTTGTCGCAATTGGCACAGCTTCAGCGCTGACGTATCACATTCTAGGCGGCCTAAGACACGTTGTTATGGATTTAGGTCACTGGGAAGAATTAGAGTCGGGTAACACAAGTGCAAAAGCAGTAATCGCACTTTGGGTTGTACTGACCGTAGTATTGGGAGTTGCACTATGGTAACCAACCAAGCAAGCATTAAGCGTGACGGCGTACAAGATTACGTTTCACTTCGCGCTACAGCAGCAATTATATTCGCGTACTCGGTTTTCATGGCGTGGTTCTTTATTACCACCGATAACCTAACGTTTATCGAATGGCGAGGGTTATTCTCTGGCCTAGCTATGAAAGTTTTCACATTGGCAGCACTAGTAGCAGTGATGATCCACGTGCGCATCGGCCTTTGGCAGGTGCTTACAGACTATGTTAAATCAGCAGGTCTGCGCGCAGGACTACAATATATCTTAAATATCATCGCATTCGGCTATGTAGCTGTTGGCCTATTCGTATTGTGGGGAGTGTAAAATGAGTTTACCCGTTCACGAGTTTGATGCAGTTGTAATTGGTGCCGGCGGTGCAGGTATGCGCGCCGCACTACAGATTTCGCAGTCTGGTAAATCATGTGCACTGTTATCTAAAGTATTTCCAACCCGTTCTCACACTGTGTCTGCACAGGGTGGTATTACCGTAGCACTTGGTAATTCACACGAAGACAACTGGGAATGGCACATGTATGACACCGTTAAGGGCTCTGATTATATCGGTGACCAAGACGCTATCGAATACATGTGTAAAACTGGTCCAGAAGCCATTATCGAAATGGAAAACATGGGTCTACCGTTTTCTCGTTTCGAAAATGGTAAAATCTACCAACGTCCTTTTGGTGGCCAATCTAAGAACTTTGGTGGCGAGCAGGGCGCTCGTACAGCAGCAGCTGCTGACCGTACTGGTCACGCGCTTCTACACCTTCTTTACCAGCAAAACGTAAAGAACAAAACAAAAGTTTTCTCTGAGTGGTATGCACTTGACCTAGTTAAGAACCAAGACGGTGACGTTGTTGGTTGTACCGCGATTGATATCGAATCTGGTGAAGTAGTCTACTTCAAATCTCGCGCAGTTGTACTTGCAACAGGTGGCGCGGGTCGTATTTACGCATCTACTACAAACGCGCACATCAATACCGGTGACGGTGTTGGTATGGCACTTCGTGCAGGTGTTGCGGTTCAGGATATGGAAATGTGGCAGTTCCACCCAACGGGTATCGCTGGCGCAGGGACATTGGTAACAGAAGGTTGTCGTGGTGAAGGTGGTTACCTTCTTAATAAAGACGGCGAGCGTTTCATGGAACGCTATGCGCCTAACGCGAAAGACCTTGCTGGCCGTGACGTTGTTGCACGTTCAATGATGACCGAAATCCGCGAAGGTCGCGGTTGTGAAGGCCCATGGGGTACTCATATCAAGCTGAAGCTTGACCACCTTGGTAAAGACGTTCTTGAGTCTCGTCTACCAGGTATCCTTGAACTTTCACGTACGTTTGCACACGTTGACCCAGTGAAAGAGCCAATTCCGGTTATTCCTACCTGTCACTATATGATGGGTGGTATTCCTACGAACGTTGATGGCCAATGTTTAACTGTTGATGAAAACGGTAACGATAAGGTTGTTAACGGTTTATTTGCATGTGGTGAGATTGCCTGTGTATCTGTACATGGTGCGAACCGTCTTGGCGGTAACTCACTACTTGACCTTGTTGTATTCGGTCGTGCGACTGGTTTACACCTTGGTAAGACACTGTCTGAAATGGCACCAACACGCGATGCATCAGAGTCTGATCTTGAAGCTTCTATGACGCGTTTCAACCGTTGGGAAAATTCAGAAAAAGGTAAGGGCGAAGACCCAGTACAAATTAAGAAAGACTTGCAGAAATGCATGCAGCTTAACTTCTCAGTATTCCGTGAAGGTGATGCCATGGCAGAAGGGCTTAAAGAGCTTAGCGAAATTCGCGAGCGTCTTAAGCATGCACGCCTTGATGATAAGAGTTCAGATTTCAATACTCAGCGTATTGAGTGTCTAGAGCTAGATAACCTTATGGAAACCGCGTACAGCACAGCAGTAGCAGCGAACTTCAGAACGGAAAGCCGTGGCGCGCACAGCCGCTTCGACTTCCCGGACCGTGACGATGACAATTGGCTATGCCACAGCATCTACGATCCGAACACTGATAAAATGCTTAAACGTGAAGTGAATATGGCGCCTAAGCTTAGGGAAGCATTCCCGCCTAAAGTGCGTTCATATTAAGAGAGGCAACGATCATGCAATTAACTTTTTCGATTTATCGTTACAACCCAGAAGTAGATGCGAAGCCTCGCATGCAAGACTACACTCTAGAAGTAGAGGAAGGTCAGGACATGATGGTGCTAGACGCGCTACTTGCACTTAAAGAGCAAGATCCGACGCTTTCTTTCCGTCGCTCTTGCCGTGAAGGTGTGTGTGGTTCTGATGGTGTGAACATGAACGGCAAAAATGGCCTAGCATGTATTACACCGCTTTCTGCACTGGGCAAAGGTAAAATAGTAGTTCGTCCACTTCCAGGTCTACCTGTTGTTCGTGACCTTGTTGTTGATATGACGCAGTTCTACACGCAGTATGAAAAGATTAAGCCGTTCTTAATCAACGACAGTAAACAGCCGCCAGCGCGCGAGCACTTACAGTCGCCAGAAGAGCGTGCGAAGCTAGACGGTCTTTACGAGTGTATTCTATGTGCATGTTGTTCAACGTCATGCCCATCGTTCTGGTGGAACCCTGATAAGTTCATCGGTCCAGCTGGTTTGCTTCACGCTTATCGTTTCCTTATCGATAGCCGTGATACAGCAACTGAAGAGCGTCTTAACGACCTTGATGATGCGTTCAGCGTATTCCGCTGTCACGGTATCATGAACTGTGTGAGTGTATGTCCTAAGGGCTTAAACCCAACAAAAGCAATAGGCCAAATTAAGTCTATGCTTTTACAACGGGCTGTTTAGTACTATATTCTGATAACTTTTGCTGTTACAGATAGTGATGCTCTAAATAGCCATCCCAAAAGGATGGCTATTTTTTTATGTATTCACTGTTATAACACTTGGTTATGCTGAGAATAACCTTATAATACATCTTGATTGTTAACTAGATTTTATAAAACGTAGCAAGGCAAATTAAATGCAAGAAAGCGTGATGAAAGCGTGGTGGGATTCCTCGCACATGGCAGGTGCCAACGCTGCCTATGTTGAAGAGTTGTATGAAGCCTATTTAGAAGACCCTCAGAGTGTCTCTGAAACTTGGCGGCAAATCTTCGATAACCTCCCCAAAGTCGATGGCGTAGAGTTAGAAACCAATCATACAGCAATTAAAAATCAGTTTAGGCAACTTGCTGCGTTAGGGCCAACGGCCCGTATGTCTAGTCCATTAGTGCCTTCAGCAAATGTTTCTGATGATAGGCAAGTTAAAGTTCTCCAGTTAATCAATGCTTTCCGCTTCCGCGGTCATCAAAATGCGAACTTAGATCCGCTAGGTCTATGGAAGCAAGAACGCGTTCGCGACATAGAACTTTCTCACCACAACCTTTCTGAACAAGATTTTGATTCAGTATTTAACGTTGGTTCTTATGCCATCGGTAAAGACGCTATGTCATTGGGTGAGTTGTTCAAGTCGCTTAACAGAACGTATTGCGGTTCAATCGGTGCTGAGTACATGCATATCACCGATACCGACCAAAAGCGTTGGTTACAGCAAAAAATTGAATCAGTACA
Source organism: Alteromonas sp. 5NW40-0090 (assembly GCF_057552975.1). Classification (NCBI taxonomy): domain Bacteria; kingdom Pseudomonadati; phylum Pseudomonadota; class Gammaproteobacteria; order Alteromonadales; family Alteromonadaceae; genus Alteromonas; species Alteromonas sp. 5NW40-0090. The sequence goes on from NZ_BAAJLT010000005.1 coordinate 149,318, forward strand.
GGCCAAACCTGAAATCTCACGTGATGAGAAGCTCAGTATCTTAAAAGGTTTAACTGCTGCTGATGGCATGGAAAAGTACTTGGGCTCTAAGTTCCCAGGCGCGAAGCGTTTCTCACTAGAAGGTGGCGATGCGCTTATTCCAATGCTTAAAGGTTTAATTACCAAAGCGGGCACTGCGGGTACCAAAGAAGTGGTTATCGGCATGGCTCACCGTGGTCGTCTGAATGTACTAGTTAACGTGTTGGGTAAAAACCCTTCTGTCCTGTTTGACGAATTCTCAGGTAAGCACGACGACTCACTAGGTGCAGGTGACGTTAAATATCACGCAGGCTTCTCTTCAGATTTTGCAACGCCTGGTGGCAACGTTCACTTAGCGCTAGCATTTAACCCGTCTCACCTTGAAATTGTTAACCCAGTAGTAATGGGGTCAGTACGTGCACGTCTCGCTCGCCGCAACAACGACACCAATACTGTACTTCCAATTACTATTCACGGTGACTCGGCAATAGCAGGTCAGGGTGTAGTTCAAGAAACCTTCAACATGTCACAAACTCGTGGCTTTGCTGTGGGTGGTACAGTTCGAATCGTGGTAAACAACCAGGTTGGCTTCACGACGTCAAAAACTGAAGATACCCGTTCTACACAATACTGTACTGACATTGCTAAAATGGTACAGGCTCCTATTTTCCACGTGAACTCTGACGACCCTGAAGCGGTTGCCTTTGTTACACAGCTTGCGCTTGAATACCGCAATAAGTTTAAGAAAGACGTTGTAATTGATTTAGTTTGTTACCGTCGCCATGGTCACAACGAAGCGGATGAGCCAAATGCTACGCAGCCGTTGATGTACCAAAAAATTAAAAAGCATCCAGTTCCACGCGTAATCTATGCTGATCAGTTAATTGCTGAAGGTGTGATAGAGCAACGTGATGCAGATCGTTATGTTGAAGAGTACCGTGAAGCTCTTGACCATGGCGCGTGCGTTGTTGAAGAGTGGCGTCCAATGACAGAGCACAGCGTTGACTGGTCTCCATATCTTGGTCATGACTGGGATACGCCTTACGATGGTTCGCTTTCAGTTGAAAAGCTTAAAGAGCTAGGTGAGTCAATCACTACTATCCCTGAAGAGCACAAGCTTCAGTCTCGCGTAAACAAGCTTTACCAAGATCGTAAAGCAATGGTCGCAGGTGAAAAACTACTTGATTGGGGTATGGCCGAAAACTTGGCGTATGCCACTATCGTAGATGCTGGCGAAGATATTCGTATTACAGGTCAAGATTCTGGCCGTGGTACTTTCTTCCACCGTCACGCGGTATTACACAATCAAAAAGACGCATCGACGTATATGCCTCTGCAACATATTCGCGAAGGTCAGGGTGAAATTGAAATTTACGACTCTGTGCTTTCGGAAGAAGCAGTGATGGCATTTGAGTATGGTTATGCGACAGCCGAACCTACTTGCCTAACCATCTGGGAAGCCCAGTTTGGTGACTTCGCTAACGGTGCGCAGGTTGTTTTTGATCAGTTCTTGAGTTCAGGTGAAGCAAAGTGGGGCCGTCTGTGTGGTCTTACCGTTTTACTTCCACACGGTTACGAAGGTCAAGGTCCAGAGCATAGCTCTGCACGTCTTGAACGTTTCCTTCAAATGTGTGCCGATCACAACTGGCAAGTGTGTGTACCTTCTACACCTGCTCAGGTTTACAACATGCTTCGTCGCCAAGTGGTGCGCCCTATGCGTAAGCCACTTATCGTAATGTCGCCTAAGTCACTATTACGTCATCCTCTTGCGGTATCTTCACTTGAAGAACTAGCCGAAGGTAAATTCCATAACGTAATCGGTGAAATTGATGATATCGACCCGAAGAACGTGAAGCGTGTTGTCATGTGTTCGGGCAAGGTTTATTACGATTTGTTAGACCAGCGCCGTAAAAATGAGCAAACAGACGTCGCAATCATCCGTTTAGAGCAACTTTATCCATTCCCACAAGAAGAATGCGCTAAAGTTGTGGCACAATACAGCCATGTAAAAGATTGGGTTTGGTGTCAAGAGGAGCCTCAAAACCAAGGCGCTTGGTACTGTAGCCAACACCACTTCTGGCAAGCAATTCCAGATGGTGCAAAATTAACATATGCAGGCCGTGATGCATCCTCGTCACCTGCAGTAGGTTATGTATCCGTTCACAACCAGCAACAGAAAGCCCTGGTTGAAAACGCACTCACAATTAAATAAGGAACAGTAATGACAATTGAGATAAAAGTTCCGGTTCTACCTGAGTCAGTTGCCGATGCCACCATTGCAACCTGGCACGTAAAGGCCGGTGACGCAGTTAAACGAGACCAGAACCTGGTTGATATTGAAACTGATAAAGTGGTTTTAGAAGTTGTGGCGCCAGCGGACGGTACAATTGGTGAGATCCTAAATGAAGAGGGTGCAACTGTTTTAGGCGAGCAAGTTATTGCTAAATTAGAAAAAGGCGGTGCAGCAGCACCGGCTGAAGCTAAAACAGAAAGCAAGGCAAAAGACGAATCAAAATCAGAGGCGGCTCCAGCGGCTTCTGGAAAAGCATCTGACGTTAAAGTACCGGTACTTCCTGAATCTGTAGCTGACGCGACAATCGCAACATGGCACGTAGCTGTAGGCGAAGCAGTATCTCGCGACCAAAATTTGGTAGATATCGAGACAGATAAAGTTGTTCTTGAAGTGGTAGCACCTGCTGATGGTTCTCTTGCAGAAATCATTGCAGAAGAAGGTGCAACAGTTACTGCTGAAGAAGTTATCGCAAAGTTTGTAGAAGGTGCTGCAAGTGGTGCTTCTGCTCCAGCAGCATCTAGCGAAAGCGATGACAGTGATGACAGCAGCGATGCGCTTAGTCCGTCTGTACGTCGTCTACTTGCTGAAAAAGGCGTAGACGCAGCTAAAGTGAAAGGCACTGGCAAAAATGGCCGTATCACTAAAGAAGACGTAGAAAAGTACCTTAAAGGCGGCGATAGCTCAGAGAAGGCTTCACCAGCAGCTGCTGAAGCACCCGTTGCAGATTTACCAACAGGTAACCGCACTGAGAAGCGTGTTCCTATGACTCGTCTTCGTAAAACTATTGCTAACCGCCTTCTAGAGGCGAAGAACTCTACGGCAATGTTAACTACGTTCAATGAAGTTAACATGAAGCCAATCATGGACCTTCGTAAGCAGTACCAAGACAGCTTCGAGAAGCGTCACGGTATTCGCCTTGGTTTCATGTCTTTCTACGTGAAAGCGGTAACAGAAGCCCTTAAACGTTTCCCTGAAGTTAACGCGTCTATCGACGGTGATGACATTGTTTATCACAACTACTTCGATGTATCGATTGCTGTTTCCACACCACGTGGCCTTGTAACGCCAGTACTTAAAGATACTGACACACTAGGCATGGCGGGTGTTGAAAAAGGAATTAAGGAACTAGCACTTAAAGGCCGTGACGGTAAGCTGTCATTGGCTGAACTACAAGGTGGTAATTTCACAATCACCAACGGTGGTGTGTTTGGTTCACTAATGTCTACACCAATCATTAACCCGCCACAGAGCGCAATCTTGGGTATGCATAAAATCCAAGATCGCCCAATGGCTGTTAATGGCAAAGTAGAAATTCTACCAATGATGTACCTAGCACTTTCTTATGACCACCGTATTATCGATGGTAAAGAATCAGTAGGTTTCTTGGTAACCGTTAAAGAGATGCTTGAAGATCCAACACGTCTACTTCTAGACGTATAAGACTTTCGTCTCGCGGAATTGTGGTTAGGCGTTTAGCTTGTGTATGCTAGCTAGGCGCCTAACGCAACGCTGATATTTTCCCTATAATATCAGTCAAACTAATCAAGTCGCATTTGCGGCTTTTGTCTTACTAAAAATCGGATAGAAACACCATGAATTTGCATGAATACCAAGGTAAGCAGCTATTCAAAGAATACGGCTTGCCTGTTTCTGAAGGATACGCAGCAGACACTGCTCAAGGTGCTGTAGAAGCCGCTGACCGCATCGGCGGTGAAGAGTGGGTAGTTAAGTGTCAGGTACACGCGGGCGGTCGCGGTAAAGCTGGCGGTGTAAAGCTAGTTAAAAACAAAGACGACATTCGCGCTTTCGCTGAAAACTGGCTAGGCAAAAATTTGGTGACTTTCCAGACTGACGAAAACGGTCAGCCTGTGAGCAAAATCCTAGTTGAATCTTGCACAGATATCGCAAACGAGCTTTACCTTGGTGCAGTAGTTGACCGTACAACCCGTCGCGTTGTATTTATGGCATCTACTGAAGGTGGCGTTGAGATTGAAACTGTTGCAGAAGAAACTCCAGAGAAAATCCTTAAAGCTGAAATCGACCCAATTGTAGGTCCTCAGCCTTATCAAGCGCGTGAAATGGCGTTTGCTCTAGGTCTTTCTGGTGTACAAATCAAGCAATTCACTCAAATTTTCCTTGGCCTAGCTAAGATGTTTGAAGAGCTTGACGTTGCGCTTATCGAAATCAACCCGCTAGTTATTAAAACTGACGGTAACCTACACTGCCTAGACGCGAAAGTAGGTATCGATGGTAACGCGCTATATCGTCAGCCTAAGCTGAAAGATATGCAAGATCCTTCACAAGAAGACGCCCGTGAAGCACACGCGGCTCAGTGGGAACTAAACTATGTTGCGCTAGACGGTAATGTAGGTTGTATGGTTAACGGTGCAGGCCTAGCAATGGGTACTATGGACATCGTAAACCTACACGGTGGTAAGCCAGCTAACTTCCTAGACGTTGGTGGCGGCGCAACTAAAGAGCGTGTAGCTGAAGCATTCAAAATCATCCTTTCTGATGACAACGTTAAAGCAGTATTGGTTAACATCTTCGGTGGTATCGTTCGCTGTGACATGATTGCAGAAGGTATCATTGGTGCGGTTAAAGAAGTTGGCGTAGAAGTACCTGTAGTTGTACGTCTTGAAGGTACCAATGCAGAGCTTGGCCGTGAAGTTCTAGCGAACTCTGGTCTAGATATCATTGCTGCTGAATCGCTAACTGATGCAGCGCAGAAAGTTGTTGCTGCAGCGGAGGGCAAATAATGTCTGTATTAATTAACAAAGATACTAAAGTAATTTGTCAGGGTTTCACTGGCGGTCAGGGTACTTTCCACTCTGAGCAAGCAATTGCTTACGGTACGCAAATGGTTGGTGGCGTAACACCAGGTAAAGGCGGTACTGAGCACCTAGGTCTTCCAGTGTTCAACACTGTACGTGAAGCGGTAGAAGCAACTGGCGCAACTGCAACAGTTATCTACGTGCCAGCTCCTTTCTGTAAAGATTCAATCGTTGAAGCTGCAGATGCAGGTATCGAGCTAATCGTATGTATCACTGAAGGTATTCCAACGCTAGATATGCTTTACGTTAAAGAATACGTTGAAGCGAAAGGCGTTCGCATGATTGGTCCAAACTGTCCAGGTGTTATCACTCCTGGAGAGTGTAAAATTGGTATCATGCCTGGTCACATTCACAAGCCTGGTAAAGTAGGTATTGTTTCTCGCTCTGGTACACTTACGTACGAAGCGGTTAAGCAAACTACTGACGAAGGTTTCGGCCAGTCTACTTGTGTTGGTATCGGTGGCGACCCAATTCCTGGTTCAAACTTCATCGACATCCTTCAGATGTTCCAAGACGATCCTCAAACTGAAGCTATCGTAATGATCGGTGAGATCGGTGGTACTGCAGAAGAAGAAGCGGCTGCGTTCATTAAAGAGAACGTAACTAAGCCAGTTGTTTCTTACATTGCGGGTGTTACTGCTCCTCCAGGCAAGCGTATGGGTCACGCTGGTGCAATCATCGCAGGCGGTAAAGGTACTGCTGATGAGAAGTTCAAAGCACTAGAAGACGCAGGCGTTAAAACTGTTCGTTCACTTGCTGAAATTGGCAAGGCGCTTCGCGAGACTACAGGTTGGTAAGCTAACGCTTATTAATATGTTTGAAAGCCCGCTAAAAGCGGGCTTTTTTATACCTGTAATAAAAATTACGTTGCCTTAAGTTGCTTGCAAACGTATTCACCTTGTTAAGATCATCTTTACCAGTAGTCTTAACGCGTCGATAAATTATGCGAAGAATCTTATTATGAAAAACGCTGCAATAGTCTGTTTAGCTTCACTGATTTCCTGCTCAACTATAGCTGATGAATACCTGACTTTTTTTATGGCGGGACAATCCAATATGGATGGCTATGGCTACGTTTCTGAACTGCCAAACGATTTATCAAAAGAACAAGACGTGATGATTTTCCATGGAAATGGGGTTTTTGATAATCAAGAAAACGGCGGCGTAGGGAAGTGGGATAAACTTCAACCGGGCCACGGTACTGGCTTCAAATCAGATGGAAGAAATAACACCCTTTCTGAGCGATTCGGAGCAGAATTAACCTTTGCTAAAGATATACAGCAGCAATTTCCAGACAAAAAAATTGCCATTATAAAGTATGCGGTAGGTGGAACTGGGCTTGCGCTGAATACGGGATACAGTAACTGGTACCCGAATTTTACTGAGGGCTACGGCCTCAATCAGTACGATTATGCCCTAAAGACAATTAACAACGCCTACGCAGTCAACGATATCGATGGCGATGGCAAGCCAGACTCGTTAAAACCTATGGGGATTATTTGGATGCAAGGTGAAGCCGATGCGCACGCAAGCGAATTGTCAGCCAATGCATACCTTACCAATTTAACAACTATGATGAATTTGTTTCGTGCTGCACTTAGGGTAGACGATCTGCCTGTTGTTATCGGCAAAATTACCGATTCTGAAATGGGCGAAGAAGATATTATGCCCTACATTGAGCGAGTGCACCTTGCTCAGCAACGATATGTCGAGTCAGACAGTTGCGCCAGCTATATGTCTAATTCTGATAGTTATACGTACGGTGATGACCCCTGGCATTACACCAGTAAAAGCTTCATGCTAATGGGAAGAGACTTTGCATTAGCTTATAAGCAAGTCGCAGAAAAGTGTGGATATAGCGATAATTAAAAAAGACTAGAGCGTTGTCAGCAAATACTTATATAAAGCCTCGTTTTTACGGGGCTTTTTTGCTTGAAATCGATTTTTTTTGGATAAAAAAAGTTGATGACAGAATGTTTGTATCACGACACTGTTGACAAAGTACTGAGGTAGTTGTCGTTACTAGAAATTATAAACTGGCGCGTTTAACTGATGTCGTGCCTTTTAAAAAACTTAATCTCAATCTTGCATGCATATTTTATTTCCATATCTGAAGGCTCAGTCTGCACGTAATATAATTTCATAAATATTTTACAATTAGGCTGTTTCAGCAGGTAAATGTTGTAAATTTACATCATTAGCTTGTTTTGACTTGTTAAAACAGTGTTGCATAAATTTTATTGAATACGTATGCAGGCAATTGTGCAAACCTTAGGTCCTCTATAGCATTGTCCCCGTGAGATGTATTGTCATTTATTTGTCATAAGAACAACAAAAAGACAACAACTATAACTGTATGGGACACCCGTTTTATGAAACAATTTAAACCCAACCTAATAAAAGCTGCGCTTATCTCTGGCGGTATGGCGTTTGGTTGTGCACCTGCACTTGCTCAAGATGCAAACGCTGATGCTGTTGATGAAGATAACCTTGAAGTTATTCAGGTAAGCGGTATTCGCGGCAGCCTACAACGTGCACAAGCAATCAAAATGGATAACACGTCAATTGTAGAGGCGCTATCTGCTGAAGACATTGGTAAGCTTCCAGACACAAGTATTGCTGAGTCAATTGCTCGTCTTCCTGGTTTAGCTGGTGAACGCCGTAACGGTCGTACTAGCGGTATCTCTGTTCGTGGTTTCAACGAAAACTATGTAGGTACTACATTGAACGGTCGCGAACTATTAGGTATGGGCGATAACCGGGGTGTCGAATTTGACCTTTATCCTACGGAAATTGTTTCAAACATCTTAGTTTATAAAACTCCTGAAGCCGGCTTAATGACTCAGGGTATCGGTGGTACTGTTGATATTCAAACCGTTAGCCCACTGAGCGCGCAAAAAACGGTAACATTCAACGGCACATATGAAGCGAACCAAGAAGAGGCAGGTAACCCTGATTTTGATAATAAAGGTCATCGCCTATCTTTTAACTACGTAGATCAATTCGCTGACGACAAGCTCGGTGTGGCGTTAGTTATTGCCGATATGGAATCACCACGTCAAGAACAGTACTTTCGTGGTTGGGGTTATGCAGACGCTGACCCTGCAAAAGCAGCCGAAGGTGTTGAAGTACCTGAAGGAACTGTAATCCTTGGCGGTCATGATTCATTTACTCGTTCAGCTATGTTGGAACGTACATCTGTTGCTGGTGTAATTGAATATGCACCCACAGATAATTTAAAAATCCAGTTCGATGCGCTTTACATTGATTTTGAAGAAAATGACGCACGTCGCGGCGTTGAAGAAGGTGGCGCAGAGTGGGGCACGGGTGCTTACACAATCACTGGTGTTGAAGACGGTCTCGTAACTTCTGGTTACTACGATGGTTTCTTATCTGTAATCCGAAACGACTCTCGTCAACAAGAAGCAGAACTCACTACTTTTGGTCTAAATGTTGAGTACGTTATCAATGATAACTGGACAGCCACGTTAGACGTATCTATGGGTGAAGTGGACAAAACTATCACTGATATAGAAAGTTATTCCGGTGTAGGTCGTGCAGGAATTGACGGTCGACCGCTTACTCCACGTGCATGGACAATGACCTCTACTGGCGCGGTTTACAGTGACCATCCTACTTTAGACAGTGTCAATTTAGCAGATCCTAACTCAATCTACCTAGCCGGACCGCAGGCTTGGGGTGGTTCACTAACTCCAGTAGAGCGCTTCCGAGGTGTAGAAGGTTTTGGACCTAATACAGCACAAGACGGTTTCGTCAACGAACCAATTTTTGAAGAGTCACTTGATGCTGTTCGTCTTGACCTAGAAGGTTTTGTTGAATGGGGTGTATTCACTAAGTTGACTGCGGGTGTTAACTACCAAGAGCGTGAAAAATCTAAAGATAATAATGGCGCTTACCTAACGTCGCCAGAATGGCCAAATCAAGAACTGGTTCCAAACCCAATCGGAACAGCAGATTTGAGTCACATTGGTATCGATGGTGTAATTGCATACGATGGTCTTGGTTTATATAGAAGCGGTTACTACATAGAGACGGAAGCAGAACTATTTGAGAATGGGCGCTTTGGTGACTCGTATACTATTTCAGAAGATATTCTAACTGCATACGCGAAGCTAGATATTGAAACTGAAATTGGTGATGTGCTTGTTTTTGGTAATCTTGGACTACAGGTTATCAACGTCGACCAAGCAGGTACTGGTTTTAACACGACTACTGGTCCAACAGGATTTACTGCGGTCACTCCAGTATCGGATGGCGACTCTTACACTGACGTATTGCCAACATTGAACCTGAGCTTCGAAATTGCTGAGAACCAGTTTATTCGTACTGCTTTAGGGAAAGTCATTAGCCGTCCTCGTATGGATGACATGCGCCCGAATAACACAGTGAGCTTTACCTTCAACGACCAGCAAATTACTTCAACAAATGTTGCTAATGGCCCATGGTCTGCAAGCGCGGGTAATGCTCGTCTTAGACCGCTTGAAGCGAACCAGTTTGATATTGCTTACGAAAATTACTTCGCAGACTCAGGTTACTTCGCTGCTAGCTTCTTCTATAAAGACCTGACTAACTGGCACGTTGCAGGCCAGACTGTTGGTGACTTTAGTGAATCATATATTGAAGGTTTCCACGAAACATCTGGTGAAACTGACATAAATAATGATGGTGTTCTTGACGACAGCGATATTGTTCCACCAGGTACATTTAACGGGATTGTGAGCTTCCGTGAAGATGGACTTGAAGGGTTTGTTCGTGGCTGGGAGTTGCAGGGTAGTCTACCGTTTGACATGATCCACGATTCACTTGAAGGTTTTGGTGTGTTCGCTAGTGCGACCTTCCTTGACGGTGAATTAGAAAATGGTGAAGCGGTACCAGGTTTGTCAGAAGAGACCTACTCACTAACCGCTTTCTATGAAAGCAATGGTTTTGAAATTCGTGTCTCTGGAACTAAACGTGACGCGTTTGCTACTGAGACCCGTGCAGTTAGTCTCTCTCTAGCACCTATTGAAGATAACGGTGTTAAGCAGATAGACGCACAGATTGGCTACGATTTCAGTGAGTCTGGCATTGAGTATCTTCAAGGGCTTCGCGTTACGCTTCAAGGCCAGAACTTGACTGACGAGCCTACTGTTCGTGTTAATCCAGGTGACAGTCGTCAAATTACTGAGTTCCAAAGTTACGGTCGTAACTTCCTACTTGGTTTCAACTACACGTTCTAATAGACTTACCCCCGCTTGTTATAAGCAGGCGGGAGCCTAAGAATGTCGTAACAGAAGTTTTAGTAGTTAATATGCAATTTGAAAGCCCCAAAACAGTCAAACGTATTGGGGCTTTTTTGTTGTATCGCAATACAGGTCGTGTTATCAAAGCGGTGTAAGTAGCGGTATAAAGTGATGGCAAAAATATGAATAACAAAGCAGTTAAAAAGGTAGTAATCGTCGGCGGTGGTACTGCTGGTTGGATATCTGCTGCGGTAATAAAAAGGCTCATTGGCGCGGGCGTAGATGTAACTCTTATTGAATCAGAGGACATTGGTACAGTCGGTGTAGGCGAGGCGACGATACCTCCTATTATCACGCTGAACAATGTTCTCGGTATAGATGAAAAAGAATTCTTACGAGAAACTAATGCCACGATGAAGCTTGCCATCAAGTTCGAAAATTGGCGGGTTAAAGGTGAGGATTATTTTCATACATTTGGCGCACCTGGAAAAAGTTACGCTTTCTGTCATTTTCATCACTACTTCAAGCGAGCCGAATCTCTTGGCCTTACGGATTCTATTTGGGAATATGATCTCAACTACTTAGCATGTAAAGCAGGTAAGTTTGCACATATCAAGTCACCTGATCCGATTATCGAAATGCCTTATGCGTATCATTTCGACGCGTCGCTTTATGCGCGATTTCTTCGTAAGAAATGTGAATCAATGGGTGTTACGCGTAAAGAGGGCATTATTGTTGATGTTAAACAAGATGCTGACAGTGGTTTCATCTCTGGCGTCACGCTGAAAAGCGGTGAGCACCTAGAAGGCGATCTATTTGTTGATTGTTCAGGCTTCAAAGGTTTGCTTACCCAGCAAACATTGAATACAGGTTATGAAGACTGGTCTCATTGGCTACCGTGCGATCGCGCTGTTGCCATGCCGAGTGAACGATTAGAAAAAACGTTGCCTTACACGCGTTCAATAGCACATTCTGCGGGATGGCAGTGGCGTATACCGTTACAGCACCGTAATGGGAATGGCTTGGTTTACAGCAGTAACTATTACAGCGATGATCAGGCGCTGGAAATATTGTCGAACAATTTGGATACCAAGCCTCTGGCAGACCCTAATTTTATTCGCTTTAAAACCGGGCGAAGACGCAAGCAGTGGAATAAAAATGTAGTGGCTGTTGGTCTATCAAGCGGTTTTCTGGAGCCCCTAGAGTCAACCAGTATTCACCTTATTCAATCAGCCGTTGTAAGGCTTATTCACTTGTTCCCACACGAGGGCTTCAAGCAACATCAAATTGATGAGTACAACAAACAATCTCAGCTTGAATATGAACAAATACGCGACTTTATAATTTTGCATTACCATGTCAATGAACGAACTGACTCGCATTTCTGGAAGGATTTACGAGAAATGGAAGTGCCAGAAAGCTTGACGCATAAAATTGAGCTATTTAGAGCATCAGGTAACTTGTTCAGAGAGCAAAATGATTTGTTCCTTGAAAGTTCTTGGCTACAGGTACTGCTAGGGCAAGGTATCGCACAAGGTGATTACCATCCTCTCGCAAACGCCTTGTCCGAGCAAAAGCTACAAGAGCTAATGCAAAACATTAAACGCATTAAGAACGAGCCGATTGGAAAAATTGCGACTCATGACGACTTCTTGAAGCAGTTTTGTGGTTAGCCGTTTAATATGAATAGACCAATGAACATAGTCATTGCCGGGGGCGGGACTGCCGGCTGGATGGCAGCCAATTATTTTGTAAATAAATGGCCATCGGACAAGGTTAACATCACCCTTGTTGAATCTCCCGATATAGGCATTATCGGTGTAGGCGAGGGTTCTACACCGACACTAAAGCGCTTTTTTGAAGAGTTAAAAATCAAAGAGCGTGATTGGATGCCTAAGTGTAATGCAACGTACAAAGTAAGTATTCGGTTTAGTGACTGGAGTCCGGGTTCCGGTGTTAAACAGTATCGCCATCCCTTTATCTCTCAAACAGACACCTTTACCCAGCGTGCTTTTGAAGTAAACTGCCGAACACGAAGGCTAGGTCTTGATAGTCACGTCAACCCAGAAGATTTTTTGTTAAACGGTGTATTGGCAAAACAAAATAAAGCGCCTCTAACGCCTGAAAATTTTCCATTTAGAATGGAATATGGCTACCACTTTGATAGCGCATTGCTGGGCAACTATCTGCGTGATGTTGCGGTTAAAAAGGGCGTTACCCACGTTAGTGCCGTAATCAGCGACGTGGCACTTCATGCTAGCGGAGATATTAGCCATCTTGTAACAGAAAGAGGCAATATCGAAGGAGACTTTTTCGTTGATTGTACAGGATTCTCTTCAACCCTATTGCAGCAGGCTTTAGGCGTTAAATTTAATTCCTATTCTGATAACCTGTTTAACGATTCAGCTGTCGTGTTACCCACACACGCACAGGAGAAAATTCAAGTAGAGACCCAGTCAACCGCGCTATCTAATGGTTGGTGCTGGTCTATACCTTTACAAAACCGCACTGGAAATGGTTATGTTTATAGTGCTTCACATTTGGCAAAAGACAAGGCAGAAGAAGAGTTGCGTCGACATCTCGGGCTGGAAAACAGCGATGTAGAAGCTAGGCATCTTAAAATGAAAGTCGGGCAAGTAGAGCAGCACTGGCATAAAAACTGTCTAGCTTTAGGCCTATCGCAAGGATTTATCGAGCCACTCGAAGCAACTGCGCTTCACCTTGTCCAGATTTGTATAGAGTACTTCTCGGATATGTTTGAAAAAGGCGCTTTTTCAAGTAGTGAGAGAGTATCTTACAATGCATTTGCGAAAGCACGTTTTGACCGAGTGCGAGACTATATCGTGGCGCACTATAAGCTTAATACAAGAAACGATTCTGACTACTGGCGTGACAATAGAAACAATATGGTGTTGTCTGACTCCCTTAAATCGATCATTAGCACCTGGTTTAATCGCGAAGATCTAGGGAATGAAATCAAGCGCCAGAATATAGGTATGCACTGGGACTCAGTATCATGGCATTGCTTATTTGCTGGTTATGGTGCATTTCCGGCACTAGCACAAAACCAGCCTGGTCGAGGGGATTTGTATAAAGAGCAAAATATTGAGCGCTTTATTCAAGGCTGCGCGTTGAATTTTGAACATCATAATGCTGTGCTTCTAGCACAGCAACACGGTGAGTAAGAACCCTGAGAGCTAGGGATGGCTTTCAATGATGTTATATTTTCCCATAACAAACTCTGCTAATCTGCTAAACCCCTCATTCTAAAAGTTATATAAAACAATCACTTTTGCTTTTTGTTTTAATTATGTTTTATAATTGTAAATGAATACGTATGCATAGCGTTGCTCTCTTTTTATACAAACCAGTAGTATTTGGTGTTCCATAAGAGGCATTTTTGGGTGTAGTAGTCCTAAAAGTGTCGATAATAAACAAGGAATGGGACACCAATGAAAACATTCAAACCCAGCACTATCATGGCGGCCTTGATAAGTAGTGGGGTCGCGTTTAGCGCAGCTCCTCTTTATGCCCAAGAGTCACCAGACACTCCCGTAGATGAAGTTGAACGACCACAAGAAGATACCTTAGAGCGTATTGAAGTACGTGGTTTTAGTACCAGCTTGATCCAATCACTAAACCAGAAACGCTTCTCTGACACGGTTTCTGAGCAAATTTCTGCAGACGATTTGGGCGGACTTCCCGATGTGTCGATGGCAGATGCTTTGACCCGCTTGCCAGGTATTTCGGCGGTGCGTACCGGCGGACAAGCAGCTCAAATAAACATTCGCGGTTTATCAGGCGATTTCGTGTTTTCTACGTTAAACGGTAGAGAGCAGGTATCCACCAGCGGAAGTCGCGCTATTGAATTTGATCAATATCCGTCCGAATTAATTAGCGAGGCAGCGGTGTATAAATCTCCCAAGGCATCGCTTATTGAAGGCGGAATTGCGGGTACGGTAGAACTTAAAACTGCATCACCACTTGCCATTGAAGAGCAGCATAAATTCAGCGCCAACATGCGAGGCATGTACAACGATAGAGCGTCAGAGGTGAGTGATGCTACAGAGTATGGACATAGACTGAGTTTCTCATACCAAGGTAAATTCCTTGACGATACGCTTGGTGTATCACTAGGTTATGCTCGTTTATTCCAACCGAGCGTTTCTACTCAATTCATTGGTTTAGCTTATAACGGTCAAGTTGATGTAGACGGACTTGAAGGTGATATAGACGGGCCAGCAGATTGCCCCAATTGTGAACTCATTTCAGAAGGCTTTGAAATGCAGCACAAGGGCGGGGAAGAGACTCGCGATGGTTACGTTGCCGCGTTTGAATGGGCACCTATTGATACCTTTACACTTAAAGCTGATGCTTTTATCTCGAAATTTGACTCTGAAGCCTTTGCACGTGGATTTCGCGTTAAGCTAGGTGGAATAAACGCTGGTATAACTAATCCTGTAATAGTAAATAACAGCGTAATTGGCGGCACATTTTCTCGTACAGACAACAGCTTTACCCGTGTTGAGTTGGTAAACGACGACAATCAAGATTTCGACAGTGTTACCAACTTAGGCGTGAATGCTAATTGGGAAATATCGCCAGATTTAGCGGTTCAGTTTGACGTCTCCCGCTCAAGTGCTGAAAGCGACTTTAGAAACGGCTTACTGTGGTCGCTTGTTGGCGAAGATGCGACAGCGGCAAACCCCGTGTTCGACGAAAACGTCCAAATTTCTTATTTGCTCAACGGATTAAACTTACCTGATATCGGTTTTAATCAAAGTGATGCTTTTACAAACTTAGACCGTGTAATGGTTAGTAAATACGGTATTTATCCGTATGAAAACAAAGATGAGTTAGATGCCTATCGCGTCGATTTCCAGTATTACGTCGACGTACCAATCATTTCTGGTTTCGAATTTGGCTATCGTTACTCAGACCGGGAATATAACAATGACCGCTCTGTGTTTGAATACGGAAACGACAGTGCATTCTCAGTAAGCGAACCGCCACTTCAGTTAACTTCTGATATGGTCGAAGAGGTAAATTGGAGCGGTGATTTTGGTTATTTTCCAAGTTATCTTTCCGTTGATCTAGACAGTGCACTTAATGCTTGGTTTCCAAGCGGTAGGCCACAGCCTGTTCAAACGTGGGGACCTGGCGCTGCCGGCGTTATTAATGGTCCAGGTACAGGGCCTGCTACCGCGTGGACACTACAAGAAAGTGGTGATGTCTTTGAAACTGTGAATTCTGCTTACTTGATGGCAAACATTAATACAGAAATTGGCAGTATTCCTGTTACAGGTAATGTTGGTGTTCGTTACGTTAAAAGTAAACAAAGTTCAACGACGCTACAGCGTGCTACTCGGTTAATTGAAGACCTTGAGACCGGAACGTCGGTTGAAGTTAGTGACCCTACGGCTGGTGCACAAAACATTGCCGACGACGTAGGGTTAATTAATAACTTTTATCGCCCAGCCTTGATAAGTCACGAATATTCTGACGTTTTGCCTTCAATTAACCTGAACTTTAAACTTACAGATGACACGCAACTTCGTGTAGCTGCTGCAAAAGTGATGGGCAGAGCGCCAATAAACCGTTTTGCCGCGAATGCGTCAACGACTATTGAAACGGTTACCGCTTTCCAAGACAGAGACTCGGGAGAAATTACGCTTTCTAACCCTACAGCAAGGGTTAGCGGTAACGCCCGTAACAGCCCTTATTTAGAGCCATTCTATGCAACTCAGTATGACGTTTCATGGGAGTACTATTTCTCAGATACGGAAGGCGCATTAGTAGTTGCTGGCTTTTATAAAGACATTGAATCGTTTGTAGAAGACATCGAAATAGAGCCTTATGATTTTGAAGCAAACGGCATTGTTATTCCTGACAATGTGAGCGTGCCGGTTTACTTGACGCCAGAGTTTGCAGGACAGGAAGCCGAACTAGCGCTTGATGAAAATGGCGACCCTATCTTTATTACCGTTCCCACTGAAAATGGTAGCTACAGCACAGCCGTAAATAATGCCGAAGGTGGCTATATTCGCGGTTTAGAAATCGCTTATACGCAAATTTATAGCATGCTACCTGGCATGTGGTCAGGCTTAGGCGTTAGCGCAAGTTACTCTTACACCGAAAGTGAAATTCAGCGCACGCTAGGTGATGACGTGTATGCCGCTAACTTACCAGGTCTTTCTGAAAACGTTGCTACGCTGACCGTGTTTTGGGAATACGAAGGTTTTGAAACTCGCTTGTCTAGCCGATATCGCGATGCATTTGTTTCGCAGCAAGTAGCGGTAAACGACCAGGTGGTTAACTTTGATGAAGAATTGGTTATCGATTACCAAGCGTCGTACGAGATTAACGACAATTGGAGCGTACTATTTCAAGTTAATAACCTAACTGACGAGCCAACGAAGAGCTATTTCTCATCAGAAGAGCAAACCGGCACTATCCAATACTTTGGAACCCAATATTACCTAGGGATGACATATCAACTATGAAAAACAGCATCTTAGGTAATTTATTTAGCAACACGACGGAATATTCGGTTGCCAAAAGTAGCGAAAATATTCAGGAGAATTCTATGTTTACTAAAAAAAGAGTAGTGCGCGCTGCGTTACTCGTAGTAGGCGCATATACACTCGCAGGTTGCGGTGGCTCGGGCGTAGAGTCGGGCACGAACGATCTGCTTACCTGTGAGGTTCCAAATGTACCTAATTCAACAGGTACGGCTTGTGAACCGCCACCACCTATTCAATGCGATGCGCCGCTCGTACCTAATGAAGCGAACGATGCATGTGAAGCCGGTGCTGATCCAAGTCTACCTGCACCTGTATTTACCCCTTCATCTAATCAAGCTGTACTTTATTATAATCGGGCTGCTGTTGACGCTGATAACTCAAGTAACGATGCAGCTTATGAAGGCTGGAGGCTACATACTTGGAACAACGACCAGTGTGATGCTTATGCTGACGCAGACACGGATTGGGCCAACGGTCGCATTCATAGCGGTATCGATCCAAACTATGGTGCGTATTGGATCCTAGACCTTAAAGAAGGGTATGGAAGTTGTCACAATTTCATCATCCACAAAGGCACTGATGATGCCGGAAAAGAAATGGGAGGCGGAGACTTCCAGGGCTCTTTAGTACAAGATGATGAAACATTTGTACGCATGAATTTTACCCTTTCTGGCGAGGCAACCATATTTGAGTTCCCTATCATGTCTCTTGGTCCTCAGCCTGTTGATATCGAGGGTTTTGGTGCGCATTGGTTAGATGCCAACACTATTTTATGGGACGTACCCGAAACCGTTTCAGAGGTGAAACTTCACTATTCAGCACAGGCTGACTTAGAGAGCACGCTGGAAGAGGGGATTAACGGTACTCAAGTAACGTTAATGAGTACAACACTTACCGAGGAGCAATCTGCCCGTGCGCCGCACTTATCTGCTATGCAGGCTTGGGAGGGAGACTGGTCGGTTGAAGATGCTAAAACCGTGTTGACGACACAAACCGTAGTAGGGGGGTACGATGCTGACGGTGCGCTGGTTGTTGCGACCGGGATCCAACTGGCTAACGGAATAGACGCACTATATACGCTCGGTGAAGACGATGCCGACGAAGCTCAACTTGGTGGTATCTACTCTGATACAGGTATTACTGCCGCATTGTGGGCGCCTACTGCTTCAAATGTTGATCTTCTGATTTATACCGACAACAAGACATTAAGCCATCGTATTGATATGGTTCGCGATGATACGTCTGGTGTCTGGCGTCATGAAGGCGATATGTCCCTTGACCGTCAGCTTTACCGTTATGAAGTTACCGTCTATCACCCTATTACGGGGAATGTAGAAACCCTGCTTGTTACAGACCCATATTCTGTGTCACTAAGCACAAACGGCCGTTTCTCTCGCTTCGTAAATCTAGCTGATGATGATTTAAAACCACAAGGCTGGGATACTCATACTATTCCGACGGTTGAAAATTATGAAGATGCAGTCATTTACGAAGGACACGTTCGTGACTTTAGCGTACGTGATATGTCTACGTCTGAGGAAAATAGAGGTAAATACCTTGCCTTTACTGAAGAGGGCACAGCACCGGTTGAGCACCTTAAAAAGCTTGTTGAAGCCGGGCTTACTTACTTCCATATACTTCCAGCAAGTGACATTGCAACCATCGATGAGGATCCAACAAAAACGGTAGATTTATACGATACGGTAGGCAAGCTGTGTCGCTTAAATAGCAGCGCTGCTGTATGTGAAGAAGAAAGCGCTGATGCATTGCTAATTGACGTTTACAACGGTTACGATCCTTTATCTCAAGCGGGTAAAGCTCAGCAGCTTACTAATGATTTACGCAATCTAGATACATTCAACTGGGGCTATGATCCTCATCACTTTAACGCGCCGGAAGGCAGCTATGCGTCGAGTGCAGAGGGTGTAGAACGCATTGTAGAAATGCGCGCCATGATCCAAGCCCTTCACGAGATGGGGCTACGTGTTGCACTGGATGTAGTCTATAACCATACCAATGCGTCGGGTGTTTTCAGTAAGTCAGTATTAGACAAAGCTGTACCGGGCTACTATCACCGTTATGAAGTGGATACGGGTGCGATTGTTCGTGAAACGTGCTGTGATGACACAGAGCCTCGCAATGTCATGATGGAAAAGTTCATGGAAGACTCGCTGCTAATGTGGACTGAGCATTATAAGTATGATTCATTCCGTTTCGACATCATGAGCCAAGCTACAAAAGACACTATGGTACGCTTGCGTGATGCAGTCCAAGCTATCGATGCTGACAACTATTTCTACGGTGAAGGCTGGACTAAAATAGACCGCGGTTACGAGCAAGCGAGCCAGCTCAATATGGCTGGTACCGAGATTGGTACCTATAACGACCGTATTCGCGAAGCTATTCGCCAAGGCGCTATCTTTAGACCGGAAGATGAAGGGCTATTAAGCGCGCAAGACCGTGTAAAAATGGGCATGATCGGAACGTTAAAAGACTATGTTTTGGAAACGTCTTCAGGAAGTGCAGGCGCTACCAGTAACTTAGGCGGCTACGCAGAAGATCCTGCGGATATCATTAACTACGTGTCGAAGCATGATAATGAAACACTGTGGGATCAGTTAAACTACACACTTCCGCAAGATATTACTCTAGAACAGCGGGTTCGTGCCCAAAATGTAGCAATGGGTATTAATCTTGTGTCTCAAGGTATTCCATTTTTACAAATGGGCGGCGACATGCTTCGCTCAAAATCAATGGATAGAAATACCTATGATGCGGGCGACTGGTTTAACTACGTCGATTTCACCTACGAAACGAACAACTGGAACGTAGGTTTACCGTTGGCACAAGACAACGAAGCCCGTTGGGAAGAAATGGGTGAATTCATTTACAATCCAAATCGCGCGGCCTCAATGGCAGATATAATGTTTGCCTCTGATGTGTTTGCAGAATTGCTTAATATTCGAATGACAAGTCCGCTGTTTAGATTAACCACCGCAGAAGACATCATCGATCGTATAGGTTTCCACAATATTGGCGAACGCCAGCAGCGCGGTCTCATAGCGATGAGTATTGATGACGGCATATCTGAAAACAGCGAAGTACCTCGCCAAGATTTAGACATGATGAATGATGCGGTTATGGTGCTAGTGAATACAGGGTATGAAGAGAAGTCTATCACGGTAAACACAGCAACAGGTTTTTCGCTTCACGCCACACAAATGAATTCTGTCGATGCTGCGGTACGCGGCGCCACATTTGTAGAAGGTGAAGAGGGTAATGGAACCTTTACCGTTCCTGCACTAACTATTGCTGTGTTCGTAAAACCACAGTCTGGAGCCCAAGGTTATGGTCTATCAGCGTATGCCACGTCTGGTGCGCCTGATGTGGTTCCTTACGGCGACACCATTGCTTACCTGCGTGGAGATATGAATGGTTGGTCAACGGATGATGCATTTACCTATCAGGGTGACGGTAAGTACACTGTAACAGCTACACTTGAAGGTGGCGTTACATATGGATTCAAATTCGCATCTGAAGATTGGAGTACAGTGAACTTTGGCGCGGCGGATGGTGAAGAAGGTACAGTAATAGCGGGTGAAGAAAAGGTTCTTGCACGTACTAATACCAACCTTTCATTTACACCAGTGACGAGCGCGACCTACCTGTTTACTATTGATGCGACTGATAGCGAAGCACCAATTCTTATGGTAGAGAACGAAGAGCCCTATGTTGGCACACCAGTGTATCTTCGTGGTGCAATGAACGACTGGGGTACGGCTGAGGAATTTGCGTACCAGGGCGGACGTATTTACACTTTTTCTCGTGATTTTGAGCCAGGGACTTACGAGTTTAAGGTTGCTTCAGAAGATTGGAGTACCGTGAATTTTGGTGCTTTGTCCGCCGACGATGCCGATCGTAACTTAGCGCCAGGTCAAACTCTTGGGTTGGCTGCGACAAACGACAACCTGATTCTCAACATTGAAACTGCTGACCGCTATGTTTTCGTGTTCAACGTAACCGACATAGACGCGCCTACCATAGGTGTGTTTAAAGAAGCGTTTTGGGGAGAAACAGAAGTTTATATCCGTGGCGGTATGAACGGATGGGGTGCCGAAGATATGTTTGAATATCAAGGAGAAGGAGTCTACATCGCTGACATTGAGTTAAGCGCAGGTAGTATCGAGTTCAAAGTGGCCTCTGAAGATTGGTCAACGGTCAACCTTGGTAACCCCAACGATGCTGCGAGTAATGTTGTCATTCCCAGTGAGCCTAAATTATTAGGGCAAAGTAACAACAATTTGTTGATTGAAATTGCTGAATCTGGTCTTTATGAGTTTAGAGTTACCGGGCCAGATGGTAACGCACCCATGTTGACAGTAACGATGAAATAAATGCTCATCAGAAAGTTTAGTTAACGTCTAAGTGTTAACAATTTAAAAACCGCGACCTTGTTCGCGGTTTTTTCTTCTTGGCATATCTCTTGATTCTCTTGTAGGATAGTTGATACCGAAAGTGGTCATACCAGATGATTGTCAACGTGTTTACAAGGAGAGGGCGGATGAAAAGTGCATTAGTTGTAGAGGGTGGCGCGATGCGCGGAATATTTGCGGCTGGCGTACTAGACAAATTCATGGAGCAAGATTATTACCCTTTTGATTTCACATTAGGGGTTTCCGCTGGTGCGACAAATTTGTCGACTTACGTCTCAAAAATGCATGGCTTAAGCAAGACCATCATTACCCAATATGCAACGAAGCGCGAATTTTTCAGCCCCCTTCGATTCATAAAAGGGGGGCACATGACAGATGTCCATTGGCTATGGCATCACTCTAAACAGTCCATGAATATTCCCGCGCCTGGCGAAAAGAGCAGCATGCCTTTGTACGTAGGGGTAACAAATGCCGAGTCAGGTGAGTGTGAATATATACAGGCCACCAAGGATAATGTCGATGACTTGATGGTAGCTTCTTGTGCGTTGCCCACCGCATACAGGGATGAAATAATAATAAACGGTACGCGCTATCTTGATGGCGGCGTTGCCGATGCAATACCTGCCATTAAAGCTTACAATATGGGCGCACGAGATATTACCGTGATACTTTCTCAACCACTTGGATTCACCAAGCCCGAAGTAAAATCAACCTGGTTAATGCAAAAGATGTATGGGAACCAGCCTGCTATCCTTGAAAAGATGCTTCAGCGCGCAGCCATTTACAATGAAACGCTCGACTTTTTAAATAATCCACCAGCCGACTGCACTATAAGGGTAATCGCGCCAGACGAAGCTTTCTGTGTAAAACGTCTTACCATGGATAAGAAAAAGCTACTAAGGGGTTATGGCCAGGGTCGACGTATGGCAAGACGCTATATAAAAGCTATTTATTCGGTCGCAAATCGAAAATCGGCGTGAAACTATCATAATACGCCTCTACACATGTAGCGATTAAGCAACAGTGCAACTTTAAAGCTTGGATATATCCAAGCTTTTTTGTTTCAAGACTTTAAAGCTATATATCTCAATGGCTTAAGGTGTTTCAAATTAGCTACACAATTTTAAAGCTCATCTATTTTTGCGTTATTACGCCGCACACTTTCGTTGCTCGATCACCTTTAAAAAAACGCACGACATTTTATTATTACAACGGCAAGAATAAATGCTTTTTTTATTGTGTTTATAACTTATTGATATTTATAAACTTATATTAAACAATGATAAATACCGTGTAAACTTTGCATTTATCTTGCAAAATTTTCATGGAATTGGTCTGTATTTTGCTGAAATAGAACAAGTAAAGTTATAACTCTTAATACACAAGGGCAATCCGAGCCGGAGAACATTGTCGATGTGTAATATTCGTTTTCAGCTAAGCGGGTGTTCTTGAAAATATCATAAAAACAATGCGTTACAACGCTTAAAAATGGCGTTATTTGTGACCGAAAATCGGGTCGTTAATATTGTCACGGTAATATGCGTTATAACAATCGAGTATGCAGCTTAATACTTATGGCTACTTTTTAGGTTTATGCATAGAAGCATGCTGAAAGACGTGGCAGTATCGAATTATAAATAAAAAAAACAAATAAAACGTGCAATTAGAAACTCAGAAAATCTCAATTGGGTTAATAAACCCAAAAAATCCCGTGAATGTTGCTTCTATACTGCGAGCTGCTGGCTGCTATGGTGTAGCAAGTGTCTTTTACACTGGTCAGCGTTATCGATTCGCCAAGGATTTTAATGCTGATACGAAAGCGTTCCACAAAGTCATACCGACCATTGGGGTCGACGACTTAAAAGAAGTAGTGCCTGAAGGTGCGTCAGTCGTAGCGGTTGAACTGGTAGAGGGGGCTACACCACTACCTTCGTTTGAGCACCCGAACAATGCGTTTTACTTGCTAGGTCCTGAAGATGGCAGTATTGGCGAAGACGTTTTGTCTTGGTGCGATCATGTTGTCTACGTTCCTACTTATTCATGCATGAATTTAGCGGCCACAGCAAATGTATTGCTGTATGACCGTCTATCTAAGTCTGATTACGTGAGTGGGGATGCACTTATCAGACAAAGTAGAGATACGAATAACAAATCTAAGATTAAATAGAAATCAAATAACTAAGGCTGTCGTTGCGAACAGGAAGTTACCCACAAGCCTAATAATAAATTAAATCAGGGGAGCTTTGCGTTGAAGATGAGAACAATGAGCGCAGTTCGAGCGTTTAATGGCGCCGTGTCTAACAAACTGAGTCGACTACCACAAACATTTTCTAGGGTGCTCCCTAAACGTTTTTCACTCGAAGAAAGTATTTCTAGTTTCTTCTTTAGCCGTTACGAACTTGTGATTGCTAACGAAGAAAGTGAAAAGCAGGTGAGTTATAAAACGCGACACAAAGTGTATTGTGAAGAAATGAACTTCGAGCAGAAAAATGCCACTGCATTAGAAAAAGACAAGTTTGATGATCGCGCGATCAATTGCTACATCAAGCATTTGCCAACAGGAGAGTGTGCAGGCACGATAAGGTTGGTCTTGCCAACTGAAGCTGGCTTGGCACTTCCATTAGAAGAAAAGTGTGCGGAAGTAATTGGCGATGGTGCATTGCTACCTTCAAACTTGTCTCCACAAAGCGTCTGTGAAATCTCTCGCCTTGCAATACCGAGAGAATTTAGAGTGCGACAGTTACGCTCTAAAATCCTACCCTCTGAAAAAATTGAAAAAGTTAAACAAAAGAAAAATGTTCCATTTAACGTTGAGCATTTTCCTTATCTTTCAATTGCGCTGTACTTAATGGCAACGAGTGTGTGCCTTCATTTAAACGTTAAGCATGCCTATGTGCTTATGGAGCCTAAGTTAGCAAGAAGAATGAAGGCATTCGGTATTCATTTTAATCCAGTAGGTGAAGCTATTGAATTCAATGGCAAACGTATGCCATATAGATTGTCACCGCATGTACTGCTTGATGATTTAGCAAAACCACTAAAAGGTTTTCACAGAAAGATTCATTCAGAACTAAATAGTGCGTTACAAGCTATTGGCGATGTGGCCGTTCCCACCATTGAGCATACTCGAAAGCCTCTTCGCATAGCCCATGCAGCATGACACCATGCTATCTGGAATACTAAGCCGCCTCGTCAGGCGGTTTTTTTATGTTTGAATACGTATGCATGTTTTTTAACATCCAGTTAACGCGTATCCTGTTGACATAATTTACGTTTATCACAATGATTACCATGCCAAATTTCCAATTTCGTTTTTGTCTTAAACCCTTGTCAATTGCTATGCTGTCAATTGGAATAACAGCGTGTACAGGGCCGAACTCTGCAGTGAATAATCAAAAACCGGTGACCAAAGACGCTAGCCTGAAACCATCTGGTCAAAGCGGCGAAAGTTCGACGCTAAACGATTCGGCTGAAAGGCAAGGTAAACCTGTTGTTTATCAAGTTTTTACTCGCTTGTTTGGAAACACGAATACAAATAACCAGCCTTGGGGCACAATTGAGCACAATGGGGTAGGTAAGTTTAGTGATTTTACTCCCGAAGCGCTAAAGGCCATAAAATCCTTGGGAACCAGTCATATCTGGTATACCGGTGTGCCGCACCATGCGGTGATTAATGACTACACTGATTTTGGTATTTCAAACGACGACCCAGATGTAGTGAAAGGCAGAGCGGGCTCTCCCTACGCAGTTAAAGATTACTACAACGTTAATCCAGACCTAGCCGATGATCCAGCCAAGCGTTTAGAAGAATTTGAAGCGCTAATTGCCAGGACTCACGCAGCGGGAATGAAGGTTATTATCGATATCGTGCCCAATCATGTCGCCCGTGATTACCATTCACTTTCTGCACCTGAAGGTGTAAGTGATTTCGGCGCGCACGACGACACGTCTGTTGAATACGCCCGTGATAACAACTTTTACTATGTAGTAGGTGAAGCGTTTCAAGTGCCCACAGCTGATAACTATCAACCTCTAGGTGGTGAAAAGCATCCACTATCTGACGGTAAGTTCGAAGAGTTTCCAGCAAAATGGACAGGCAACGGTGCTAGAGCTTCGAAACCGGATATAAACGACTGGTATGAGACCGTAAAAGTGAACTATGGCGTGAAGCCTGACGGCACTTACGACTTTCCAGTTTTACCTGAAGAGTACAGTGATAAGTCTTTTGAAGAACATGCCGCATTTTGGCAAGGAAAAGACGTACCAGATTCGTGGTATAAATTCAGAGATATTGCACATTATTGGATAGCTAAAGGTGTCGACGGTTTCCGCTACGATATGGCCGAAATGGTGCCTGTCGAGTTTTGGTCGTTTCTAAATAGCAGTATTAAACAAAAGGCACCCAATGCTTTCTTGCTAGCGGAAGTTTATCAACCAGATAAGTATCGCGAGTATATCCACCAAGGCAAAATGGACTACCTTTACGACAAGGTGGGTTTCTACGACACATTAAAAACGATTATGCAAGGGAGTGGAAAAGTAAGCAAACTGGTTACTATTCATGATGAAATCAATGATATCGCCCCGCATATGCTTCATTTTTTAGAAAATCACGACGAACAACGTATCGCCAGCCCCGACTTTGCCGGTAGTGCCCAGAAAGGTAAACCCGCGCTTGCAGTAAGTGCGCTTATTAGCAGTTCGCCTACGCTGTTGTACTTTGGTCAAGATGTGGGTGAAGACGGTAGCGAAGAGACTGGTTTTGGAGATCCAACACGTACGTCAATTTTCGATTATGTAGGTGTTCCTGCCCATCAGCGTTTTATGAACGACGGTAAGTTTGATGCAGGGAAATCTACCGAAGATGAAAAAGCACTTCACCAATTTTACCAAGACGTGATGGCTATTGCTGCCACAAACCCTGCAGTTACAGGTGAATATCAAAGCCTTCACGCGCTCAATCTTGATGTGAAAGATTCAGCCTATACTGAGCAGCAATTTGCTTTTGTGCGTGCGCAAGGTGAACACGGATTTGTGGTTGTGGCTAATTTTAACGATAAGCCTACAGGTGCAATGAAACTTGTTGTTCCTTCAAATGTTTTAGGTAAAGACAGCGATCGGATCACGCTAGCGCCTATGCTATCCCATGAAGGCATAACACTAGAAAAAGAGGGCATTAACTACAACGCTTCGTTCTCATTGGAAGGGCTTGAGACTAAAGTATTCGCCTTCTAATTAGTCTTTATCACATGCTGCTGAGTTAACGCGAAACACCATGTTTTTTTACATGGTGTTTCGTGAATACGTATGCAGAGCATTGGTCTGATCGGGCGGGCAAGGTAGTATCTCATCACCATCTTGTACTTAACGTATTTTTAACATGGGGTTGATGTGCCAAAACGTAATCGTATAACTAGTGACAGTGGTCATAAAAAAATCCAAAAGCGCGCAATTCCGCTTCTCCTCACCAGTATCACTACTTTTCCTTTGTTCTCAGGTCAATCATCTGCAAACAGTGGCATTGACGTTTACCCGCCGAATTGGTGGGTTGGTATGCAAAACAGTAGTGTAGAGTTGATGCTTTATGGTGATGATGTTGCCGATGACACTGTTTCAATTGCGAAAGGCGATGTAAGCGTTAAGCATAGCCAAGCCCTTGATAGTGAGAACTATCTATTCGTAACGCTAGATACGTCGAATGTTAGTGCTCAGGAACTAGTTATCAGGCTTACTGATAGCGATGGTACGACCCGTGATTTTACTTACACGCTAGAAAAAAGAGCACAAGGCTCAGCGTCGCGCAAAGGCTTTGGACCTCAAGATGCTATTTATCTTATTGCCCCCGACAGATATGCCAATGGTAATGAGGAAAATGATAATGTTAAGGGGTATGGCGATCCCACAGACCGTTCATTCAAAGGTGGTCGTCACGGTGGTGACATTCAAGGTATTGTTGATAACCTCAACTACATTCAGGATATGGGCTTTACTCAAATATGGACAATGCCCATGCTCGAAAATGCCATGGATAAATACAGTTATCATGGCTATTCCACCACGGATTACTACAAAATAGACCCTAGATTTGGTTCTAATGACGATTTTGTTGCGTTAAGTACTGAAGCTAAATCAAAGGGCCTTGGCATTATTATGGATATGGTACTTAACCATATCGGCAGTAATCATTTATGGATGAAAGATACGCCGTCACACGACTGGATCAATAACAACGGTAAATTTGTAGGGACAACCCACAAGCGTGAAGCTCTTCACGACCCTCACGCCGTAGCGAGCGATAAAAAAGGGTTTAGCGATGGTTGGTTTGTGCCAACCATGCCGGACTTAAATCAGCGCAATCCGCATTTGGCGAACTACCTTATTCAAAACGCGATTTGGTGGGTTGAACACGCTGGGTTAAGTGGCATACGCGTGGATACATACTCCTATCCTGATAAGGCATTTTTGAGCCAATGGACAAACCGCATAATGGACGAGTACCCGAATTTCAATATAGTAGGGGAAGAGTGGTCAGTTAACCCCGCAATCACGGCATATTGGCAGGCGGGTAGCCACCGCCACGATGATTACGATAGCGCACTACCATCGGTTATGGATTTCCCGCTTCAAGCCGCAGTCGTGAAAGCGTTGAGCAATGACGAAAGCTGGAATTCTGGCTTCGTTTCTGTATACGAAACCTTAGCAACTGACTTTTTGTATGGCGACCCTAATAATTTAGTTATCTTTCCTGATAACCACGATATGAGCCGCATTTTTACTCAGCTCGGTCATGATAAAGACAAATGGAATATGGCTATGACGCTATTGCTCACTACGCGCGGTATTCCACAAGTTTTTTACGGTACAGAAATTTTGATGGGTAACGGAGGTAGTGAAGACCACGGTATTATTCGTTCTGACTTTCCAGGCGGGTGGCCTTCGGACAATGATAAAAATGCTTTTACCGGGCACGGTTTAACGGATGATGAGCGTTGGGCACAGCAGCGTGTGAAGGGGTTACTTCAACTGCGTAAATCACACCCTTTGCAGTTTAAAGGCCTGTTGAAGCATTTTGCACCAGAGAATGGGGTTTATACCTATATTCGAGAGGCAAATGTCGATTCAGCCAGTGGTGCAGATAAATCAAATACTAATCAGTCTGATAAAATATTGGTCATCTTAAATAAAAAGCCAGTAGACCTGCCTCTAAGCAAGTATGCAGAGGTGCTAAGCACACACCAGACGTTAACACGAGTTAGCGATGGGATATCTTTTAAGACAACGGATACCTTAAGCTTACCAGCAATGTCTGCTAGTGTTTTCATTGTGCAGTAATCGTATTAATTATAGTAAAACAATAAATAGAGCAAAGTATGCAAGCAACTCAACCACGCCTTTCTTTCTGGCAAATATGGAACGTCAGCTTTGGCTTTCTAGGTGTTCAATTCGGTTTTGCACTGCAAAACGCAAACGTAAGTCGGATCCTTTCAGACTTAGGGGCAGATCTTCACTCGCTATCACTATTTTGGCTCGTCGCGCCAATCATGGGGTTAATCGTTCAACCAATTGTTGGCTCAGCATCTGATAGAACGTGGAATCGATTAGGTCGACGCCGCCCGTTCATCCTTGCTGGTGCAATCGCCGCAGTATTGGGTATGATTTTACTGCCAAATGCGCCGATATTTGTTGCCTTCTTGGCACCTATGGTAATGGGCGCGTTAATGGTTGCACTTATGGACGCGTCGTTTAACGTATGTTTTCAGCCGTTTCGCTCATTGGTGTCAGACATGGTACCGCCGTCACAACGCAATGTTGGCTATTCGATTCAGTCGTTACTGATTAATATAGGCGCAGTTATCGGCTCAATACTGCCATTTGTACTTACCAATGTTATTGGCCTTGAAAATACGGCACAAATGGGTGAGGTTGCACCTTCTGTTGTTTGGGCTTTCTACATTGGCGCTACAGTACTGCTTGGTACGGTCATTTGGACGGTAGTTCGTACCAAAGAATACGCACCAGATGAATACAACCGCTATAAAGGGCTTACCGAAGAGAAGCCTGCAACTGAAAAAGCGCCTAAAGCGCCGCTAGGACAACGCTTAAGTGAGTTTTTCACGTTAGTAAAAGATATGCCAAAGACGATGAAACAACTTGCTGTCGTGCAGTTTTTCTCGTGGTTTGCGCTCTTCATCATGTGGGTATATACCACACCTGCTATCACGCAACATATATGGAATGTTGATAAGCAGTGGTTTGACCCAGCTTATATTGCTGCAGCCCCGATGGTGCCTGAAACCATCATTATGGCCAAAGGAGCCGCTGGTGATTGGGTAGGGATTCTATTTGCTGCGTATTCGGTATTTGCTGCTATTTTTTCTATTTTCTTGGCAAAACTTGCTGACAAGTTTGGTCGCAAAACGGTTTACGCTTCGTCTTTAGCGCTAGGTGGCCTGAGCTACGTAAGCTTCTTGTTATTCCAAGACCTGACGATGATCAACGTAAACTTACTGATTACTGAAGTAACAGTACCTTTGGGCGCAGTGAAGCTGTTAATCCCTATGGTAGGCGTAGGTATTGCGTGGGCTGCCATTCTTGCTATGCCTTACGCTATGTTAGCTGGTGCGTTACCTGCAAATAAAACGGGTGTTTATATGGGTATCTTCAACTTTACCGTTGCCGCCCCTCAAATTGTATCAGGCCTAACTGCTGGCTGGATCCTAAGTTCTGTTTTCGACAACGACGCAAAGTACATTATCGTTGTTGCCGGAGTTTCTATGTTAATTGGTGCGGTTTCAGTTTTCTTCGTGAACGAGGCCGATAAGCAAGAAATTGAAGAAGCGCAGGGAGCTTAATATGTCATTTAATCGTACAACAATCGCATTAACGTTAGCTGGTTTATTTTGCTCAGCCTGCTCGAATACATCTGTTCCTTCATCTAACGATATACAAGAAAACAGCCACGCTATCGTGGGTACCACTACGCCATTTGCTAGCGAAGCGGTGTACTTTGTTGTGACAGATCGTTTTGTAGACGGCGACCCTTCGAACAATCATGAAGAGCAGGGAGGCGATCACCCTACGTGGCAACTGCCCTTAGAAGGTCCTGAAGGAAAGAAAGCCTATGTGGGTTACATGGGCGGTGATTTACAGGGTATCTTAAACAACGCCGATTATATTAAAGAAATGGGGTTCACGGCAGTATGGATGACGCCTGTCCACGATAACCCAGACTATGCGTTTAATGGCGATGAACCCATTACTTATGGAGGTGCCTTTAAAGACGGTGGTAAAACCGGTTATCACGGCTATTGGGCAACTAATTTCTATAAAGCTGACGAGCATTTGGTTAGCGCCAATTTAAGCGTTAGTGACTATACGGCGAAAATGCGTCAGCATGGCCTTAAGTCCGTGTTCGATATTGTGGCAAATCATGGCACACCAAGCTTCACCATGGAAAAGGACTTACCCGGCTACGGGGAAATATATGACAGTGATGGAAATCTGGTTGCTGATCATCAAAACTTGGCGCCTGAAGATCTTGACCCTGAAAACAACCCGCTTCATAGCTTTTTTCACAACTATCCAGATTTGGTCAAGCTTTCTAATCTAGATGACGAGAACCCCGCCGTACGCGATTATCTCATCAACAGCTATTTGTATTGGATTTCTCAAGGTGCTGATGCATTTAGAATAGATACAATCAGGCATGTGCCTCATGCGTTTTGGCGTGAAGCGTCAGATCGTATACGCGAGCAAAACCCTGACTTTTTTATGTTTGGCGAAGCATTTGACTATGAGGCGAATAACATTGCCCAGCATACGTTACCGAAAAATGGGGGCGTCAGTGTATTAGACTTTCCTATGCAAAAGGCCATGGTGAATGTATTTGAGAAGCCGCTAGAGAGTGACTTTGCTGAATTAGAAACGGTGCTTCACCTTACGCATGGGCCATATAACAATCCGTATGAATTAACTACGTTCTACGATAACCACGATATGGCGCGTATTAATGCCACTGATGAAGGCTTTATAAATGCGCACAATTGGTTGTTTACAGTAAGAGGCATTCCGGTTGTATACATGGGATCTGAATTTGGCTTTATGCGCGGTACGGCGGAACATGCCGGCAATCGTAACTATGTTGGCCAAGAGCGCCTAGACCAAGCCAAGACACATCCTATTCAACAGGCGCTAACAAAAATTGCCAATGTGCGTAAAAACACAGTAGCACTGCAGCGCGGTGTTCAAGTCAACGTTGAACTTGACGGTCATCAAGCGGCGTTTTATCGCGTTGTTGATACTGCAGACACACAGCAGACTGCACTTGTATTACTTAACAAGGGAAATGCCGCACAATCTTTTGAGATTAGTGACTTTATGCAGTCGGGCGACTGGACAGAGCAATTATCTGGAGATACGCAAACAGTAGAACTAGGTGACGCGTTAACCACAACGGTTAAGCCCAATGGCGTTCAGGTATGGGTGCGCGAAGGTCAAGTAAGCAACAGTGCATTACTTGCTCAAATTAAGCATCAGTTGGCCCGCCAATAAAACGTGTTTAGCGCACAATAAAAAAGCCCCGTGGTTGTTTAACGCCCGGGGCTTTTTGTTAATCAGTGATTGCTTAATTTCTAGCGCGTAATTTGCACACGCTTACTCACTGCCACATGACTGCCTAATAATAACATCCGCAGGCATTAAGTAATCCTGAACGTCTTCGTTGTTAATGGCTTTTATTAAGGTATTTACCAGTAACTCGCCCGCCAGTTTGGTATTTTGCTGTACAGTTGTGAGAGAAGGTGTAGTGTAGGCTGAAACCGCAATATTGTCATAGCCAACCACGGCTACATCATCTGGCACGTTCACTTTTGCCTGACGCAGCGCTCTTAGCACGCCCATCGCAATAAGGTCGGATGCGCAGACAATTGCTTGGGGAAGTTCACCACTTTGCAGCAAGGATTTCAAAGCTTCTGACCCCGCGTCCTCGGTCGAAATAGCATTGCGTTGAACACTAGACAGGTCAAGGCCATGCGATTGAAGTGTTTCAAAGTAACCATTAAAGCGCGCTTTAAATTCGGGGGCGTGGTCACCATTGTCGCCAATAAACGCAAAGGAAGTTTTACCCAAGCCGATTAAATGTGACGTTATACTTTGGCCACCTTGATAGTTATCACAACCGATACTAACCCCAGGGTGGGCTTCATCTGGTGCACCCCAACGAACAAAGTGAGTGCCTTGTGATTCCAGCTGAGCAACTTTGGTTTGATAATCGGTGTAGTCGCCGTATCCAAGAAGAATGATACCGTCAGCCTTATTTGAGTCTTCGTATTCAGCGTGCCAATCATCTTCTAGATTCTGAAATGATACGAGAAGATCATAATTGGCTTGCGCACAGGCACGGGTAATGCTTCCTAGCATCGCCAAGAAAAACGGGTTAATCATCGAATCATCAGAGGTAGGATCTTCAAACAAGAGAAGGGCGATTGTGCTGCTCTTTTGCTTTCTCAAATTACTCGCGTTTTTGTCCACTTTGTAATTGAGTTCTCTGGCAATGCGCTGAACGCGGTCACGAGTTTCTTGGTTGACTAGCGGGCTGTTGTTTAGCGCTCGCGAGACGGTTGATTGCGAAACCCCTGCCAAGTGGGCAATATCAAAAGAGGTTGCTTTTTCTTTCATAAACACCATGATTTGCTGCTACGACCTTGTTGTCGCGAATTTAGATTACCATATTTTTCTGATGACGCGCGGATTTTGAGACGCATTAGCACAAATGCCGCGCAAAGTTAGGATTTCGTTAGTACTTATTTATATTTTAAAAGTCATAACGGCATTTAGTTTTCGAGGGGATTTGCAGATCGCTCTTAATTCAATCACTTGTCAGGCTTCTTTGAATAAAACATGGTTGAAGTAATTGGGAGAGTGTTATACTCAACGAGATTTTGAAATATTACGTGCATAAGGGGAACAAGCGAATGGCCGAGACTGAACACCGTCCGACCAATTTTATCCGTCAGATTATTGATAAAGACCTGTCTAGTGGTCTACATGACGCAATTAAAACACGGTTTCCACCAGAGCCGAATGGCTTCTTACACATTGGCCACGCCAAGTCTATCTGCTTGAATTTTGGTATTGCTCAAGACTACACAGGTACGTGCAATTTACGCTTTGACGATACCAACCCTGCAAAAGAAGACATTACCTTCGTTAATTCAATTAAGGAAGATGTGCAATGGCTTGGATTTACGTGGGACGGAGACGCACGCTATTCATCGAATTACTTTGACCAGCTTCATGCATACGCCGTTGAACTAATTGAAAAAGGTTTAGCCTATGTAGATTTTTCAGCGCAAGATGTTATGCGTGAAATGCGTGGCACACTTAAAGAGCCTGGTAAAAATAGCCCTTATCGCGATACAGACGTTGAAACTAACCTCAGAGAGTTTGCCAAAATGACAGCTGGCGAATATAAAGAAGGTGAGTGTAGTCTGCGTGCGAAAATTGATATGGCATCGCCATTTATGTGTATGCGTGACCCGGTAATTTATCGCGTTAAGCATGCTCACCATCATCAAACTGGTGATAAATGGTGCGTGTATCCAATGTACGATTTTACGCATTGTATCTCAGACGCCATTGAGGGAATAACGCACTCGCTGTGTACACTAGAGTTCCAGGATAACCGTCGCCTTTATGATTGGGTTATCGAAAACATTTCTATCGACTGCACACCAAGGCAGTATGAGTTCTCACGTCTTAATTTAGAATATACGGTATTAAGCAAGCGTCGCCTTATTCAGTTAGTTGACGAAAACCATGTACATGGCTGGGACGACCCACGCATGCCTACCATTGCGGGTTTACGCCGTCGTGGCTACACACCGGGTTCAATCGTTGAGTTTTGTAAACGCATTGGTGTGACTAAGATGGACAACATGGTTGAAATGTCCATGCTAGAAGCGTGCATACGCGACGACCTAAATGCAAATGCTCCTCGCGCAATGGCCGTGCTCGACCCAATAAAGTTGGTTATCGAAAATTATGAGGAAGGCCAGAGAGAAACGCTTGTTGCGCCAAATCATCCTAACGATGAAAGTATGGGTACGCGTAACATCGGCTTCAGTCGCGAAGTGTATATAGAAGCAGAAGACTTCCGAGAGTCGGCGAACAAGAAGTTTAAGCGCTTAGTGCTTGATAAAGAAGTTCGCCTTCGCAACGCCTACGTGGTTAAAGCTAATCGCGTTGAAAAAGATGAAAATGGTAATGTTACAACCGTTTATTGTACTTATGACGCGGATACCTTAGGTAAAGACCCGGCTGATGGCCGCAAAGTTAAAGGCGTTATTCATTGGGTGGATGCAGCAACAGCACAGGCGGCGGAGTTTAGGCTTTACGACCGTTTGTTTAACGTGCCTAACCCTGCGGCGGAAGAAAACTTTACCGATGCGATTAACCCTGACTCGTTGGAAGTAAAACACGGTTGGGTAGAAGCCGGTTTGGCAGACAATGTTCCTGAAGTAGGAGCATGGCAGTTTGAACGCACTGGCTACTTCTGTGTAGATGAAGACAGCACAGACGACAAGCCGGTCTTCAACCGCACCGTAGGTTTAAGAGATACATGGGCAAAAATAGGCGAATAAATATCGCGATTGATTACGCGCTATATGCTCAAACGAAAAAACCGCTTTAGTGAAAACTTAAGCGGTTTTTTTTAAAAGCATGAAGGTTAATTGATTACTTTGGCTGGCAATCAAGGGATTGACCGTTAACTTCCTTACTTTCATCACCCATTAGGTAAAGATACATAGGCATAATATCTTCTGGTGTTTTGAGTGTTTCTGGATTCTCTGCAGGAAATGCTTGCGCACGCATATGTGTGCGAGTGCCACCTGGGTTAATACAGTTAAAGCGCAGTGTCTTATTTCGATATTCGTCAGCAAGGGTTTGCATAACGCCTTCTGTAGCGAACTTAGATACAGCGTATGTTCCCCAAAACGCGCGACCTTTTCTGCCTACACTAGAAGTCGTAAAAATTATCGAAGCCGCATCTGCCTTTTCTAGAGCGGGAATAAGCGCCTGTGTCATATAGACCATGCCATTAAGGTTTATCTGCATGACATCTTGCCACTCTTGCGCATCAATATCTTTAAATGCACTAAGGTGACCTAAAATGCTAGCGTTATGAAGAACACCGTCTAATCGACCAAACTGGTCAATGATGGTCTGTGTCATTTGCTGATAATGAGAGGGGGTTGCGCCTTTGATATCTAAAGGAACAATTGCGGGTTCCTGGCCACCTGCGGCGACAATGTCATCGTATACGGCTTCAAGTTTTGACACAGTCCGACCCAACAAAATACAAGTAGCGCCATGTGCAGCATAAGATTTAGCAGCTTGTGCACCAATCCCATCGCCAGCGCCGGTGATAAGAATAACTTTATCGCGTAATAGATCCGCTGGTGCGTTGTAATCGTTCATCGTTTTCCTTCAAAAGGTTTATTTTTTCGCGTTATATAGGGCTTGTAGGCCCCGCTAAGAATCATACACCAGATCATACTCAGCATGACTCACAAGTAAAACAATGAATGAAAAATTCTTCAAACGTAAAAAAAGTTAACAAAAGTAGTTAACAAAACTTTGCAAAGTTGCAACAAAGTCAATAAGATTGAGGAAGATACAACTGGTCTAACATGTTTAAAACTATCAACTACGCCTGTTAAGACAGGGTAGACCAAGCTACTTTTAATAGAGTTAAGTTTTAGACACAGAATAACAACAATGCTTGTAGGGAGTAGAGATGAGAAAACTCGTATTAAGTTCCAGTGTGGCCCTTGCGCTGGGTCTAGCAGGCTGTGGTGGCTCCGATGAAACCCTTTCCGACATTCAGGCCGAAACAGAAGTCCAAACACCATTTTCCCGGGTCCTTTTTGACCCAGCCAATGGTAACCTAAATATTCCAAATGACCTTCTAATGCTTCCTGGCGACGACGGTTTCTTTGACTATACACTGAATATTCCAGTGGCTGACCCCACAGATTTTGCCGACCCGCAAAATGCTCTAAATGTGCTGGACGGTTGGTCTACGCAGCACCCTTTTGTTATCAATGTTGAAACACCAGCAGGCGCTTCTCTAGACGAAAGCACGCTAGCTTCTGGTGTATTGCTATATGAAGCCACACTAGGTCTTGACCAAAGCGACCCGGACTGTGCGCAGGTTACAACGCCATCGGCGGGATGTAAGTTAGGTGCTCAATTAACTTTCGGTGTCGATTACGTACTCAGCCTAGCTGATAGCAACACTATTACTTTTGTCCCGTTAAAGCCTCTTAAGCCTGCTCAAGGCTATATGCTGGTTATGACTACAGACTTGAAAGACTCGTCAGGTAAATCAGTACAGGGTTCAACTACGTGGGATTTGGTGAGACAGGATATCAACACCGACCCTCTATCAAGCGCTTCTCAGTTAGACCTACAGGGCTTGGTTAACTCTTATATCAATCCACTTCTTGGAGCCGGGTTTGCTCGCGAAGATATAACTTATGTCTCTGCTTTTACTACGCAATCGGTAGCTAATTCACTTGATACCATTAAAAAGGTAATGATTGGCACATTTGCTCAGCTTGCTGCTGGCGGCGACCCGTCGGCTGCAGCTGCACTACCGGCTATCACTGTTAGCGATGTCTCTGCTGCACCAAATGCAATGGAAGCCTTGGGTTTAGTGAACGAAGCGGTTGTTGCAGGTGCCGTTGAACTAGGTAAGCAGGGTCTGCCAGATAATATTCAAGCAGCCATTGACGCGACAGATTTTAGCCTACTTGAAACCTGCGCTGGCCTTGCCGGTACAGCGTCGGGACAACTTGCTGCTCAGTGGGGCGCGTTGAACGAATTTGCTGTTGGCGTATCAACGGGCATTCTTGCGCAGGCAGGACCATTCTGTGCGGCCCAACGTTATGAAGGGAATATCGCATTACCTTATTTCTTGGGTGTACCCAGTGCCGAGAACCCATTAGCACCGGTCAATGACTTCTGGAAAGCGGCGTGTGATAGCGGAATTGTATTAGCAGGGACACCGCAAGAGTTACTCGCTGACGCTCAACCAGGCCCAAATGCAGCGATGTGTTCTTCACTAGGCCTTGCAGACGTTCGAATAAATGGCGAAATGCTTGATAGCGCAAGGAATATTACTAAATTTAACCCTTACCCTCAGCCTACTGGCGGAAATATGGGTACGGAAACACTAGACGTTCAGGTAACTATCCCTGACCCTGCTATTGCGGGCGCGTTAGGCTTCCCGATCAGCATGCCTGAAGCTGGTTGGCCAGTGGTTATTTTGGCCCACGGTATTACCAGTCAAAAAGAAGACATGCTTGCTATTACAGGTACTCTCTCTCTTGCAGGTATTGCATCAGTGGCTATAGACCAACCTTTACATGGCAGCCGTGGTTTTGACCTTAATGGCGACGGTACAGATGATCTCAATGCAACAACAGTAAGCGCGACTCACTATATGAATCTTGCCAGCTTACCGACTGCCCGTGACAACTTGCGTCAAAGTGTCTCTGATTTACTTGGGCTGCGTTTAGGGCTAAATGCTGTTGTAGATACAACAGCGGCACAAAACGTTAAGTTTGATATGTCTCGTGTGTCTATTATGGGCGTATCGCTTGGTGCAATAACAGGTGGTAACTTTGCCGCGGTGGCAAATACGTCGATGGGCGGCGATTTAGCTGCACTTGATGGTATGTTTGCTGTTAGACAAGCTTCCCTTGAATCTCCAGGGGGCGGCGTAGCGCAGTTTTTACTAGAGTCACCTTCATTCGGGCCTCTAATTAAAGGTTTATTGCTTTCACAAGCGTCTGAAGACTTTGTTGCATTGCTCAATCAGCTTTATGAAACAACAGATGTAAGTGAAGAGCAGCTTAGTGCAGCGGTTGCCATTTTTGAAGATAATCTAACCGCAGAGCAAGCAGCTGAAGTGAATGCGGTATTCGCCGAATTCGCATTCGCTGCGCAAACGGTAATGGATGCTGGCGACCCAACTAACTATGCGCAAACCTTAGGAAGTAATACACCTGTTCACATGATGACAGTGGTAGGTGACGGTAGCGAAGAAAACTTACCAGACCAGGTAATTCCAGTTTCGACTGCGTTACCTCTTTCTGGTCAGCTACCGTTAGCGGCTACAATTGGTCTAGAGCAAGTGACTACCACTCAAGGACCTGGCACAGATCCAATTAGCGGTCTCGTTCTGTTTAATAGCGGTGCACATGCTTCTAGTTTAAGCCCAGCAGCAAGCGCTGCGGTAACTACAGAGATGCAAAAGGAAGTGGCAGGATACATAGCGTCTGACGCACTTGCGCTTCCCATTTCTGACGAGAGTGTTGTTGCTAACTAAGCAAACATATTTTGGTCTAAAAGCAGTGTTACAACTGCTTACATTTTAGTGACTTAAAGCCGGCTTAAAAGCCGGCTTTTTTGTGTGAAAGAGACGAATGTTGTTTGAATGTTTTAAGTTGTTAATGTAGTGTAAAAAAAGAAGGTCCGATCAGTTTCATTGGTAATTAAAATCTATGTGTTGAAGATCATAAAAGCACGAGAGAAGGACCTTATCTTTTATTCTTTAGGGAACATTTGCGATGACCAACCAAAACACGTTTACTGCTAAGCGGACGATAATTGCACTTTCACTTGCCGGGCTACTAACCGCTTGTAGCGATAACGACAATGATTTTTCAAATATAGAGCAACCAGCGCCGCCAACGCCTACCACGCCTGAGCCTGTACCCACACCTATTCCTGCTTTTGCACCGGACGGTAGTCTGTCGGCTGACGTAACATGGACAACCTACGGTGTACCACACGTAAAAGCGGATAATTTAGAAAGTATGGCATATGGTGTAGGTTACGCCTTTGCGAGAGATAACCTTTGCGTACTGGCAGATCAAATTGTTAAGTACAACTCTGAGCGTGCAAAGTTTTTTGGTCCAGACCAAGTGCCTGGTAGCGGCGACTCTGAACACCTTATTAATGACTTTGGCTTTTTAACATTGGGTATCAGAGAGCTTGCAGAAGAAAATTTGCCCCGCTTGTCTGCAAATTCTCGCGCAATGTTTCAGGGCTATACGGCAGGGTATAACAGATATTTAAATGAAACGCCTTTAGAAGACCAAGATCAAAGCTGTGCGGGGCAACCTTGGGTCACAGAAATTGATAGTGTCGACCTTTTAACATACTCGTTGGGCGTAGCACTTTTACCTGGTGCGGCTAATTTCTTAGGCCCAATGTTTATTGCTGCGCCACAAGGCGAGAGTTATCTTCCCACACCGGCGTCGTCGTCAAGTGAAGTTGCCTCTTCATTTAAGATCTCGCCAGCAGTGGGACTGCCTGACAGAAATCCTCAAGAAATGGGGTCTAATGGATGGGGCTTAGGTAGTGATAGAACGACTAATGGGAAGGGGATGGTTTTAGGTAACCCACATTTCCCCCATACAGGTAACCTACGTTTTTGGAACTTTCATGCCCAAGTACCTGGTCATTTAAATGTTACAGGTGGATCATTGATGGGGTTACCCGGTGCGGTAAATATCGGTTTCAATGAAAACGTAGCGTGGACCCATACTTTTTCAACTGCTGAACACTTCGTAGTGTATCAGCTAACCCTTGACGAAAATGATGATTCGGGGCTCACTCATTTAGTAGATGGCAATAGGCGCACTATTTATGAAAAGCAACTTCAGATTGACGTTGCTATAGGTGGCGGGCAAACAATCAAACTCGATAAAACGGCGTATTACACCAATTACGGCCCAATGATTGAAGTTCCGGGTAACTTTGATTGGAGCGAAAACAATGCGTTTGCCATAAAAGATGCGAATCTTCCTAACTTCGATGTCGTAGATCATTGGCTAGCTATGAACATGGCCACGTCAATGGACGAATTCAAGCAGGCATTTAAAGACTATGATGGTGTAATCTTCAATAATACCATGGCTGCTTCAGCTGATGGCCAAGTATTTTATATTGACGACTCTACCGTACCGAACTTAACTGAAACGGCAATTGAGCAACTAACAACGAACCCGTTACTTATTCAAACCAAAGCTGCTGCAGGTTTTACTGTATTACCCGGTAACATTTCACAGTTTGATTTTGATGGCCCGGTTCCCTATGAAGAGGCACCTAAGTATGAGGGCACAGATTCGGTTCAGAATTCAAACAATAGCTATTGGCTGACGAATTTAGACGCTCCTATTGTTGTCAGTAACCCACTATTTGGAAATGTAGAGAATCCACAGTCTTTACGCTCACGCATGGGACAGCAGTTTATTGAAAATGAAGCTGGGAGTGATGGTACTTTTACACCTGAGGAAGTTGAGGGGCTATTACTTAACAATCGAAGCTACCTGGCAGAAAATATATTGCCATCACTGCTAGAGCTATGCGCAGAACAGGGTGATACGCCAGTAGATGTAGATGGAGCAAGCGTCGATGTATCGCAAGCCTGTGCAGCATTAGAGGACTGGGACGGTACAATGAACCTTACAAGTACTGGCGCACACGTTTTCAGAGAATTTGCATTTCAGTTTAACCAAGCGCCGCAGTGGGAAATACCATTCTCTCTTGATGCGCCTGTAACTACGCCTTCAGGTTTAGTTCAAAACGCTACCACTCTTGAACAATTGGCACGAGCTACACAGGTTATTGAGCAAGCCGGGGTAGCATTTGATGCTTCGCTAGGTGAAGTGCAATTTGTTGAACGTAGCTTACCTGATGGCTCTGCCTCAGGTGTTAAGCTACCGTGGGCTGGTGCACATAATATTGAAGGTGGCTTTAACGTATTTGATGTTAGTAGCAGTAGAAATGGAACCCAGTTGCCCAGACACAGCTACCAAACAATAAACAATAATACGGCAATGAGTGCTGAAGCTGAGGGCTACCACATTAACTATGGCACAAGCTGGGCGATGGTTATCAACTTCACCGATGAAGGGCCAAAAGGCCGAGGTATATTGACTTACTCACAGTCTCGTAAGTTCGGCAGTGAGCATTTCTTAGATCAAACGCAACTTTACTCTACGCAACCTACACTGCGAGATATCTATTTCACCGATGAAGAGATTGAAGCAAACAAGATAGAGCAGGTTAACCTATCGTCAGACTAAGTAGAGACTGGTATTATAACGTGATGACATCAGCGGCTTTGCCTTGTATTAGGTAAGGCTGCTCTTTACGTTGTGGGTAAACAACGTTGCTTACCCGTTTATTTTACTAGGAGTAAAGTTTGGAGTTTTTGTACGAATACGGTTTGTTTGTTGCCAAAGCAGTAACGTTAGTTGTTGCCTTCGTTGTTGTTGTATCAACTATTGTTGGTGTAGCGAGTAAGCAGAAACAGGGGAAAGGACAACTTGAAATCGTTTCTATATCTGAGCAGTTAAAGGACATTACCAATTACGCGAAAGAAGTCCTATTAGATAAAAACGCGTTAAAAAAGTTAGCTAAAGAACAGAAAAAAGAGGCAAAAGCGAAGAGCAAAGCTAAAGATCAGGGTGATGAGACTGAAAAGTCTCGCTTATATGTTATCGACTTTAAAGGGTCTATGGATGCCAATGAAGTCGAGCACTTGCGTGAAGAGATCACTGCAATCTTATGTGTCGCAAATAAAGAAGACGAAGTTTTGGTTCGCCTTGAAAGTGGCGGTGGTGTGGTGCACGGGTATGGGCTTGCTGCCTCGCAATTACAGCGAATTAAAGAAAAGGGCCTCAAATTGACCATTGCAGTAGATAAGGTTGCGGCAAGCGGTGGCTATATGATGGCATGTGTTGCTGACAAACTGCTTGCTTCTCAATTCGCCTATATCGGTAGCATAGGTGTTCTCGCTCAGTTGCCTAACTTTAACAAACTTCTGAAGAAAAACGATATTGAGTTTGAACAACATACGGCAGGGGAGTTTAAACGCACGCTAACTGTCTTTGGCGAAAATAACGATGAAGGCCGCGCGAAATTTAAAGAAGAAATTGAAGAAATTCATGTGTTGTTCAAAGACTTTGTACAAAGTCAGCGCCCCGATATGGATATCGACAAAGTTGCTACAGGTGAGTACTGGCCAGGAGTTAAAGCTAAGGCGCTGGGTCTGATTGACGACATTACGACGTCTGATGATTATATTCTTTCTCACTATCCAGCCCGCGAAATATTTAGTGTTAAGTATGCTGTGAAGAAAAACGTAGCAGAGAAGTTGGGTATGTCAGCGGCGAATGTAGTCGAGCGTGTATTTATGAAAAGCATGAACAAAACACGTCATTGGTTTTAATATCTACAGGCCGTCTATGCATATTACAATGTGGCAATTAACATCGTTAATGGGCACAGATGGCCGTTTAACTTCTAACCGACAAAAGATAATAAAAAGAATATGGCACGGCATACTAAAAACGATATATTAGATGCGGCGGAATACTTATTTTCTCAAAGTGGATTTACCCAAACATCGATGCGGGAAATTACTGCAAGAGCAGAAGTGAATCTGGCGTCGGTAAACTATCACTTCGGCAGTAAGAAAAATTTAATTCAAGCCGTGTTTAAGCGATACTTTGATGAGCTAATGCCGCAAGTAAAAGGTTGCCTAGACGCTCTCCCGCCCATTGAAGGACCCAAGGGCGTCGAGCAGCTTTTATATTCTCTAATTCCACCCATGTTAAACCTTAACGCGATTTCGGAGCAGGGTACTGCCACCTTTGTTAAGTTGCTCGGTCGAGGATATAACGAAACTCAGGGTCACTTGCGCAAGTTTTTGATGCATGATTACGGTGACTGTATACGTGCCCTTGTTGACGCTATTAGACGCTGTTTACCTGAACTTCCTGAGGAAGAGCTGTTCTGGAGACTGCATTTTGCTATGGGAAGTTTTGTCTTTTCAATGGCATCGAGCCAGGCATTAACGGAAATTGCTGAGTCTGATTTTCACAAGCACGTAGATATTAAGGAAGTCATCCAGCACCTTGTTCCATTTGTTGCGCAGGGACTTGCTGGAAAATAAGTCAACTAAATTGTCGGTGTCAAGACAATACGCTAGCCCCCAGAGCGGCGACTAGGCATCGTGTGAAATGCTTTTTAAATTAGCGTGGTAATGTCGCGCCAGGCACTTCGGCGTTTAGCTTTTCTGCCCAAAAATCCTTTACCGAGAAACCCGATTTTTTAGAAGCAGACGCTTTCTTCTTGGCAGGTTTGGCCGCGAGTTTAGTCTCGCTTTTCTCTTTTTTCATTTCTGTTCCTTCAGACGAATGTGACGCTAGCGCCTCTGTCATTTCCTGAAGTTGCGCTAGACGCATATTTTTGCCGCCGTCTACGCTGTACCATCCACTTTTACTTTCAATAGACGGGGCTTTGCCGTTAGCTTTTTCATATGCTTTAGTGAAGGCCGCGATAACTGCATCTTTGTCTAAGTTTGCCATGCTTTTTTGCTCTTTATTTTGTTAAGATGACGAACGTTTTTGACTTGTATCACCAATAAGTAACGGCAGATTGGTTAGAGCACAATTTGCTCCCCATAAAATGAAGAGAAAGTAGGTACTGCTTTGAGCAATCCACTTTTTT
Organism: Alteromonas sp. 5NW40-0090; assembly: GCF_057552975.1. Lineage (NCBI taxonomy): Bacteria > Pseudomonadati > Pseudomonadota > Gammaproteobacteria > Alteromonadales > Alteromonadaceae > Alteromonas > Alteromonas sp. 5NW40-0090. Next base: position 193,256 of record NZ_BAAJLT010000005.1, read on the forward strand.
TCGTTTTCCCGCAATAAGCGCCAGTCGACTTATGGGTGTTATACGAAACGTTCGCGTATTTTATAGCGTTTTTTTAACAATTTGTCTAACTTTCAACCGGAGGACTTGTGTCTATTACCCGCTCAGAGCTACAAAAATATCTTGATGGATTGTTAAGGGTTAGCGAAATCAGTGATTATTGCCCCAATGGTTTACAGGTAGAGGGCACAAGCAAAATAGAAAAAATTGTTACAGGGGTTACAGCATCTCAGGCTTTAGTAGACGCTGCGATAGAAGCTAACGCCGATGCGCTTATTGTGCATCATGGCTATTTTTGGAAAGGAGAGTCGCAGGCTGTGACTGGCATGAAAAAGCGTCGCCTTTCTGCTTTACTTGCTAATGATCTAAATCTGTTTGCTTACCATCTTCCTTTAGATGTTCACCCAGAATTTGGCAACAATCGTCAGCTTGCATCGATTCTAGATGTTCAAAATATAAGTGCTGTCAGTAACGTTAAACCTGTAGGTGTTGTTATGCAAGGTAATCTAGGGGAAGCGACTGAAGGCGTTGCGCTTCAGGCTAAATTGAATCAATTGCTAGGGCGAGATGTGCTGATTGAAGGGCCAGCGTCAAAACTCATTTCAAGTCTTGCTTGGTGTACAGGTGGTGGACAAGGCTTTATTGAGCAAGCAGTTGAACTCGGTGTCGATGCATTCATTACTGGCGAAGTCTCTGAACAAACTGTCCATACAGCGAGGGAAATGGGCATTACCTTTTTTGCCGCTGGTCACCATGCGACAGAACGCTATGGTGTGAAATCTTTAGGGGAACATATCGCGCAGCAATTCGACGTGCATGTTGAATTTATTGATATTAATAACCCAGCTTAACAACGACAGTGGTATATGAACAAAGACCGTATTTTCGATGGTATTGCTGAAAAGTTTTCTACTAACATCTATGGCACGACCAAGGGGAAGCTCAGGCACACCTTGTTATGCGATGTCCTTGAACCTTATTTGACAAAGCCGGTCCGCGTAATCGAAATAGGTGGAGGCACGGGGGTCATGACTGCACACATCGCTTCAAAAGGACATTCTGTGGTGCTAACTGACGCGTCTAAGGATGTTCTGAAGCAAGCTGAGATGCTTCTAGCAGATGCGCCCACTATTACAATCAGGCATCAATATTTGCAACAGATTGAAGATTTGAATAGTTTTGATTTGGTGATTTGTCATGCTGTATTGGAATGGCTAGATGCGCCTTTCAATGCTATCGACTTTATGTATAAAAGCATGAAACCCGGCGCCCGTTTAAGTCTGAGTTTCTTCAACCAAGATGCGAATTTGTTTGCTAATGCAATTTACGGCAATTTCGATTACATCGAAAAAGGGATGAAAGCAAAAAAGCAAGTGAGACTAAATCCGAAGCAACCCTTAAGTGCAATGCGTGTGGTTGAACATTGTGAGTCATTGGGCTTTAAGATTATCGAGAAAGCAGGCATTCGCTGTTTCCATGATTACATGCGCGACATAACCCATCAAAGCAGTAAGTTTGATGACTTACTAGCGTTGGAGCGCCAGTATCACAAGCGAGCACCATACCTTTGGCTTGGAAAGTATTTTCAACTGATTTTAGAAAAAGAAACCGATTAGCGTAGACCAGCATTAATGCACTGCGTTTTAACCGTTATCATGGCAACTTAGAGCGTATTTGCCCCTGTGATGATGTTGTTGAGCGTAGTGACGGCAATTTCGTGCAGCGCTTCGAGTGTAAAGAACCCTTGGTGGCCCGTTATTAAAACGTTAGGGAAGGTTGTTAAGCGCTGAAAAATATCATCCTGAATAATTTCCTGCGAATGGTCATGAAAGAAAAGTTCGGACTCTCTTTCATAAACGTCTAGCCCTAAATATCCAATTTTCTTCGACTTAAGCCCTTTCATAATAGCGTTATCATCGACAAGCCCGCCTCGAGACGTATTAATAAGCATTACGCCTTGGGGCATTTTATCAATGCTTTCTGCGTTAATTATATGATGACTCTTTTCGTTTAGCGGGCAGTGTAGGGTGACAATGACGCTCTTTTCGAGCAGTTCGTTAAGCGTCACATAATGCGCTCCACTTGCAGTCACATCATTATCAGGCTGCGGATCGAAGCAAAGCACACGACACCCGAACCCCAAGAGTATGCGAATAACCGCTTGTCCAATTTTTCCTGTGCCAATTACCCCTACGGTTTTACCGTGAAGCGTGAAGCCCATTAACCCGCCAAGATCAAAATTTCCTTCGCGAACACGATTATAAGCTTTGTGCGTTTTACGGTTTAGCGTGAGAATAAGAGCGAGAGTGTGCTCTGCTACCGTTTCAGGGCTATAGGCGGGAACACGGCTTACCTTGATTCCGGCTTTTTGTGCTGCCTTCACATCAACATTATTAAAGCCTGCGCACCGAAGTGCAATATGTTTAACCCCACAACGCTTCAGTGCGTTTATAGTGGCGGCATTGATGTCATCATTTACAAATACAACAACATCACTGTATCCATTGCAGCTAGCTGCAGTTGACGTATTGAGAGGGTGTTCAAAAAACACAACCTTTATAGGTCTGTCATTGTCAACGCTCACTGTTTCCAGTAGCTCGGAATACAGAGCCCTTTCATAAGGACGGGTACTAAAAAAGGCGATATGTTTTTGCTGTTGATCGCTTTGGTTTGCGTATACTTTTTCATGTTTAGCCATTTTCATTTTAGTACCCAATTTTTTCACGTTGAACGCTAAAATTTACCACGTCCATTTCCCAACAGCATAGATACAGATCAATAAATCAAGCAGAGTGCACAATGCGTTTACCTAGCGCCTTTATTGCTGTTTCTCAGTTTGATTTTGATATTCCTGCCAACGAACTATTACTCTGGGAGTAGCTTTACAATATCTTTTTCAATGGCTTCTGGTTTTACTGTTGGGGCATAGCGTTTAAGCACCTTACCTTGGTCAGTCACTAAGAACTTTGTGAAATTCCACTTTATTCGCTTAGTACCAAGAAGGCCTGGAGCTGCGTGCTTTAACTCCTCAAACAGCGGATTGGCATCTGGCCCATTGACATTCGTTTTCTTAAATAGAGGGAACGAAACACCAAAGTTGAGGCTACAAAACTGAGCGATATCCTCGTCGCTACCCGGTTCTTGATGACCAAATTGATCACAAGGGAATCCTAAAATTTCAAAGCCTTTGTCGTTATATTTTTTGTATAGTGTCTCTAGCCCTTCGTATTGAGGAGTAAAGCCGCATTTGCTTGCCGTATTGACGATAAGCAATACCTTTCCTTTATATTGTTCTAGGGTAGTCTGTTCACCATTGTTTAACGTGATTGGGTGTTCATAGAGTGCCAAAATTATTTTCCTATATTTTTGTTGTCGTTAAGTCTGTTACTCTTAGGTAATCCAAACATCTTTGTTTCGTATGTAGAGTATATTTTGTATGAGTAATTTGAAAGTGAGTTTTTTGGGCTTGGGTGTGATGGGCTTTCCCATGGCTGGGCACTTAAGCAAAGCCGGCTATGCGGTCACTGTTTATAATCGAACTTCCCAAAAAGCACAGCAGTGGCTATCGATTTATGACACAGATGGCGCTACCGTCAGCGCAAGCGATAACGTTGACAAGGCGTGTGAAAACGCTGACATTGTTTTTATGTGTGTGGGTAACGATAACGATGTGAGAGATGTTGGCACTCAAGCATTAGCTGCAATGAAAGCCGGCAGTGTGTTAGTTGATCATACTACAGCGTCTGCTGATATCGCCAGAGAGCTATATGAGACTTGCAAGAATAAACAGATTGGCTTTTTAGATGCCCCTGTTTCAGGAGGTCAGGCAGGGGCAGAGAATGGCCAGTTAACCATTATGATAGGTGGCGATGAAGCTGTATATAGTACTGTAGAGCCAGTAATGGCGCATTACGCGCGACATAGCCAGTTACTCGGTAAAAGCGGCAGCGGACAATTGGCGAAAATGATGAATCAGATTTGCATTGCCGGTATCGTACAGGGCTTGGCCGAAGCACTGCATTTTGGTCAACGTGCTGGACTTGATTGCAATGCGGTAGTTGACGTTATCAGTAAAGGTGCAGCGCAATCGTGGCAAATGGAAAACAGAGCCAGTACTATGTTAAACAATAGCTTTGATTTTGGTTTTGCGGTCGATTGGATGCGTAAAGATTTGAGCATTGCACTTGATGAAGCCCGAAAAAATGGTTCAACTTTAGCGTTAACTGCATTGGTCGACCAATACTATGCGGACGTTCAAAAACTGGGTGGCGGTCGTTGGGATACCTCAAGCTTGCTCACTCGCTTAAAATAGACACGTTTATGCAAAAACGGCTTAGCCAAGGGCAAGCAGTTTAGAGATGCTAAAGTGCTTGTTCTTGCGCGGATAAGGTGAGCTGCGCTAAACGCGCCTTGTTTGTGTCGTTTAGTGGTAAGCTGGTTATTTTGTCGAGTAGATGCTTGATACTAAACTTACGGTAAACGCCTGCGTCTGCTTCAATCATGCATTGGAGCAGGTTTAATCCAAAAGCTGCGGTTTCAGGTGAAAGCTGGAATGCATCATAGAAATGCTTCATAGCCTTAGTAAATAAGCCTTCGATGAAAAGCTGAGTACCCGTCTCATTGATAGAAATAGCCTGCTCATGATTCAAGCCCAATCGTTCTCCGCCTGTGAAAATTAGGGCATCGTTCATCACTTGCTCGGATATCGCTTGCAGTTCGGCATTCTTCTGTTTAGCCATTAATAACAGTTCACCTGCTTTACGCTCTTCGCCAAGACCGTGGTGTACTTTTGCAGCGATAACCAGAATAGAGGGCTCGGTGCGAAGGTAATTATCAATGTGTTCGCCTTCAAGCAGATGTTCAGCTTTTTCAAGATCTCTATCTAACACGGCTGAGAACGCCAATAGGTAGTCTCGCTTTTGTAATGTTTGTGGGTCGCCCTGACTTCTACCTGCAATACCTACTAGCTTCCTTGCTTGGGATAAACTTTCTTTTCTATTGGTCTCAGGCGACTCCTCCGCCAGAAACAAGTAGAACTCAGCCAATTCAAAGGTAAAGTCATTGAAGCTGTCTTTAGCACTGCGATGCATAGCACGCTTTTTTTGTAGAAGATCGATAGCCTCAACGACCTTGTCTTGTTTTTGATAAGCGATTGTTTTTAGCTTGGCTGCGGCTAGGCTTAATTCACTAAACTTAATTTCATTTAAGTATTTTTCTACCTGGTCGTAAGAATCTTGCTCAAAAGAAATAGAAGCAAGCCATTCAAATGCTTTATCACGCGCTAAGCTAGAATTTACCATCTGACTTAAGTGAGTCTTGCAATGCGGCCATTGCCCAGAGGCGTATTGACACTTAACTTTACCCCATTGCGCCCAGAGTACTTTATCTGACCGAGTTAACACATCTTCATAAATGCTCAGGGCTCTTTGAAGGTCTCCACTCTCGTATAGGAGCCGAGCATAAAGCTTGCGAATATCTGCAACTAGGCGAGGAGGAATACCTTCTGAAATTTTCGCCCGTATTACGCCAATAGCGCGCTCTAACTGTTTATTGTCTAGGGAGTGCAAAACGTTTTTGACAAAATCGCGGTAGGTTAAATAGTGATTAATTTGGCGAGTTAAAGAGGCGATAGTGTACGGTTTGATGAGCAAAACGTCAGGTTGAAGATCCATGATCCGACCGATTATTTGCGGAGAGCGGTCTGAAGTAAGAAATATTATGCCCGTACTTGGCCTAATGAAGCCAGCTTCTCTTAAATTTTGCACCCATTCAACGCCAGTCTTACCCTGACCAAGGTGATAATCCATTAACAGCAGCTCAAAATTTTGCTTTTTTAGTGCCGCTTTAAGTTCCACTCCCGATGCGAAGCTGCTGACAGATAAATTAGCAATAGACATTAAGTGACCTCGAAGCGCAGTTCGGGCAGTGGCATTGTCTTCTACTATGGCTATTCTGAATTCCACGACGACCAATCAGGGTTAACTTGCGTCGGTGTAGCTTATCAGCGGCAGCATAAAAGTGCATTATTAAAAAGGATAACTTTTATCAGTTATTTCTCGCATTAAAAGCAAAAAGAACTTTCTCGTCACAAAATATTTACGCCAATCTTCACTAATTTTAAATAAATATTTACCTTTACGTTTACGTAAGGGGTAGGTGTTGGTTATTGTTGTTATAAAGCAACGTAATTGAAGGTATGTGTAATGAACTTTGAATTAACCGATGACCAACTCGCCTTTGAAGATACTGCCCGACAGTTCGCCCAACAGGAACTAGCGCCCAATGCAGCGATGTGGGACAAAGAACACTATTTCCCTGTAGAGGCTATAAAAAGAGCAGGAGAATTAGGCTTTTGTGGATTGTATGCGCCAGAGAGTGCCGGCGGCCTTGGACTATCAAGGCTCGATTCTTCAATTATCTTTGAGCAGCTGTCAATGGGATGTACCACAACCACCGCTATGTTAACCATTCATAACATGGCCACGTGGATGATTGCTACTTGGGGTAGCGATGATGTAAAAAACACATGGTGTGAACAGTTGGTGACAGGCGAAAAACTAGCATCTTATTGTTTAACGGAACCAGGCGCGGGTTCAGATGCAGCATCGCTAAAAACAAAAGCGATGAAAGTTGACGGCGGGTACGTACTAAACGGCTCAAAAGTATTTATATCAGGTGCGGGAAGTACTGACGTTTTAGTTGTTATGGCCCGTACCGGTGAAGATGGTCCTAAAGGTGTGTCAGCGTTTGCAGTACCTGCTAATGCAGAAGGCATCGAATACGGCAAAGCAGAAGAAAAGATGGGTTGGAATGCCCAGCCCACTCGCATGATCACGTTTGATAACGTGAAATTAGATGCTAGCTGGTTACTCGGTGAAGAAGGACAAGGCTTTAAAATGGCTATGCAGGGGCTTGATGGCGGTCGAATTAATATTGCAACCTGTTCGGTCGGTACTGCACAGCAGGCGCTTAATGTTGCGCGAGACTATATGAATGAGCGTGAACAGTTTGGTAAACCTATCGCAGGTTTCCAGGCTTTGCAGTTCAAGCTAGCCGATATGGCGACAGAACTTGTTGCGGCAAGACAAATGGTACGCATGGCAGCTTGTAAACTAGATAATAACGACCCCGACAAAACCACTTACTGCGCTATGGCGAAAAGGTTTGCTACCGATGTGGGCTTTAACGTTTGTAACGACGCTCTTCAGCTTCACGGGGGCTATGGTTACATAAAAGAGTATCCGCTAGAGCGCCATTTCAGAGATGTTCGCGTACATCAAATTTTAGAAGGTACCAATGAAATTATGCGCGTTATTATCGGCAGACGTTTGTTGTCAGACGAGAGAAGTGTACTGTAGTACATCTCGGAAATAACATCATCAGACATGATTTTAAGGACTGTGAAAAGGAGTAGAAATGACAGACGTGGAACCAGTAGTCATTGTTCAAGAGCTAAAAACGTCTAGCGATGGCTATACAATAGGCCGATTGACGCTTAACAAGCCTAAAGCACTAAATGCTTTAGATCTTGAAATGGCTGGCATTATGCTAGACGCACTTCAGCAATGGCAGTCTCGCAACGACATTGTGGCTGTGGTGATTGATGCAGCGGGCGAAAAAGCCTTTTGTGCGGGTGGTGACATTGTTTCTATGTACAAATCGATGGTGGAAGCTAACGGGCAAATACCACAATTTTTAGAAACATTTTTTAAAACCGAGTACACGTTAGATTACACCATTCATAACTACCGTAAGCCGATTGTTGTCTGGGGTAGCGGCATTGTGATGGGCGGTGGAATGGGGCTTCTTTGCGGCGCAAGTCACCGCATAGTGACCGAAACTTCGCGGTTAGCAATGCCTGAAATCACAATAGGTTTATATCCCGACGTAGGGGGCAGCTATTTTCTGCCTCGCTTACCAGGAAAATCTGGCTTGTTCCTTGGTTTAACAGGTGGGCAGATGAACGGTAGCGATGCCCGTTATGTTGGGCTCGCTGATGCGTTAGTCGCGAGTTCAGAGAAAAGTAATTTGTTAAGTTCTCTTATCGAACATCCATGGAATGAAACAGACAGCGAAAGCTTAGCAGGGGCTGTAACGACGATTATCGATAGCATGAAAAAGCCGGATTCGTTACCTAGCAGCAACGTAGAACCAAATATGCCACTTATCGATAGCTTATGCGCCGCAGATAGTGTGAGTGGAGTAGTGAATGCGATCCTGCGTGCAGATATGAAAGAAGACAAATGGCTTTCACGCGCACAGAGTACCCTAGCTAAAGGGTCTCCTATAACCATGCATTTGGTGTATGAACAGTGCCAGAAAGGGGCAGAAATGACTTTGGCAGATTGCTTTCGAATGGAAGTAAATATGTCTTGTCGCTGCGGTGAAAGCGGAGAGTTTCAAGAGGGTGTACGAGCTTTGTTAATTGACAAAGATATGTCGCCTAAATGGAAATACAAAACGGTTGAAGATGTGCCTACAGATGTGATCGAACACTTCTTTAGTTCTCCTTGGTCTGCACAAAGCCACCCGTTAGCAGCGTTGTAAAAGCTTCACTTTTTAAAAAGCGTAGTAAAATGATAATTGCAGGCAGTTCCGTAATCGAAATGCCTGCCCAGCGCAACTAATCAGCACAAGTACGCTATATGTCTTAAGCCTACTTGTGCTCTATTATTGCCGTTAAGGCATTGATTTTGATATCCTGTACGTCAAATTCTTAACAAAAAAGACGTTATCATGTGGCATTGCCCACTTTGTAAATCATCAATCTCGTTAAACTCTACGCCTATACGCTGTAACAATAATCACAGCTTCGATATTGCAAAATCTGGTTACGTTAACTTGTTACCTGTTCAGTTCAAAAAGTCTAAACTTCCCGGTGACGATAAAGACATGGTGAGAGCCAGACGGGAGTTTCATCAGTTAAACGCTTACAAACCATTGAAAGACAAAATGCATTTGCTGGTGGAACACTTCCTCACTCAAACTAGTACTGCGAATAATGTTGCAGGTAATGCCACTAAACAAACTGTTCCTGTTTACGACGCGGGTTGTGGCGAAGGAAGTTATTTAGATGCGATGATTCAAGGGCTTTCACGTAACGGCTTTTCAGTAAAAGGTGCGGGCAGCGACATAGCTAAAATTGCTGTTGATTTGGCTGCTAAAGCTTTTAAGTACGCTCAGTTTGTTGTGGCAAGCAGCTTTGAATTACCTCTTCAGAGCGAGACGCAAAACGTAGTAATGCAAGTATTTGCGCCGGGCAGTAATGAAGAGTATGTAAGAGTTTTGAAAGAACAAGGAATACTTATTACGGTTGACCCTGCGCCGAATCATTTATTTGAATTAAAGCAGCAGGTTTACGACAATGCGAGGCATCATCAAATTAGTGATGCCCCCCGGGAAGGCTTTACTCGCATTCACAATGAATGCTTTTCATTTCCGATTAAGTTTGCTGACGCTGACCACGCTCTCGCTCTAATAAAGATGACGCCTTTTTACTGGAAACTCCCACAAGGCAAGATAGATGCTATCGTCGCATCGCTAGATAGCGTAACCGCAGACTTTCATATCCAACTATGGAAAAAAGACACAAATAAAAAAGTGTTAAAAGGTGAAAGTGAGGGAGAGCAGGCAAGGAAAGACGTTGGCCGATAACAAACAAAAAGCGTTGTTTTTAGACCGAGATGGCGTAATTAATGTTGACCACGGCTATGTGGGTAGCTATGAAGATTTTGAATTTGTGGAGGGTATATTCGATATTATTCATGCATTCCAAAATGATGGTTTTTTACCGGTTATTGTTACTAACCAAAGCGGAATAGCGCGTGGATACTATAGCGAAAAAGACTTTCATGGTTTAATGGAGCAGGTCCAAAAAGAATTTTCCGCCCGCGGTATTGTAAACATTCCTGTATATTTCTGCCCACATCACAAGCAAGGTAGTGTTGCCGAATATGCTATAGCCTGTAAATGTAGAAAACCATTACCTGGCATGTTGCAACAAGCCGCAATAGACCTAAATATAGACTTAGCCAGCAGTGCGTTAATTGGCGACAGTTGGCGGGACATCGAAGCTGCGAATGCCGCAGGATTAACGAAGAGCTATTTTTTGTCAGATAATCGTATTACTGCCGAACAGTTGACTACTATTCGCTTATCCCACAGTGTATCTCAGGTTAAGAGACTGTCTGAAATATTAGCGAGCGGTTACGTGTAACCCTTTAAACAATTGTTACCTAAGGGAATACGGGAAATAGATAGCAGCGATAGCATTGGCTATCACTGCAATAGGGAAAAACTAGTTCTGGGTGGAAAAGCGAGACAAGTGCTTTATAGCCTGGCTCAGTAAGTCGATATTTAACGACTCTTTACTCCGTTTCCCTGTGGCTAAATCACTTATTTCATAGCTACCGTTACTCAGAACGTCAGTGCGTTTATTTTCGTGGAATACCACAATACGTTCGCCCGACGTACTGACTAACCAAGGTCGTGCTGGTGCTAATAAGTTTTGTCCGGTTGAATAGAATGTAGAAGGTGCATTACAGCCTAATGCGTTTAAAATCGTTGGTGCCAAATCTTCAGTACTAGCCAACTTAGCTTTGATATTCAGTGTGCTGTATAACACCCCTTTACCGTCTTCGCTACCAAACCCAGTCGCGATAATGACGTCATGTTTTCTATCTATTGTACTTTCAACGTAATCCTTTATGTCTGCGCTATTCATGAAAGCAATGTGTAGCCCCTCATGATTGTTACTTAAAGGCTGTAAATAGCCAGATAATTGTGGAAGCGGCAAAGGTACATCGCTGTGAATAGAAACTGGCATACCCGAGCCTAGCGGAAGGGCAAGCAACACGGGTCGTTTTTTAGATAACGCTTCCTGATAAATTTCCGGCACACCAAACAAGGTTGCTGTCATAAGACCTTCAACGGTACTTGCTGTTGAATAATAATTAGCAACCTGATTCAGCTGTTTACCTTTAATGCTGCTTAAATCGATATCGTTATCACCGTCAACTTGCACAATAACGGTAAGATTTTTACTCGTTTCTATTGAGCAATAAACAGGCTCAGCAGGGTAAGTGATATTGTGAATATCAGGGTTGAACTGAAGTTGCTTTCGTTCTTCATAGGCCGCTAAGTCAAGCAAGCCATAACGCGACATTGTAGTCTTAGCGGTGGCAGGGTAAGAAAGCGGAAACATGTTGTCTTGCTTAATGATAGGTTGATACAGCTTGGCATCAGCCCACACATGAATAGCGTGACTTGTCACGAAACAACTTACAAAAAATGTAGTGACAGGAATGCCAACTTTATGACGAGTGAAGCGCTCAACACGCTTCCAGATTGCATTGGCTAAGACCAGCTGAAAGCCAAGCCAAACAACAAATAAAAGAAATAAGAAAGCCCACTGTTGCCAGCTTTCTATTGCCATTGTCGACTGCGCTTCACTGCGCAGCAGGTCAGCGGCGTGAAAACTAATATGAAAGCCTGTACGGTTAAATAGTAGCGCATCGAAAGCTAATAGCGCTAAACCCACAGCAGCAATGATAGACGCACTGACCTTTATAATTCTGGGGTTATTTACCAGATAACAAAGTGGGAGTATAAAAATAACAAAGCCAAAAAAGGTCATAAAGCCAATATGACCAAACCAGTTGGCGAGAAGATACAAGGTGCCGACACCTGTGCCAGGCATAGGTGATGAGAAAACAAAAATCGAGGCAATAACTATGGCGATGATTATGTTCGCCAAGGCAAACCAATGCCCCCAATTTACCAGTTTAGTAACACGCTGGCGACGAGGTGATTCGGCAAGTATCATGCAATCCCTTAGCTATTTTTAACGCTTTTCTTTAGTACGTCGGCAAACTGCGTTGCCATGGCTTCGCGATTTTTAGGGGCCACCTGAGTATTTAAAATGTGCGTAATGACATTTCCTAACACCATTAGTGAAAGGTCGCGGTTTGCACCGCCTTCTTCAAGGGTTAGAATAACGTTATTCATTAGCGTTTCGAATTCGTCGTTGCTATAGCGGCTCTGTTGGGGCATTGCTACGCCTCTTTTTTATGATTTCTTTGATAAAAAGAATGGTTTTACACGTAAAATGATTATAATCGTTGTTTGAGTGAGTACAATCATTCATTCTAAAATCCCGCAATTCTTTGGATATTTCTGACACTTTTTAAGCAACAGGACACCCGATACTCTATGAGTGCACTGATTCATCACTTTGTTGTACATCGTTTGATTGTAAACAAAGAAGAGAAAATTGAAGCAATTCCACGAGACAACTGCTTAGCTGTTACTCCGGAAATCGAGCTTCTTGCCCATCAAATAAACCACAGTTTCAATGCTAAACCTGGAAAGGGGGTTGGTCACTTCGTGACGGAAGTTACCCGTGAAGCAAAAGTGGAAAACGAAGAAGGCGAAGCGACTACGCAAAAAAGCACCGAAAACGTGGCTGAGTTTGCGGAAGGCCTTAGGCAATACATGGATATCCAAAAAGCGGCGGGTGATAACGTTGAAGATGCATTCCATGCGTTTTCAGTGTCATCGACTAACCGCTTGGTTCGCACTTTGGCAGAAACGGGTACTGTTGAGACCGGTTTTCTTATTTTCTGCCAGTATGAATATTTGGCCACACAGTATTTGATGATTGCATTGTTAAATACCCGTTCGCACGTTGAAGTGACAAACTCTTTAGATCTTTCTGCTCGTGAACACTTAGATTTAGCAAAAATGCAGCTCGCTGTACGTTTCGATTTAACCCAGTGGGATATTCAGCCAGAACAGCAGCGCTACGTTAGCTTTATTAAAGGTAGAATGGGGCGAAAGGTATCTGACTTCTTTATGCAGTTTGTAGGCTGTGAAGAGCTGGTTGATGTTAAACAGCAAAACAAGCAATTGATCTCTTCAGTTGATGCTTACCTTGCCAGTGAGTCTCTAGACCCGCAAGAACAGCATCAGCATAGAGAAGAAGTTAAATCGTACTTTAAAGAAAAGATTGATGCAGGCGAAAGTTTATCGGTAGATGAACTGGCGAACCGACTTCCTCAAAATGAAGAAACAAGCAGTAACTTCTCTGCGTTTACGCAATCTATGGAAGTACCGCTTGAGAAAGAAATTCAGCCAGACCCTGCGGCGCTAAAACAGCTTGCTAAGTTTACCGGTCAGGGCGGTGGTATATCGTTAAGCTTCGAACGCAAATTAATGGGTGATAGGGTATTTTACGACCCGGCTACGGATACGCTAACTATTCGCGGAATTCCACCAAATTTAAAAGATCAGCTTAATCGCCAATCTTCAATGGACTAGTCGCTGCGAAGCGAAGATAAAAAACGTATACTAGTTAGTAGAAAATAAACTCGATTCAAGGGTGTTATGCAATTATTTGTAAATGATTTGACAGTGATGGACTTCTCTTACCTTTGCCCTAAACGCGGCATGGTAGGAGAAAGCTGGATTGTCGATGTGATTTTGGACGGTGAGCTTAACGAAGAGAGCATGGTTCAAGACTTTGGTCACGTGAAAAAGAACTTAAAGCGGCTTATCGACGAATATGTCGACCATAAGTTGCTTATACCTGCTGAATACAGCGGCTCAGAAGTTATCCACGACGACGATTCTGAACAGGTAGAAGCGCGCTTTACCTGTACTGATGGGCGTAGCATTATGCTACGTTGCCCCGCTGAAGCTTATGCATTTGTTTATTCTGATGAGATAAATATGGAATCGGTCGGCGTTTACTTAAAAGAAGTGTTGGCGACCCATCTTCCTGAAAACGTTGAGAATATCACGCTACATTTACGTGAAGAAGTGATTAACTCTCCGTTTTATCACTATACCCACGGGCTTAAAAAGCATGACGGTAATTGCCAGCGCATAGCGCACGGTCACCGTTCGCGCATTGATATTATCCTTGACGGCAAAGTGTGTGTTGAAAGTCAACAGTATTGGGCTGACCGTTGGGCCGATATTTATATCGCAACCCGTGAGGACGAAATAGCCTACAGCGACAGAAAGCTTAAAGGTGAAGTAGCTAATGACGCGGATTATTACTGTTTTGCTTACGAGTCTTCACAAGGCTATTTTGAACTACTCATACCTAAGTCAGATTGTGAAGTGATTGAAACTGACTCAACCGTAGAGTGTTTAGCGCAATATTTGCTGGAAGAGCAGAAGAAACGCACGCCTGATGGCGTTTGCCAAGTCATCGCTTACGAGGGCGTAGGTAAAGGCGCTACAGTAAAGGGTTAATATTCGTTACTGCTTGTTATAGGGAAAGGAAATATCTATGGCATTCACGCTTTCAAAAGACACATTACGCAATCAAATATCTTCTATATTAAATTGCGTGGTAGTGCTTAGTGCAGTTGCTTCTATATCATTTGTTTCTGCGGCTGTAGAATTAAATGAACAAGCCACTGGGCTTTCTAGTCAAGAGCAAATAGACGTTGTGCTGAACGGTAAGTTTACGCAAGGTGCTCTGTTGCGCGGGCAAGCTCCCGCTGGGGCCAAAGTAACGCTTAATGGCGAAACTGTTCAAACCAACAAAGACGGAAAATTTGTTGTTGGCTTTGAACGGGAAGCGCCACTGCAGCAAACGTTGGTTGTAAAATTAGACAACGGCCAAAAGTGGCAGCGAGACATTACTCTTGAAAAACGCGAATACAACATTCAGCGAATTGACGGGCTAGAGCAAAAAATGGTTTCTCCGCCAGCAGAAGTGACGGCGCGTATTAAGCAAGACAATATCAACGTAGCTAACGCGCGCAGTGGCAATACAGATTTGGATGCACTGTTCACTCGTTTTGAATGGCCTGCAAAAGGTGCTATCACTGGTGTTTATGGTAGTCAGCGAATTCTAAATGGCGTGCCGAAATGGCCGCACTATGGTTTGGACATCGCCAATGAAACTGGCACGCTTGTGTATGCCCCAGTAGATGGTGTCGTCACCATGGCTGATGATCTCTATTATTCGGGTAACACCTTGATTCTCGACCACGGCATGCGCGTGTTTTCGACATTCCTTCACATGGATACTATAACGGTAGAAGTGGGAGACACCGTTAAGCAAGGCGAGCAGATTGGTACAATTGGCTCGACAGGGCGCTCGACAGGGCCGCATCTAGATTGGCGAATAAATTTAGGCAACATTCGCTTAGATCCCCATACTATAATGTCGGGGTCTCCCGAACAGTAACCATTAATTTGACTTAGTTTCTACAGCCATAAAGAAAAGGCGCTTTCAGGGTTCACCTAAAAGCGCCTTTTTAGTATTTACATTACCTTATCGTATTTGCGCTACTGGGCGAAGTTATTTCCCCAGCCAGTGATTAAGCTTTTCTTCATCAGTAATTTCAAAGTAAGCCATTTCTTTTCGAGCCTCAGTTACCTCAAGAGGAAGGGTTAGAAGCCGCCCGTCTCGAATAAGCGTTAAATCTACCTTTGGTGTCTGGGCATTATCTAAAAGGCGCTGAAGTTTCTGAGCATTGACGATGTGTCCGTTTAACGCAATGATGACATCGTTCAAAAGAATACCTGCCTTCATTGCGGCAAGGCCTTCAAATACTTGCATTACTGTAAGTCCGAAGGTTGCAGGTTTTAACGTGGCGCCAAGTTGATTTTTAATAACAGGTAGCGAGGAAACGCCACCTTTATCTTCACCTGATACGCGAGCACGAATAGCGTAATTTACGCCCATTTTTGAAACTAATGACGCTAATTCTACATCGTCTGTGCTATACACCACGCGATTCAAGTAATCTGAAACGTCGATATTGAAGTGGGTTTTGCATAAAGATTGGATCACGTCATCAGGTGTGCCTTTTTCATCCACCCCATAATGTTTCCACAGTAGTTGCATCAAGGTGTCTAAATTCACTTGTTCGTTTGACTGTTTACGAAGGAGTAAATCTAACCCAAGGGCTATAATGCCACCCTTTGTGTAATAACTGACAATATTGTTAGTAGCGCTCGCATCTTGCTTATAAAACTTTGTCCATGCGTCGAAGCTACTTTCAGCTGCACTTTGTTTAAAACGCCCCGCGTTTTGTAAAAGTCGACTCACATTTTGCGCGACAATATCAAGGTACTTTTGTGGTTCAATAACACCTGCTCTAGCTAGGGTTACATCATCATAAAAACTGGTAAACCCTTCATATATCCATAGCTGATTTGTATATGTTTCTTGAGATAAGTCTGGTTTCACCATTACGCTAGGTTTAATACGCTTTACGTGCCATGTGTGGAAAAATTCGTGACTGCACAAGCTCAAAAATGTGATGTAGCTGTCGGTTTTTTTCTCACTTTCACCTATTTGTGGCAAATCAAAACGTGGGTATAGAAGGGCAGTGGAATACTTATGCTCTAAACCGCCGAACCCATTGTCGGCAAGCAGCGTCATAAACAGGTAGTTAGTAATAGGTTGTGGAGCTCCAAACAGATCTAGGTGGTGCTTGCATATTGGCGCTAAGTCATTTGCTATGCGCTCATAATCAATATTGTTGTTACCTGAGAAAAGTAACGTGAACCTAATGCCGTCAACCTCAAAGCTGTGAGTGTCTGCAATGCCCACATAAATTGGATGATCAATGAGCTCATCATAATTTTTTTCAATGAAGTACCAACGAGACGGGCTTGTGCTTTCACAACGAGAAGGCATAGACGTATAAGCCTTCCAGTTTGCGATTGCGGAATCGCTTTCGTTTAGCTCAATGTCCACCTCACAAGGCACATTCGCAAAGCCGGAAACGTTTAGAAACGCACTGGTACCATTTATAAACGCATATTGGTCGTTCATAAAAGCAGAGCGAATAGATAAGTCGTTGGCATAAACGGTATAGTTAACAGTACAAGCTTTTCCATCTGTTTCTACTTGCCAAGTTTGTTTATCAAGCTTAGCAACAGAAAGACTATGAACGCTTTTATCGCCAACATTTTCAGCACTATTGCCTTCAGAAGTATTAGCATTTAGCTCAATAATGCTTTTCGCAAAATCGCGCACCATATAACTTCCCGGGATCCAGCTTGGAAGGCTAAGCTCTATTGATGAGCCAGAATGTTCAGGTATTTGCAGTGCGACAGTAAATTGATGGGCACGCCAATTTGAAATAGTTAACGTATAGCGAAGAGCAGAGGTCATAAACGTCCGAAAAGATAAGCAAAACTATCCCTTAACTATATCAATCTATTGTGTTAATCCCAATAGATTGCATGATACTGCCGCTCAATTTTTTACGTTTATTAACTGCGGTTTTTCATCATAGTGTTGATATGTTTTGGTTTGATGCGTACATTGAGTTAATAAACATTAAATCCAGCAATAACAAATACAAATGGCTGAAAAAATAAGAAGCAATTTACTAAGCGAAGAGAATTTGGAATCGCTACGCTCGCTAGTACCTGGCGATACGGTAGATTTACAAATTGCTATGCCTGCAGCGCCCAAGCGAGTGAAAACCGATTACGTCGGCATGCTTATTGATGAATGTTTACTTTTTCATATTCCAACATCGGCGAAGTGGATTACCGTTAGAGATGCACTGACTGTTGGCAATGATATCGTTGTGCGTTCTGTGCTTGAGGGTGACACTGGCCAAGTTATTGCGTTTAAAGTAAAAGTACTCAAATTGCTTTCTAAGCCGTCTGGCTTACTTATTACAACGTTTCCTAAACGTATAGAAAGTATCGGGTTGCGTGCTGTAAAACGCGCCCAATTGGGCATTTCTGTAACCCTTGAAGCTGATGTCTATCCAGATGACGAGAATGTTACTGGTATTATCATCGACCTCAGCGAAAAAGGTTGCAAAGTTGCACTCCAGATCAAACCAAATTGGCCGGTAATAATCGATGAAGCTGAAGTTAAGCTAAACTATTCGCTAGACGGTAAAGAAGTAGCGCTTTGTGCAAAAGTCAAAAATCACAAACTTGATAATGATGTAGTTTATTATGGGCTCGCCTTTACCTGTGAAGAAAAATTGATAAAAACGCTGTTGTCCCAACACACATTGTTAACGTAGGAAACAATATTTGGGTGCTCGATAGATAATAATCACAATAATAGGTTAAGGGGATCTACATGAGAAGTATTGAGCGAATGTTAATGCAATACGGCGAAAGTCACCAGAACAAGACCAACATCATCATCCATGCCATTGCCGTACCTAGCATCTATTTCGTAACAGTAGGCTTATTGTGGAGCTTGCCAGTACCCGATGTGATAGCGCAGTTCGATATCACATGGGCGCACATCATAGCGGTTCCCGTATTGTATTATTATTTTATGTTGTCTGGCCCGATAGGGGCAGCAATGACCCTATTGACGATTTTGTGTTTTGGCGCAGTAAATACGTTAGCGCATTTTAACATATCAGTTTGGTTGTTTTCACTCGTGTTGTTTGTCGTTATGTGGGGACTACAGTTTATCGGCCATCATATTGAGGGTAAAAAGCCTTCGTTTTTTGACGATTTGCGCTTCTTGCTGGTTGGCCCAGCCTGGTGGTGGGTGCATTGGCTGAAAAGAATGAATATCAGTTACTGAGCTTAATCAGCGAATTGATATAGCCAAAACATGTCTAATTTCAAGATTTTGCCCTGCGACAGGAAGCATAAGGGGCACGACCAAGGCGCTTGGGTCGTGGCAAGGCTTGCGTATAATCTTCTTATAAGTTTTTGAATTGGTATTATTGTGAGTCGCTTTCAGCGTGTAATAGAAAGTAATGAACGTTTATTTTGGACATTGCACAGTGCAGGCTGGGCAGGGTTCGCGATAATTTATTACATCGGATCTTTTCTGCATGATGTTCGACCTATTTGGGTTTTCATCATCATGCTCAATGCCTATGCAGGTTGGTTGCTAACTATTCCGCTTCGCTACATCTATCGATGGGCGAGGAAACAATCTCCGCTCAACATGATCATCATAGTGATTGTGGCGTGCTACTTAATTGCTTTGCTATGGGCCGTGGTAAAAAACATTAACTACTGGGAAATCTACAAGCACGGATATCGCCCAGACGAATGGTATATGTATTTTACCAACACTATTAATTCGCTAATCATGGTTGGTTGTTGGAGTGGTGTGTACTTTGGCATCAAGAACTTCCAGATGCTTCAAAAAGAGAAGCAGAACGCACTAAAAGCGAGCACCATGGCGCACCAAGCGCACATTAAGATGCTGCGCTATCAGCTCAATCCACATTTTCTCTTCAATACACTGAACGCTATTTCAACCCTTATTCTATTGAAAGAGAATGACACAGCAGAAGCGATGGTGTCGCGCTTAAGTGACTTTCTTCGTTACTCATTAGACAACGACCCGATAAAGCGAGTGCCTTTGGGCCAAGAAATAAAAGCATTGCGACTCTATTTAGAGATAGAAAAAGTGCGGTTTGACGATCGTCTAGAAGTGCTATGGGACATTGATGAAGGCTGTGAAAGTGCACTTGTGCCAAGCATGATTCTACAGCCCATTATTGAAAACGCCATAAAACACGCCATATCTAAAATGGAAAACGGTGGGCGAATTTCAATAACTGCTCGTACTTTTGGTAATGATCTACTAATGGATGTTGCCGACAACGGACCAGGCGCAGATATCAAAGACGGTACACTGAGCCGTGAAAATGGCGTCGGTTTAGCCAATATAAAAGAACGTTTGCAATCCCTTTATCATCGTAATTTTGCATTCTCTATAGAACACAATCAGCCTTCTGGTGTGCGAGTTAGACTACGCATTCCGTATGAAGTTAAGGACGTATAATATGACAAAGCAAGTGATAAAAACCATTGTAGTTGATGACGAACCTTTAGCGCGAAGGGGCCTTCGCGCTAGGCTAGAACGTCATGAAGATGTGCAGGTGCTTGCCGAGTGTCAAAACGGCCTTGAAGCGGTAAGCAGCATTTCTCAGCACCGCCCCGATTTAGTGTTTTTAGATATTCAAATGCCGGGCTTAAATGGCTTTCAAGTAATTCACAAGTTGCGCGAACTGAAACAGCCCATTCCCATGATTGTTTTTGTTACCGCTTACGACAGCTATGCAATCAAAGCGTTCGACGTGCACGCACTTGATTACTTGTTAAAGCCGGCGGACGACGAGCGCCTAGGCGCAGCGTTAAACAAAGTTCGTGAATATTTTTCAACTCAACATCAGGACGAGCAGTCACAAAAATTGGTAAGCCTTGTTGCTGAACTTACTGGCGATGATTGCGAAGAGATTTTACGCAAGCTAGCCAATGGCGAGCCGGTTGAAACTAATCCGTACCCGGATGTATTGGCGATTAAAGATGGCTCAGAAGTCACCCGTGTTAATGTTCAAGATATTCAATGGATTGACGCAGCGGGTGATTACATGTGTGTGCACGCGCTAGACGGCATGCACATAATGCGTAAAACCATGAAAGAGCTTGAGCAAGAGCTAAACCCTCAATTTTTTGTTCGCGTGCATCGCTCGGCCATTGCTAACATTCGTTTTGTTAAAAAGCTAGTCAGTCACATCAGTGGCGAGTACCACTTAATACTTCAGAACGATACAGAGCTCAAAGTAAGCCGAAGCCATCGAGATAAAGTAAAAGCGGCCATGAAGATGTAATGTCGCTTAAAGAGGTGATATGAGAGGCGTTGTTTTGAAGAAACAGCGCCTTTTTGTAATAAATCGGTACTGCGCTGTTTACACGATGCCTTGTATTCTTACCCGCTGCTGTATCGCCCATTCATAAGTGTACGCATAGCATCAACATGGGCTTCATTAAGGGGTTTTGTATTTTCCCACGTTTTATGAAGAGGGACAGTAACAGGGCGTTGGTTTACTTCACCCACCATAATATTGGTAATGTCACTGCCGACTAGACTTATCGCGAATTCGCCAAGTGTCGTTGCGAGTAACCTGTCTTGGGCAACAGGCGAACCGCCTCGCTGAACATGGCCTAAAGTGACCGGCCTGACGTCACTAATATCATGCTTCATTAGTTCTTCAGTGAGCCCAGGTAACCCCTTTGGCCATACGTTTTCAGCAACGACAACGATAAAACTAACCGGCCCTTTCAATGCGCGCTGGGCGTTTATTTGGGCAACAATCTTTTCTATCTCTTTGTCAGCAGATTCGAAAAATTCCGGTACCACCACATAATCAGCGGCAGATGAGAGTGCCGCACTCAATGCTAAAAAGCCCGCGTTCCTGCCCATGACTTCTATAAGAAAAATACGTTCGAATGCATCAGCAGTATCACGAACTTTATCGATAGAACTCATCGCTGTATCAATAGCGGTAAAATATCCGATGGTTGCATCTGTGCCGCTAATATCGTTATCTATCGTACCGGGTATTCCTAAAATTTGGCCGTCCCACTCTTTCCCTAATTCAGCTGCGCCGCGAAATGAGCCGTCTCCGCCAATCACAATAAGCGTATCAATCTCTGCCTTCATTAAGTTGTTGACGGCTTTTTTAATCCCTTCTTGGCTTTTAAGCTCTTTACATCTTGCACTGTGTAGAATAGTTCCGCCTTGTTGAATCAAGTTGTGAGTAGAGTCGAGAGATAAGGGAATATACTCTTGTTGTAATAACCCATTGTAGCCATGTTTATAGCCAAGCAGCGTATAGTTAGCCTTCTGGCAAGCAATAATTGCAGCACGTATACATGCATTCATACCTGGTGCGTCGCCACCGGAAGTTAAAATTGCGACACGTTTTGACACATAAAAATCCTTCTATTCACCAGCACTACAGTTAAGGTAGCGTTAAGGTAGCAATACGTAAAGTGAACATGTGTGTTGTAGAGAATTTAAATAACTGAAAAGAAGTAAACAGCACGATGTCATGAGCGCTTCACCATTTACGAGTGCTTTTTATTTTGAATTATAAATAAGCGAATTTGCAGCAAATAACGTAGTTAACAAAAAAGGATGAGTTATGCGTGTACTGGTAGTATTTATTTCTGTGATGTTTCTTGCATCATGTAGTTCAAAACTGGCCTACAACAACTTAGATTGGTGGGTTTACTGGTACATGGACGACTATATCGAGCTCAAAGATGAGCAAGAAGAAAAATTTGATGACTATCTTCAAAATTGGCTACGCTGGCACAAAACCTCTGAACTTAAACGTTACCAAGCTCAACTCCTTGATATTAAAAGTCAAATTAGAGCAGGGGGTTTAGATTCAAACACTGTCCACGACCATCTTGCAAACGCAAGAGCTCATTGGGAAAGAGTACGTAATGAAGTTAGCCCTGAAATAGCAGAAATAGCAAAAACGCTCGATGATGAGCAAGTCGTTACGCTTTTTGCTGCGCTTGAGAAAGATAACAAAGAGGAAGAAGAGGAGCGAAAAGAGTCGCTAGAGAAGCCTGAAGAAGAGCGGCTAGAAAAACGTATTGAGCGCATAGAGGAGACTGTCAGTGAACGCATTGGAAAACTAACTAGCGAACAAAAGCAAATAGTGGCCACGTATTCTACGCAGTTCATTGCCACGGGGGATGAATGGCTGACCTATCGCAGAGATATACAAAATGCAGCACGAAAGCTATTTGTAACCCGTAAATTTAACGATAATTTCGAAGCGGAACTAATTGACCTAATGCAAAATCCAGATCGCTATAAAAGTGATATTTATAAGCAAAGTAGCGCCCACAATATGACGGTCAGCGCTACATTAATCTCCGAACTTTTTACCACGCTAACTGATAAGCAGCGAGAGACCCTTATCGAAAATATAGACGACCTGATTGATACTGTAGAGAGTTTTCAAGGCTGAAAATAACACAGCCAGTATATGGGACGTTGATAAAAAGAGCTGGGGCTATTTATGCACTACTATTACCATTTTGTGCGCGAAACTCGACGGTTTAGCCTCATTATATTCATGAATGCATGTTTGTTAGCTATCATGTATTGGTGGGGCAGAACTCACTTACTCGACCACAATGGGCTAAAGAAGTAAGGAAGAAAATGGGCCTTGATGAATAACTATGCGGCGAGTTGTTAAGAACATAACACCCAAGAGCCTACCGTTTTTCGTATATATAGCATCTTACTCAAACATTTTGAACTTATGTACAAGAGTCTAGTTAGTCTTACAATCACTGATCATTTTCCGGGTGCGTGTATCTGATTGTTTGATCATATCGTCTATTAGTGTCGTTTCAGGCATGTTTTTCCAGTACTTCTTAGGCATTTGGTTTAACATCGCACTTGTCTTGATACGTGCAGGGTTAAATATATTGGCGTAGTAGGTTAGCCAGTATTTTTCAATGCGGTCGTCATCGGGTACAACACTTGAATCGGGATTATCTTCAAGTACTAGGGTTTCAGTATCCCAGTGAGCTGCACGATAGGGTGTTAAGATTGACCAACGCATATTTTTAAACCGGCTTTGGAAGAAGTTAAGTTTTATTTCTAAACTGAAGTGCTCGGGCTCATACCATGCAACAAAATGCTCTTGCCCCTCTAGGCTAATTTCTCTGAACCTTAAAAAAGCACTCAATTTGTAAGCGTCGCGTTTTACCGCTTTCGCCATAGCAAAAAGCTGGATAACATCGTCATCAGTTTTGATTTGAATGAGCTGCTTATTTTCATAAACTACACGCCATAACACCCGGTAACACAATGCAAATCGATTTTCATCGTTATGGCATAAGGCGTACTTTAAAAGCATTAATGTAGGTTTAGGAATGCTAAGTTTACTTTGCGGCATTTTGCTTTCGCATGGCTCAGCATCGCTACCAAACAGATCGTTTTGTACTGAATGCGCGTTCTGCCAGATGAGATGTTCAGGGCGAATACGCTCAGCGATGCATCGACGCGAGGCTTCGCGCCATTCATCAAAGCCAGGTACTGAAGTAATGGTAATGATCTTCATATAGAGCGACCTTTTAGTCTGAGGCTGAACATATCTGCGTTATCATCATACTCAAGCGCCAAACAACTCAAACTGTTTAGGCTGTTTAAACTGAAGCTCAAAATTATTACTGTCGAGTAAATGGATATCAGGGAAGTAATCTCCCACGCTGATGAAAGGCTTCAACTTTTTAAGGGGTAGACGCATTTTTGTAAGGTCGATCCAGTTAAGCTTAGTATTACGCCTTATAGATAGAATTCTTTGTACCGTTCGTGCACCAAGGCCGGGAACGCGCAGCAGCATCTGCTTATCAGCTTTGTTTAAATCTATCGGAAACATGTGACGATTGCGAAGTGCCCATGCAAGTTTAGGGTCGTAGTCCATGTTTAACATGTCATCTTGCAAGATTTCATCTAAGCCAAAGCCGTAAAAGCGCAAAAGCCAATCCGCTTGATATAGGCGGTGTTCTCGTATCAATGGCGCCGGTTTTAACGGTAAAACTTCCGAAGCATCAGGAATAGGGGAAAATGCCGAGTAATATACACGACGAAGTTTTTGCTCGCTATAGAGCTTTACGCTTGTACCTAAAATGGTTTTATCGTTCGACCCATCGGCACCTATAATCATTTGCGTAGACTGTCCCCCTGGTACAAAACGGGGAGGGCGTTTACCTGAATACGTCTTGTCTACTTTATGCTCTGCAATTTTTTCTTTTAGCGTATTCATCGACCTATGAATATCATTAAGGTCTTTCTCTGGTGCGTATTTATTTAGCGAAGACTGCGTGGGCATTTCTACATTAATACTAAGCCTGTCTGCATAAAGGCCTGCCTCTGCTTGTAATTCTGGCGATGCATTCGGGATAGTTTTAAGATGAATATATCCCTTAAAACCATGATCAAGGCGCAAAGACTTTGCGATGCGTACCATGCTCTCCATAGTGATGCCGGGTGATCCCACAATCCCAGAGCTTAAAAACAAACCCTCAATGTAATTGCGCTTGTAAAAGTTAAGGGTTAATTCTACCGTTTCTTTAACCGTAAAACGCGCTCGTTGAACATTGCTTGAAACCCTATTAATGCAATAATGACAATCATAAATACAGTAGTTTGTCATAAGAATCTTAAGCAGCGATACACACCTACCATCAGGCGTAAAACTGTGGCATATACCCGAGCCACCGGTAAGCGAGCCTATGCCTGCTTTTTCGGTTTTCCCCGCTTGTCGTTTACCGGCGGAACCGCTCGCACAAGACGCGTCGTACTTGGCCGCATCGGAAAGAATTTCAAGTTTTTGTATCAGTCTGTCATGCATCGCCGATGTATACTTCCTTTAACCAATCACAGCAAACAACCTAGTATTTTTCGCCAAATCATCGATACGAGCTTTTTTGGCATAGGCTGGGTTGTATTATTTTATAGCATGTATATATATACAGTACAAATGGTAACGCTAATAGGGAAGCAAGATTTAATGTAAGCCTTAGCGGCTTACTACATAGATGAATGGGCATAAGGCAACAAGTTGCTAGAGAAAGAAAAGGTAAGTTTGCTTTAAAAAAAACCAATATAGCACTGGCTATCAAAAGCCAATATATTTAGAAAGTTCATCTCGAATGTTTTCGTACTTTTCTTTGTATGGCGCTTTGAGTGTCATGTCATCAATAAGCTTAAACAAACGCTTACATTCGTTTATCAATTTCATTTCGGCCTTATCTTCTTGTATGGCTATCTGAAGAAGACACTGAAGCAAATTTAGTGCAACGCCTGTATTAACGGGGGCAAAACCCTGAGCAAGGGCAAACGAAGCTTTTGCTCGTTCGTAGTCTTGCTGTTGATAGTGTTGAATACCTTCGCGGTTAAACTGTTGGTAACTCGCTAGATTTTTCTGTGCATTTTTAGCCTGTGTCTCTAGCATGTTCACACTATTTTGGTCGAGTTCGTCACCTCTCGATGAGAGAATAGAATTAAGTTGCAGCGCGTCGTCATATTCTCCCAGCTTGTACATAACCTTAATGCTATCGGGAATAAAAGCAGTGGGAACCTCGGAATATTTATCGTCTAATAGTGCTTGAGAAGTATTTAAGTGACGTTTAGCGTCGATTAATTTTCCGTCTATCGCACTTATTCTGGCATTTACAATATTGCCAAAAATATCAACGTCAAACTCTCTGTCTACTTTTTGTAAATGTTCATCAAACTTACCTCTCTGGAGAGTAAGCAAGGCTTCTTGTTGATATTTATTGCGCTGCTTTTTATCTTCAGCAAACTCAGCAACATCGAGTAAACTACGAATAATGCCGCACCAGTGTAAGCTTTTCTTATTCACCGTGCGTTTAGACAAGTCCCAAATAGCCTGGCTGGATGTTGCGGCTAATATCAAATCGTCATTCTGGCGACCAATTTCGCAGGCTTTAAAATGTCGAGGTAATGAAAAGGGAGACAGCTTTATAGCCTCTTTTATCGCTTCTAATGCCTTTACACCAGCTTCCAAAGCCTGATGCGCCTGTGCAAGCATATCATGAGCGTCGGCATTGAACCTGTTGCGCTTCAGTATTTTCTTGGCAACCGATATCGCTTTTTCATATTCGTTAAGAAGGAGATAAGACCTTCCGATGGCAACTTGCGCCCATAAAACTGGTTTACCGTCTATATAACTACGCAGAACATCAAGTGCTTTTTCAGGCTGTGATATTCGCCAATAGAGTTCCACTAAAAGCTGCTCGCAGTGCCCTTTGTAATGACGAGGATTTTCTAAAAGCGTTTCAATTTGGTCTATCGCGCTATTAATCTCACCTTGCTCAATCAAATTGAATACATACTGAAGGAATTGTCTTTTCTGCCAAGCCCGAATAATGCGAGATTTTAGTTGTACTTGTGAGAAGGGTTTTATCAGAAAGTCATCTGGTCGCCGCTCAATACTACCTAGTACCACAGGTCGAGCGCTATCAGCGCTGATAAGAATGAAAACAGATGTGGGGCCAATAAGCCTGCGGGTACGTAATTCTTCGATAAGTTCATAGCCATTTTTATTCTCGGCTCCCAAGTGTAAGTCACAGATAACAATATCAAACTTATGCTTTTTGCACAGGGATACAGCTTGTTCAGCGGAAGATTTAGTGACTACATCGGATGCGCCCATCGAATGCATTAACCCTTTCAAAAGTAGTAGGAAAGGGCGTTGATCTTCAACAATCAATACTTGTTTGTTGCTAAATTGCATTTCAAATCCGTGAATGAGCGCAGCATTTACTTCTACTAAGTATATCTAACTTTTAAAAATAAGCTTAAGAAAAACATTATCTTGCCGAAAACATGCGTATACATATAAAACGTTTAGTATGAATGTCAGCAGATATAACTTCAGCGAATGAACGAACAACAATCGACCCCAGTATTTACTGGGAGCGAAGTGGTGTACTTGCGCGTTCATCGTCTCAGGGGGCTTTGTTCTCTTTATATCTTGCCATGCAGCAGCACAGTGTGGCAGAGCCTTTTGAAATTGAAGTAGCAACTTCCGCTAACGACAATGCTCGGAGCATAGAAGCACAGCTCGCTTCGCTTAATCACTATAGGCGTCCTTCATTATCGGCTGATGAAAAAGCGTGGGAAAATATGCATGTGTGCTCAAACTTAGTGTCTCAAGATTTCGAAACTGCGCGTCTTTTTCTTCACATTACACCATCGCCGCTTGCGCAGACTGACAACGCAAAACGGCTTCCTGAGGACGTAATAGACAACTGCAGTTTAGCTGCACAAAAGCGACTCAAAAAACAGTATGCCAATACTTTAAAAGAAGATAATACAATACTTTACGATATTCTCTCGGCACAAGGTGAAGGAAAAACTACGAACGAGGGCAATAACAAACAGGTTCAAGCCGGTTTGTCGTCTTTTGAGAATATTGCGTAAATTAGCTGATAGTACCTAGAACAAGCATATTAGCCCGCTCCCGTATCCGGCCTAGTTTTTAGCGCTTTTTTTTGTTATATTTCGCGCCGCATTTTTGCACTGGTCTTACGCTCCAATCAGCAAAGGTTAAAATATGTCTAAATATATTGTATGCGCAATGTATAAATTTGTTGCGCTTGAAAACTTCAAAGAAATCCGCCAACCGCTTCTCGAAACAATGGAAGCTAATGGCATCAAAGGTACACTTCTTCTTGCCCACGAGGGCATTAACGGTACAGTTTCTGGTACTCGCGAAGGTATCGACGCATTACTCGCTTATCTAAATAGCGACGAACGCATTAACCCAATTTCTTACAAAGAATCACTTCACGACGAACAGCCGTTCTATCGCACCAAGGTAAAACTGAAAAAAGAAATTGTGACCATGGGCGTTGAGGGTATTGACCCTCGCAAAACTGTTGGTACTTACGTAAAACCTAAAGACTGGAACGCACTTATTAGCGACCCAGATGTTACGGTTATTGACACGCGAAACGGTTATGAAATTGAAATTGGTACGTTCAAACACGCTATCGACCCTAAAACCGAAACGTTCCGTGAGTTTCCTGAATACGTAGCGAAAGAGCTCGACCCGTCAAAAAATAAAAAAGTGGCTATGTTCTGCACTGGTGGTATTCGCTGTGAAAAATCGACGGCTTACTTGAAAGAGCAGGGGTTTGATCAGGTTTATCACTTAGAAGGCGGTATTCTACAGTACCTTGAAGATGTTCCGAAAGAAGAGTCATTGTGGGAAGGCGATTGCTTTGTATTTGATAATCGCGTTGCAGTTAACCATGACTTAGAGAAAAGCCATTATGAGCAGTGCTACGCGTGCAGACTTCCAATTACTGAAGAAGACAAGCAGAGCGATAAGTATGAGCCGGGTGTAAGCTGCCCACATTGCTTTGGTACGCATACCGAAGACCAAATTGCTCGGTTTAGAGAACGTGAAAAACAGGTTCAACTGGCGAAAGAGCGTCAACAAGAGCACGTAGGTACTGAAGCGCGTTTGACCATGGAACAAAAGCGTCAGGAAAAAGCAGAAGCTCAACGTTTACGCGCACTTAAAGCAAAAGAAAATCAGGCGTAGACAGCTAGAAAGAAGGACGTTACACTCGTGCTTATTGCAGTTGAAATAAGGAATGCGAGTGAGCACTCAACTTTCAGAATCTAAAATTGAAGAAATTAGAAAGGACTTCAGCTTTTTCGATCGTGATGGCAACGGCCAAATCGATTTGCCGGAGTTCATCGAGCTTCTAACCGTTATTTCACCAAAAACGAAAGCTAGCCACGTACAAGAAGGCTTCAAGCTTATCGATAGTAACGACGATGGTTACATCGACTTTGAAGAGTTTTTGGAGTGGTGGCAAGAAGGATGGTGGGAGTACTAGGTTCAAACTTAGTAACACTACCTTTAGCAAAGTCTTTCGATATGCTTGATTAAGCGTAAAAGAATTGCCCACCTAAAGAACCCATTGAAACGAGTGCTTTTAAGCACTCGTTTTTTTATGCGTTGAGTTTGGTGATTCATGTTGGGAGTGAGATATAGCTTTCTTAGAATCGTCTTCAGTGTCGGCTTCGAGCCTTAATTTCAATTGAATACTTCTAACTCGCCAGCCCGCTCCAGACAATGAGCGGATATTCGGAAAATTTCCTTAAACTTCGTTCTTGGCCTCAGTTTTCTATATTGTTGATTTGAAAAAAGAAAATCAAGTTAGCAGTGGGTTAAATCGCTATTACAGAGGGATGAGCCTTAGAAATCTCAGACGAGCAACTTGAACAGAGTACCGATGCTTCGTTTTGGAAAGCGGAATATCGACCTTATAAGCGGGTGAGTTTTAAAGCCTAATTAACTTCAACAATCCAAGTCACAGAAGATATGCTCCTTACAAAAGGGGACCCCCAACTTCAACATTAATTATTTTTAATGTCAATTAAAGTATACGAAATGATAACATCGTATTAACATTCATTTAGCAAGCTGCAAATAGCTACGTTAAAGAAACGACTTTTCTTAAGCTGAAGTTGACGATTGAAGGTCTTGATCTGAAACGGAGAATTTATGACAAAAAGCAACCATGCAGAACAAATAGAGACGATTACCTCCTCACAGAAACATGATCAATCCGGTAGTGATGACGAACACGTTGTCGAGTTAGAAAACACCGGACGAAGAAAGTTTATTGGTTACATGCTTAAGGGTTCGAGTTTTGCTGTTGCGTTACATATAACTAGCGGAGCTATACGTCCTCAGGATGCCAACGCCCGGTTGTTAGGAATACCGGAGCTTGCAGATGAGCTGGATTTAACAGATCTGTTGCTTATCTCCGGTGACCCTTTCTACTACGATTATTTAATTAAGATAACGAATGATAACCGTGTCCGTTTTGAGCTTCCAAGAATGGAAGTAGGGCAAGGTATATTAACTGCTGCAATGATGATTCTTGCCGAAGAGCTGGACGTTGAAATGTCCTCAATTGATGCGACTTTATCTCCGGCAGAAATCAGACGAGCGACTGGTCAAATTACAGGGGGCTCTCACGCCGTAACCTCTCTCTGGGATCCGTTGCGCAAGGTCGCGGCAGCGCTGTTGTATAAGATAAAATTGTCAGCCGCAGTGCATTTCGGGATTTCTGTGAACGAAATTAGTACAGAAAATGGCTTTGCAATTGATAACGATGGCAGCCGCATTGCTTACTCTGAGCTCACCGCAGGTGTTGAGGGGCGCAACGATGCCGCTCGACTGGCAAAGCCTAAAGATCCGTCACAATACAAAATTATCGGTACGCGGCAAAAGCGGGTTGACGCGCGCGATATTGTTACCGGCAGACTAGATTTCGCGATGGATCTCGACGTAGTACCAGACGCGATGCCCACTGTGGTCGCTAGGCCACCCAGCTTAGGTGGTCGCGTGATCACGTTTGACGATTCTGAGGCAATAGGCCTGCCCGGCGTCCTTGCCATCAAAGAAGTTCCGTTGGATGTTGATGCAAATTCCTCTGGCGTGGCCGTTGTTGCGCGTTCCTTTGGCGAAGCATTTCGTGCGCGTGATGCACTCAATATTTCATGGAGTGTGGGTGCTGCCGAAAATCTATCTGACGCCGATGTCATTGAGCAGTTACGTGCGATAAACCTGCCAACCTTACCTAATATTCCTCTGGCTACCGATTCGGTTGGCGGCGAGTTCATCTTTCCTTATTTGGCACATGCCCCTATGGAAACCATGACAGCAGTTGCCGATGCAACCGGCTCAAAGATCAGGATATGGACTGGCGCCAAGACGCCACTTGCAGCACAAGCCAAAATTGCGCGTGACCTTGGAGTCTTACCCACTGACGTCGAGGTGAATGTAATTCAGAGCGGCGGCTCATTTGGCCGTCGCTTATTTTTTGATGCAGCCGTTGAAGGCGCGCGTATTTCACAAATTGTAAACCGCCCCATCAAACTTATGTTTACTCGACAGGACGACACAAAGTTTGGCCGCGCACGACCGCTCAGCTTGCATAACGTAAAAGCGACTTACACTAGAGGTTTTTTAATTGGCAAAAAAGTGTTGTCGTTTGACCATCGCGCTGCGACCGCTGAATTGGATCTCGAACATGGCTTTGGCGACGGTATTACTGCATTGGGAGGAGAATTAGCGCCCGCTGCTTTCAGCCAGACAGTCTGGCACTCAACGCAACTAGTGCAATATAAGTTTGGTGTAACTTCCTTGCTGCTAAACGAAAAAAAATTCGTTGTGCCAACCTCCTCTTGGCGCGGCATCTACTCCGGCACAGCTGCCGTCGCAAACGAGATAGTTGTTGACGAATTGGCACGCGCAATGAACAAGGACGAATGCCAGTTCAGATTACAAATGCTTGATGATGAGCGCTCCAAAGCTGTTCTGCGGAAAGTTTCTCAAGAGGGCAATTGGGGAAGGAGAATGAAAAAAGGACGTGCCCAGGGCCTCGGGTTGCATAAAGAGTATAAGTCTCGAGCTGCCGTGCTTGTTGAATTGCAAACGTTCAAAGATCCGGAGAAAGAAAGTAAAGTCACCAAGATTGTTGTCGCGCTGGATGTGAACCGAGTATTGAATCCAACCGGCCTTGAGGCACAAGTTATCGGTGC
Organism: Alteromonas sp. 5NW40-0090; assembly: GCF_057552975.1. Classification (NCBI taxonomy): domain Bacteria; kingdom Pseudomonadati; phylum Pseudomonadota; class Gammaproteobacteria; order Alteromonadales; family Alteromonadaceae; genus Alteromonas; species Alteromonas sp. 5NW40-0090. The sequence continues at coordinate 225,171 of NZ_BAAJLT010000005.1, forward strand.
GGCAACCGATGCCATTACCTACATGATTCGCACCAGTTTACACCTCGACAATGGCGCAATACGCGAGAGCAGTTACGGCGATTTTGAAATTGCTCGAATGCGCAACACGCCACCGGATATTGAAGTGCATTTTATGCCGCCTAACGGAGAAACACCGGGAGGTGCAGGCGAGTTGGTAGTGCCTGCGGCGGCAGCGGCGATAGCCAACGCATTTGCCAGGGCGACGGGAATTGCACCACGTCGTTTTCCACTTCGTGACTTCTATCCAGAGGGTTAATTCATGCCACAAATTACATTTAATGTTAACAATAACCCGGTTTCTATCGACGCTGAAAACGACGATGAGCTCCTGTATCTCTTGCGTGATCGACTTGGTATTACTGGCCCAAAATATGGTTGCGGTGTTGGCGTGTGTGGCGCTTGCACTATCTTTAAAGACGGGGAACTAGCCCGCCCATGCATTGTTCCGATGGAAGAAGTGGAGGGTGCATCGCTAACCACTATTGAAGGGCTTGCGGTTGATGACATTCTGCATCCGGTGCAAGAAGCATGGATAAACGAAGATGTCGCTCAGTGTGGGTTTTGTCAGGCGGGACAAATTTTAACCGCCGTCAAACTCTTGGAGTCTAATCCCAATCCCAACGATGATGACATTGATGAAGCTATGAGCGACAACATCTGCCGCTGTGGCACCTATCATAGGATTCGGAAAGCCATTAAACATGCTGCAGCTTTGATTCAGCAGACAACATAAGAGGCTAATTTGTGGGGAAATGGGTTGGTCTGAGAAGAACATCTTAATTTGTATAAGCTCAGAACTAATCTGTGTATTTCGCCTACAGGGTTAGTGGCCTTGTAGACTGCTTAAAGCGAATTGCATGAATTTCACTGCTTTTAATTAGAGGGCTGCTTTACGTACTCTTCTGCCGTTTAATTACAAATATTTAAACGGCAGCTTTTAGCACAAAACGGAAGTAGTCGAATAAAAGTAAGAATGTCAGTATCTTCTCTTAAACGAACCTTCAACACAAACGCTTCTCTAAACAACAACCGGCTCCCTAAAAAGGAATCCTCGGTGAATATAAATTACCAATCGGCGCTGTATACTCTATTGGCTGCGGACGCTTCTACTTCTAGTGGGGCTTTATCGTAACCGTATTCAGCCACGTTGAAAAAATGTTGGGTGACAACTTCATCTACATAAACAACTCGTACTTTCTTGGGCTGTTTTATGCCTATCACCGCCGCTAGCGCCAATTCTTGTTCGTTCAACGGTTGACCTATTTTTAAGCCTTTCATATCTGTTTCATGTGCCCATTCTATGTACTGGGCTAACAATACGCGTGTTATTATTTTTTCATAGGAGAATGCCACAACGACTATTACTGTAATCAAGGCAAACGAAACGAACTTTACAAATTTCATGTGGTTAAAATCCATTTTAAAGGGGGAGTGTGCCGCGTTCATGCAGTGTTACAAATAGTTGACGCGTATAGTCAGCACAATCGCTTTATTGCTATATGCGTAGTAGAACATCTGATGGCAAGGTGTTCCATCAAAGAGCTGTAAGAAAATGTGATTAAAAACAAAGTGAAAGGTTACGCACCGCTATTCAACAGTGAATTGTGACTAGCGGCGGTGATGGGTCAAACTACGATATAGAGTTTTATTCGTCGTCGTCAGACAAAGTGTTTCTAGGTTTACGCTTAACAGGAACCATACCAATATCTTCTCCAGACATAGTATCGACACGCTTTTTAGTACCGAGTTTTGCTGGTTTCGCTACGCGCTTTTTACCATTTTTCGCATTTGATTTTTTCGATACTTTTTTCTTCGGCGTAAAACCTTTAAAAGACGCCGAAAATTCGTCGTGTGGTAAACACTCTAATGCATATTGAAGGTGATTCTTAAGCCCTTCAAAACTGTTCCAATCACGAGGGCCAATTAGCGAGAATGCTTCGCCTTTTTGCCCAGCACGGCCTGTACGGCCGATACGGTGAATATATTCATCAACGTTTTTGGGAAGGTCAAAGTTAACCACCAATCCTACTTTTGATAAATCTAGTCCACGAGAAGCAAGGTCGGTAGTAACCAGAATACTGTGCTGTCCACGCGCAAACGCACTCATTACTGCTGCCCGTTGGCTTTGTAGCATATCACCACGAAGCGCAATAGCTTCTAAGTTCTGTTCGTTAAGCAAGGCTGCAATTCTGTCTGTATCTTCACGGGTAGCAGTAAATACGATAGCTTGGTTATAGGTACGATTGGTTAGCTCAAATTGTAAAATTTGATCTTTATTATCAACATTGTCTGCAAAGAAGCACTTCTGTTCGATATCGCCATGCTCTGCGGTTGAGTCTCCTACAGCTACACGAACAGCGCCTTTGGTTAACTGCGTTGTCATATGCTTTAGCTCAATATTATCGAGCGTGGCAGAAAACAACATAGTTTGACGCTTTCTGTGATCAGCATAGTCGTTAATCATTTTTAGCTGAGCAGAGAAGCCTAAGTCTAACATTCGGTCGGCTTCATCAAAGATAAGCAACTCTAAACCGTTTAAATACACACTTTTATCTAATAGATGGTCAGCTACACGACCAGCTGTACCAACGATAATGTGAGGGTTACGGCGAAGCGCTTTAACTTGGTCGTTATAGTTTTCACCACCTACAATAAGTGAACAAGTAAGATTTAGCCCGGTACACATTGATTTAGCTTCAATGAAAACTTGTTTGGCTAGCTCGCGAGTTGGCGCAAGAATAAGTGCACGTGGGTCTTGACGACTAAGGGCTTTTTGCGACATTAGCCTGTTTATAGCTGGCACTAAAAAGGCGAAGGTTTTACCTGACCCCGTTTTTGATGACGCAATAATATCTTTGCCCTGAATAGCAGGCAGTATAGTGCGTTCTTGAATTTCGGTTAGTGTCGAAATGTTTTTCGTTTCGAGCTTTGAAATAATTTTGTGGTGAACAGGTAAATCAGTAACTAGCAAGAAGGTATAGCCTTTTTAAAATGACATTCCGGCGCATTATCCCTTAATGCACGGTGCATTAAAAGGTTTATTGGAAAGGCTTATAAGTTTGCATACTAAAGGCGGGCACGGGTAACAATCGTTACTAAACTAAGAATATAAAGTTAAAGCAAAAGTGTGCGTAAACTCAACGGTGCGCGCTTACCAAAAAGAGCATAAATGCTAAATGATAAGCGCGGCATTGCGAAGCACAATTAAATGAGAAGCACAATTAAACGCAGAGTTTAAAACTGCATTTCAGGTACATTGTCAGGAACAACAAGCTTTCCGCTCGTTTTCTCTTTAATTTCGTCAATGCTGACGCCCGGTGCACGTTCTTGAAGCACAAATGCGCCGTCTTCAACACTCAGCACTGCTAAGTCGGTAATAATGCGCGTAATACAGTTCACACCGGTTAACGGTAAGGTGCATTCGGTAAGTAGTTTTGGGTTACCGTGTTTGTCGGTATGGGTCATTGTAACGATGATGTTCTTTGCTCCAGCAACGAGATCCATAGCGCCGCCCATGCCTTTAACTAGTTTGCCTGGAATCATCCAAGAAGCAATGTTACCCGACACATCAACCTCAAATGCGCCAAGTACAGTAAAGTCAACGTGACCACCGCGGATCATGGCAAAACTCTCGGCGCTGCTAAAAATAGACGCGCCTGTGATAGCCGTTACCGTTTCTTTACCAGCGTTTATCATATCAGCGTCAATCTCACTTTCAGTCGGGTAACGTCCCATGCCCAAAAGACCATTTTCTGACTGCAACATCACACTAATGTCATCTGGCACATAGTTAGCGGCAAGGGTAGGGATACCTATGCCTAAATTTACGTAATCGCCATCTTTAAACTCTTGAGCGACGCGCATTGCGATTTGTTCTCTACTAAGCATTACACTGACTCCTTGCTAACTACACGGCGTTCAATACGTTTTTCAAATGAACCTTGAATAACACGGTTTACATAAATCCCTGGAGTGTGGATCTCGCTAGGGTTCAATTCACCAGGCTCTACAATTTCCTCTGCTTCTACCACAGTGATTTTACCTGCAGTAGCTGCCATAGGATTAAAGTTTTGTGCTGTATGGCGATAAATACAGTTTCCGTAAGTATCTGCTTTCCATGCTTTTACAATGGCAAAATCGCCAGTAATAGCATGTTCAAGAATATAAGGGCGACCGTTGAATTCTTTGACTTCTTTTCCTTCACCAACAGGCGTACCATAACCTGTGGCAGTGTAGAAAGCAGGAATGCCAGCACCACCAGCGCGCATTTTTTCAGCCAGCGTTCCTTGAGGTGTAAGCTCAACTTCCAACTCACCGTTAAGCAGTTGTTTTTCAAACAGGGCATTTTCACCTACATAAGAAGACACCATTTTTGCTATTTGTTTGTCTTCTAGTAACAGACCCAAGCCAAATCCATCTACACCGCAGTTATTTGAAACTACAGTAAGTCCTGATACGCCCATTTTCTTAACTTGGCCTATCAGTCCTTCGGGTATACCACACAACCCGAAACCGCCCGCAATAACTGTCATACCATTTTCAAGGCCAGCCATTGCTTCTTCGTATGAGGATACAACTTTGTTAAATCCCGCCATTCTCTATCTCCAATGCATTTGTTAAAAATAAGTATCAACATTGTTGCTTAATTTGTAAAATCGAATTAATCTTGTAATTAATAAATTTTATTTATTAATTGCTGGGATCAGTTGAAAAGTTTATGGATGTTTCATACCGTCAATTAAAAGCGTTTGTAGAAGTGGCCAAGTCATCAACCTTTGCTGAAGCCGCGGTAAATCTACATTTAACACAGCCAGCTTTGTCATCGGCAATTAAAAAAATGGAAGAGCAGTTAGGCGGTAAGTTATTTCAACGCAATACACGCAATGTTAGCCTAACACCAGAGGGAGAGGTGTTGTTTCCAAATGCTTTGAGGCTACTGCACGACTGGGACAATACATTTTCTGATATTCAAAATTTATTTGCTATGGCGAAAGGGCAGCTTACCATCTGCGCTATGCCATCATTTGCAGAATCTCACCTACCGAATATCTTGTCAGTTTTTCATCAACGTATTCCAAACGTTAACCTGCGAATAGTGGATGTGGTGATGGAGCAAGTTATCCATGAAGTTACTAGTGGTCGTAGTGAAATTGGTTTCTCGTTTGAACCAGAGCGAAAAGATGGTTTAGTATTTAAAGGCCTTTTCGCTGATAAGTTTGTTGTTGTGACCAATAAAGCACAATCAGCGCATTTCGGGGACAAGTTACATTGGCAGGACTGTCTAACACTTCCATTAGTGATGATGAATAGGGGGTCTGCGGTACGCCATTGGACCGAATCGAAGCTAGCGCAGTATGGCGAATTAAATATTATCGCTGAAACGGGGCAGTTATCTACGCTCGGAAAACTTATTCAAAATGGATTGGGTATTTCTATTATGCCGGCAATTTGTAAGCCCCAAATGGAGAGATTGGGGCTAGTGGCAAAAGAAATATTTGAAGAACCTTTGACTAAAAATATTGGAATAATAAGAAATGAGCGAAAAGGACTATCGCTACCGGCTCAATCGATGTGGGACTTAGCCCTTGCGCATTATGCAAGAAAGGCATAATGCGCCAAATAGACTCTTTGCAGAATCGAAACCTACCACTTTTTCTTCGGCGCAAAGAGTTCGTCTAGCTCGTCTCTTTCTTCTTCCTGCTTCTTAGCGCGATCCTTTTCGTTAACGCTCTTAAGGTTACTTTGTATATCGTGTAACCACTCATTAAGTGAAGCGAGCTTGGACGCAGAATATTCGTCTTGAGGATTTTGATTTTCTAGTGCAGTTTTTGCCTTCTCGAAATACTGTCTTGCGGATCCAAGCATATTGGTTTGTAATGCAGCACGGCCGCGCTTAATCAATGTTTCTACATTTACCTTTACTTGCAAGCGTTCAAGCTGCTTATCTTCATCCATGAACACCTTTGAATCGATTTGGCCTTTGCTATGCTCAGAACGAAGAATAATGCGGAGTCGTTTAACTGCTTGGATGTACTGAATAATCATCTTGTCATTATCAGGTAATGAAAATTCAGCTGTTGCCCCGGAGTTATCAGAGAGCGCCGCAGCAGTTGCTTGTTCGCTATTAGAAATTCTTTGCTTCAGTTCAGCAGTGCTGGATAACTCGTTAATTGCTTTAAGCGCATTGAGGATACGGTTGTGGAGGATGCCCATGATCCTTGACGAAACCGGCATGTTTACACTTGCAGCGATAACGTTTTCGGTTTCATCGACAAGGGTGCGTTGTTTAGCAAGCTCAGTACGTCGCTCCGCCTCTTGCTTTTGTCGATGTTGTTGTATTGCATTTATGAAAATAGCTGCAATAAGCAAGACAACAATTAAAATAATAATGATCACGTACATGCGTGTGTTTCCGTCTGTTTTTATTTCTTATAACGCCAGTTTTTTCTTAAACGCGAGCGTTACTTTCTGAATTATCTATTGTTATCGGACAATACTACGGTATTTTTACTTCAAATACACTTCCACCGAAACATCCACCATTTAATAGGGCAATAGTGCCATTTCTATCGCCTTGTGAATGCGCACTTGCAATAAGTTTGGCAAAAAATAGCCCCAGACCTGTCCGGCCTTGGCTTAATTCAAAGTCACACAAATCTTCGTGGCTTTTGGATAACATTTCGTCTGGGTAACCACTACCATCATCTTCAATTTTTAACGTCATAAAATCATTATCGTCGACATGCGCTGAAACAAGTATGTTTGATGTCCCATAGCGCATAGCGTTTATAATGACGTCATTCAAAAGTAAATAAATTAGCTCACTGTCCAAATACCAGCTCAAGTCTTCTTCAATATCAATGATTATATTAATATTTTTTTGAGCTACATAAAGTGCGTTTGAGCCAATAACGTCTTCTACTAAATCTTTTAGAAAACTTTCGTCAACCGTTATGGGTAGGCTTTCTAGCTCTGCTCTGTATAAAGAGAGGATCTGGACAAGGTTAGTGTTAAGCCTAGACGCTTCATAATGAACACTGGCAACTTGTTCTCTTGCTTTTGTGTTCCGCGGAGAGAGGGTATCGCTTAGCGTTTCAATAGACTGAATCAAAAGAAAAAGTGAGTTTTTCATATCGTGTACAGCTGCAGCTAGTACCGATGAAAAATCAATTGTGGATGTAACCTGTTTACTGCTACTCATTAACTATTAAACGCCGTGCGACTATTTCACCCTAAACATACTGTAGAAGAGATTGAACAATGAAGGGCAAATTACGCGTAAATTTGTAAAAAAATAAATAAATTCAACTTTATAATGCAAATTTTGTAATAGCAACTAGTAAAAAACAGTAGTTTTGGTTATAACGGTGGGAGTAACGTGTCAGTCTTTCCTTTAAACGGTGTAAAATATGAAGCTACAGCAACTACGCTATATCGTAGAAGTCCTCAATAATAATTTGAATGTGTCGGCAACTGCAGAGAGTTTGTATACCTCTCAACCTGGTATTAGCAAACAAGTTCGCATGTTAGAAGATGAGCTAGGCGTTCAAATTTTTGGCCGTAGTGGAAAGCACCTTACACACGTTACTGACGCAGGCAACGACGTAATTAATATTGCGCGTGAAATCTTGGCGAAAGTTGAAAGTATTAAAGCCGTGGCTAGAGAGCACACACTTCCTGACCAAGGTAAACTGAATATTGCTACTACCCATACGCAGGCCCGTTATGCATTACCTGATGTCATACAGGGTTTTATGAGCAAGTATCCCAAAGTTTCACTGCATATGCATCAAGGTACGCCATCGCAAATTAGCGACTTAGCAGCTAAAGGCGAAGCAGATTTTGCTATTGCCACAGAAGCTCTGCACTTATACAACGATTTGGTCATGCTTCCCTGTTATCACTGGAATCGCAGTGTAATCGTAAACAAAGATCATCCGCTGTCGAAAAAGGGCACTATCGATATTTCTGATATCGCAAAGTATCCATTAGTTACGTACGTTTTCGGTTTTACAGGACGGTCTGAGTTAGACCAAGCCTTCGAAAGGGCTGGGCTAACGCCAAAGATTGTATTCACCGCTACCGATGCCGACGTAATTAAGACTTATGTACGCTTAGGAGTAGGTATTGGCGTAATAGCCTCCATGGCAGTCAGTGAAGAACTAGATGATGATTTGGTAAAAATAGATGCAAGTCACTTATTCGATTACAGCACTACCAAAATTGGCTTTAGAAAAGGCTCGTTCTTAAGAAGCTACATGTACGACTTTATTGAACGTTTTGCGCCACACCTAACAAAAGACAAGGTCGAGAAGGCCATGATGTTGAAAAACAATGAGGAAGTTGAAAAGATGTTTAAAGGCGTAACGCTTCCGGTGAAATAAAGTTTTTTAGCTTGTGAGCATAAATTGAAAAAGGGGCAAATGCCCCTTTTTTGTATCTTATTGACTGATTTATCCGGCTTAGCACTCGATAATATTCACTGCTAGTCCACCTCGTGCGGTTTCCTTGTATTTAGTTTTCATATCGTTACCTGTATCGCGCATTGTTTTAATAACCTTATCTAATGAAACCTTCTGCTCACCAGTTCCGCGCAGAGCAAGACGAGAAGCATTAATGGCTTTGATTGCGCCCATGGCGTTTCGCTCAATGCATGGCACCTGAACAAGGCCACCAACAGGGTCACAGGTTAGACCTAGATTATGCTCCATACCTATTTCAGCAGCATTTTCAACCGAAGCGGCCGTACCACCCATAATTTCCGCTAACGCTCCTGCAGCCATTGAGCACGCAACACCCACTTCTCCTTGGCAGCCAACTTCAGCACCAGAAATCGACGCGTTTTCTTTGTAAAGAATACCAATGGCTCCAGCAGTAAGCAGGAAGCGGCTTGCTACTTCTTCATCCACAGGTCTGATAAATTTATCAACGTACTGTAGCACCGCTGGAATAATACCCGCTGCACCATTAGTTGGTGCGGTGACAACTCGGCCTCCAGCTGCGTTTTCTTCATTTACTGCTAAAGCGAACAAGTTCACCCAGTCCATGGTCTGCATGGGATCGTTCGTATGTTCAGTTTGAAGACGACGATACAAGCCAGGAGCACGACGTACCACTTTCAAACCGCCAGGCAAAATCCCTTCGCTTTCAATACCGCGTTGTATGCAGGCTTTCATTACTAACCAGATATTATGAAGTTGTTGTTTAACTTCGTGCTTTGGCCTAAAAGTCGCTTCGTTTCGCAGCATTAATGAGCTAATACTCAAACCATTATTCTTGCACAACGCTAAAAGGTCGCCAGCGGTTTTGAAAGGAAAGGGAACAGATGCCTGTAGGCTGGCTGCGTGAGCTTTAGTGGCGTCAAAGTCCTCATCTTTTATGATAAAACCACCGCCAATACTGTAATAAGTTTGCTGTTTTACAAGCTCATCTTTCGCGTACGCATAAAACGTTAAGGCATTAGCGTGTTTGGGGAGCGTTTTACGGCGGTGAAAAACAATGGCGTTTTTGTTAGGAAAGCGCACTAACTTCTGGCCATTAAGGCAAAGCTTTTCCGTGTTGCGTATTTCTTCAAGTTTAGTCTCGATGCTGTCCACATCGACAGCGTCTGGAAGTTCTCCTAGTAAACCGAGGATAACAGCTTTTCCTGTTCCGTGGCCGATACCGGTTTGGCCTAATGACCCAAACAGTTCAACTTTCACGCTATCCACTGAATCAAAAAGCGCAGCTTCCTGAGCGAGTTCGGTGACAAACTCGGCGCCTGCTTTCATTGGTCCTACGGTGTGCGAACTCGATGGGCCAATGCCCACGCTGAACATATCAAATACACTGATCATAAACTTTCAAAATTAAAACAAAGTAATAGTAAGATCATGCATCCACCACGGAAAAACCACAATACAGAAAAGCTAATAAAGGGATTAGTTTTGCTAATACGCTGTAAAGTTTAATTTATAGTACACGCAAGAGCGGATAAGCAAATACACAGGCTAAGGATGAATATGATGAGATAGATTGCGTAACATTGCCGCCGTTGCGCCCCATATCATGCGGTTTTTCCATGGGATAAAGTAAATTGGAAATGCCTTTTTATCGCGATGCGTCGTGTGAACTAAATGATTTCTTCTGTCTAAAACATGTGCTAGGGGCACTTCAAAAGCACTTTCTACCTCATTTTTATCAATAATCGGCGTAAAGTCAGGATTTACAAAGCCAACAATTGGCGCAATTTCATATCCGCTTATTGTTCGGTATCTAGGCAACATGCCTACTACGTCTACGTGAGTAGCGGGTAAACCAACTTCTTCTTCTGCTTCTCTAAGTGCCGCGTCAAAAAAAGAATTGTCAGCTTTGTCGACCGCGCCGCCTGGAAAACTGATTTGACCTGGATGATGCTTGAGGTGGTGCGCTCGTTCGGTAAGCAATAATTGAAGCGAATTCCCATAATCTATCAGGGGGATAAGCACAGCCGCAGGGCGTCCTGTTTTTCGCAACGGAAAATCTGGCTCGGTGTGAGGCTGCCTTAGGTGGTGAAACTGTGATAGAAATTCGTTCTTTGTCATAGATATTTGCTTACAACCTATATGCTTACCTTTGTGCTAACACATTACGTACAGATACTGTGCTATTGGTTAATTGATTCAAGTACTGGCAGTATTCTAGACACTTTATCTAGGGTTTCTTGATATTCTTCGCTAGAAACCGAATCTAGCACAATACCACCTCCGGCCCAGCAATGTAATCGACGGTTCTCTGCCAATACGGTTCTAATACAAATACTTGAATCCATGTCTTCACGAAAACCCATATAGAACACGCTGCCACAGTAGATATTCCGGCGGTGAGGCTCTAGCTCATCGATTACTTCCATCGCACGGATTTTCGGTGCTCCAGTTATTGACCCCCCAGGAAATGCTGATGCCAGAAGGGATAAAGGCGAAGAAGACTCATTCAATTTACCGGTTACCGTACTAACTAAATGGTGCACAGCCTGATAACTTTCAAGAGCAAAGAGTGCAGGTACGTTTACCGAGTGAGGTTTGCAGTGCTTTGAAATATCGTTGCGCAGCAGATCCACAATCATAAGATTTTCTGCACGATCTTTTTCTGCAGAGAGCAAGCTCTGTGCACTGGCTGCATCTTCTTTCTCGTCTTCAAATCGTGGGCGTGTACCCTTTATTGGTTTTGTTTCTACAACCCCATCTTTAACGCGTAGAAAGCGTTCTGGTGAAATGGAAGCGATACAGCCTTGGGGAAGGTTATAAAAAGCTGAAAATGGCGCTTGATTTTGATTGCGTAGCTCACAATAGGCTTGCCACACATTTCCTTCAAACGCTGCGCTAAAACGTTGCGCCATATTTACTTGGTAGCAGTCACCGGCACGCAAATAGGCGTGTATTTTATTCAAACAAGCTTCATAGTCCGTTTTAGATAAATTTGATTCGAACCGCGACGTTAACTTGAAATTTGGCTCAGATGTTTTGTCGTTGAACGAAGAAAAAACCTGAGTCAGCGGTTGACTATCAACCGAGCAATAATAGATATAACCTGTTTTTGTATCTTCAATAAGCGAACGAAGATAAAGGCCAACCGCGAAATCAGGGGTTTCGTAGTCATCTTTGGCGATGCTTGGCATCGTTTCATAAAAGCGCCCAGTGTCATAGCCTGCCATACCAGCCACACCGATAATGAAAGGGAGGTGCGCTGTATTTACACTGGCATGTATCTGCACATTTGAAACGCGCGCATGTAAGTGTGCTTGCACCGCTTCGAAGGGGGCCAGTGTCAAGTCTTGGCGCTTTGAAGTGTTTAGTTCGATAAGTTGAACCTTGTCACCTTTTGCTTCGATAACTGCAGAAGGCGAAAATGCCATAATATTGAAGCGACCTTCACTTTTCGACGAACCGGAAGTATCCAGTAAAAGAGAATATGGGTGTGAAGAGACTCGCTTAAAAAGTGCATTGAAAACGGCTGTGTTCTCGTCACAATTTAGCGTTAATATGTCGGCTAATTCCTCTGCAGTGAAACGGGAAACATGAACGTGAATAGTATCTGCGTGTGACATAGGTGTTTTCTGTACTTCTTTTTATCGTGGGCGTTTGGTGCTTGAATTAAGCACAAACTTCCTTCTATTTCTAACGGGCGTTGACAAATAAGGGCTAATAACTGATGACATTCGGCTGCTTTTTCAGATATTCCTTCAGCATAGTTTTTAAAAATGACTGGAATTAGCCACAAGCACATGGTTTTACATGGTGCGTTGTCTTTAGATGCGCTAGTATACGCTTTTTTAGCTAGCTAAGACCACGAAAGCCAAATAAAAAGAGGATGTCATGACCGTTATCCGTCAACAAGACTTCATTGACAGCATTGAAGATGCCCTGCAATTTATTTCTTATTATCACCCGCTTGATTACGTTAAAGCCGTAGAAGAAGCCTATAAAAAGGAAAAGAGCCAAGCCGCGAAAGACGCGATGGCACAAATTCTTATCAACTCACGCATGTCTGCAGAGGGTAAGCGCCCTTTGTGTCAAGACACGGGGATCGTAACCTGTTTTGTTAAAGTTGGTATGGGTGTGACGTGGGATAAAACTGACATGACCGTTCAAGAAATGGTTGATGAAGGTACACGTCGTGCATACCTTAATCCAGACAATCCACTTCGCGCCTCTATCGTTGCTGACCCTGCCGGTGCGCGTAAAAACACCAAAGACAATACGCCATCTGTTGTGCATATCGACATGGTAGCGGGTGAAAAGATCGAAGTAATGATCGCGGCTAAAGGCGGCGGCTCTGAAAACAAATCAAAAATGGTAATGCTAAACCCAAGCGATGATATTGCTGACTGGGTAGTAAAAACATTGCCGACAATGGGCGCTGGCTGGTGTCCGCCTGGAATGCTTGGTATAGGTATTGGCGGTACGGCTGAAAAAGCAGCAGTACTTGCGAAAGAAAGTCTTATGGACCCAGTAGACATTCAAGAGCTTATTGAGCGCGGCCCGCAAACTACCGACGAAAAACTTCGTTTAGAAATTTTTGACCGCGTAAATAAGTTGGGTATCGGTGCGCAAGGCCTAGGTGGTTTAACGACTGTTGTTGACGTTAAGATTAAGTCGCTACCTACTCACGCTGCGTCAAAACCTGTAGCAATGATCCCTAACTGTGCGGCGACTCGTCACGCACATTTCTATTTAGATGGTTCAGGTCCAGCGGAGCTTACGCCACCTAAGTTAGAAGACTGGCCAGAAGTAACCTGGGAAGTGAGCGAAAACACCCGCCGCGTCAACCTTGATGAAGTTACAAAAGAAGACATTCAAGAGTGGAAAGTAGGCGAAACGGTACTGCTGTCAGGTAAGATGCTTACCGGTCGTGATGCTGCTCACAAGCGCATTCAAACCATGATGGAAAACGGTGAAGGTTTGCCTGAGGGCGTTGACCTAACTAACCGCTTTATCTATTACGTTGGCCCTGTAGATGCAGTGGGTAACGAAGTGGTTGGTCCAGCTGGCCCCACAACGGCTACCCGTATGGATAAATTTACCGACATGATGCTAGAGAAAACAGGCCTTATTGGCATGATTGGAAAAGCAGAGCGTGGTCCAGCAACCGTTGACTCAATTGCTAAACATAAAGCGGTTTACCTAATGGCAGTTGGTGGTGCAGCATACCTTGTATCAAAAGCCATTAAGAAATCTCGCGTTGTTGCTTTTGAAGATTTAGGTATGGAAGCCATTTACGAGTTCGACGTAGAAGACATGCCAGTAACCGTTGCAGTAGATAGCACGGGTGCCAATGCTCATAAGAATGGCCCAGCCATTTGGAAAGCAAAAATTGAGGAACTTGATGCCTCGCTATCTAAATAGAGAGGAAGGCAAAACTTAAGATGCAGCGTTCTGCTTAAGAAAGCCAATTAGGTTTCTTGCCACGATACAAAAAACGGGTGCAATAGCACCCGTTTTCATTTGTGTAGTTTCATTTATTAAAGTTTTACGTGCTAGTCGTTTCGCCCCAACTCCATTTTAAATTTATACCAGTTGGTATATTTATCTGATTTTGTTTATAGTGCTGTACAAAATAACAGTATGAACGTGCACTATGTTAATTAACCTTATTTCTAGCGAACCCACTTCCTTTCTAATAGCCTTCGTAAGTGTGTGTGCTTTTTCACTTTATTCATTTATTCGAGGCCAGTCGAATGCCACCAAGATAGCGCAGCTTAAGCAAATCAATGAACAGCTACAAAATAACTTGAATAGCGAGCGTATTGCTATTGCCAAGCTTCAAGCACAAAACGATGCGCACCAAGCAAGAATTCAGGCGCTTCATGCTGCGCATGAAGATAAACTAGCGTCTATGAACGCATCTGAACAGCGTCTGCATACGCAATTCGAAAATCTAGCAAATCGTATATTCGAAGAAAAGCAACAGCGTTACACGCAACAAACCAAACACAATATAGAAGCTGTACTGGCACCGTTTAAGAACGAATTAGAGGGCTTCAAACGCCAAATATCTGAGCAGCATATACGTGAAGGCCAAGAACGAGCCTCACTTAAAACAGAGATTCTAAGTTTAAAGGCACTCAACCAGAAAATTACGGAAGAAGCTGCAGCGCTGACCAATGCACTAAAAGGTGACAATAAAAAGCAAGGAAACTGGGGCGAAGTAGTGCTTGAGCGGATACTCAAAGAATCTGGTTTACGCGAGGGTCATGAATTTGAAACTCAAATGTCAGCAACATCAGATCAAGGCAAGCGTTTTCAACCAGACGTCGTAGTTCATTTACCCAACGATAAAGACGTAATTATTGACTCAAAAGTAAGTCTTGCCGCGTATGAGCGCTATTACAATTGCGACAATGAAACCGAGAAGGCGCAATATTTAAGTCAACATGTAGCATCCATAAAAGGCCACATTAAGGGCCTTGGCGCAAAAGACTATCAAACCTTACAAGGCATTAAAACGCTGGATTACGTTTTGCTGTTTATCCCGATAGAGCCAGCATTTCTTATCGCAGTTGAAGAAGAGCCCGAATTAGTTACCATGGCACTAAATCACAACATAATGCTAGTAAGCCCCACAAATTTACTGGTTGCATTAAGAACCATTAACAATATTTGGCAATATGAATACCAAAATCAAAATGCCCAGCTAATTGCTGACCAAGCGGCAAAGCTTTACGACAAATTTGTTGGCTTTATCGTCGACATGGAAAAGGTAGGAAAGTCTATGGATAGCGCACAAGCAAGTTATGAGCAAGCCATGAATAAATTAACTAGCGGGCGAGGGAATATCGTCAGGCAAATTGAGAAGTTTCGTGAACTAGGGGTACAACCGAGTAAACGGATGTCTCAGCATTTACAGCAACTTTCTAACGACGATTAAAAAAGGCCGCGATTGCGGCCTTTTTACTTATGAAGAGAACGTTATGAACGTTTCATACGTCTACGTAGGTATACCGCTGGAGCTAGAAGCAGTGCAATCCAACCCATAGAACCACCAGACTTATCGTTAACTACGATAGTCACGCTATCTGTGGTTGTATCGATACCGTCGGTTGCTGTTACTTGAACGGTTACACGATTAGCTTGCTCGTGACTTGGTGCAGTTCCAGTAAATGACGTTGTCTCAACACCGTCAATAGTGATTGTAACGTCGTCACCGTCTGCGTCAGTGGCTGATGCGGTTACGGTGAACGACTCACCTTCGTCCACGCTAGATGGCGCAGAGATTGAAAGGACAGGTGCATCTTGTACGCCTGCAACCGCTACCGTTACCGTACCTTCGCCTACGATGTCGCCTTCAACAACTTCGCCTGCGTCGGTAGTGGTGCCCTCAACCTGAACTGTGTAGGTAAATGCGTCTTCACCGAAGAAGTCTGCATTTGGCGTGTAAGTAACCGTGCCATCATCGTTAACCGTCACTGTACCGTTTGCCGCTTCAGTAGTAACTGTAACAGTTGACGGGTCAAGTGGCGCTTTATCAATAGTGATAGGCGTAAACGTACGGAAGTCTCCTGAAAGCGATTCCATAGTAAACGTGTTAATGATGGTGCTATCCATTTCATTAGCAAGAATGTTAGCCGTTACCGACGCATCTTCGTTTACTGAAAGCATATCGTCCATATACTCGCTTGAAGGAACCACAGTACCTGCGTAGCTGATTGTTACTTCATCGCCTGCATTAGCCGTTAGTACGAACTCATCACCTTCAACTGGAAGGGTGCCTTGGAGGCCTGCTGACGTTAGTGAAGCAAGCGTAGTACCGACACTACCAGATGAATTCTCTGCACCAACAACAGTTGCATACACTGGCGTGTCCATTGGACCGTAAACAAAGTTCACGTTACCTGTTTCGTACTCAAACCATAGCTGGAAGTTAAAGCTTGTACCGTCTTCATTCCAAATCTGAGCATTTTCCCACTCAACAACGAAGTGACCTGTTGTCAGGCTTACCGCATAAATGCTACCCGTACCAGCGCCACCACCAGCTAAATCCAAGTCAGTCCAATATGGAGCAACAATGTTATTAGGCTCGCTTAGGTTAGGAAGCACTTCAGCAAACGGAGTAGTAATGTTACCTGAGCTTGTGCCTAGTGATACAAAACCATTTGAAGAAATCTGCATGGTAGTGTACTCAGCACCTAGATAGGTGATAGTACGCGGCAAGCTAATTTCAATAGACGCATCATCACACGCTCCAGAACACACAAGCGGAGCAACACCAATTGAAGCCATAGGTACGTATCTACCTAAGCCGAAGCCTTCAAGTAGGTCACCAATTGTGGTGTCTGCATTCATTGAGAATGACGCAGTGTTTAGTGCACCTTCCCAATATACCGTGCCTGATTGAGCGTCGTAGCTTACAGGTTCTTGGTTACCGTTTTTAACAGCAGAAATCGTAGACGGGTTGATGTCGTATTTGTGATCAATTTCACCAGAAATACTAATCATACCAGTAACATCAGTGTTAGTAGCAAATGCTTCAGTAACGACTAGTTCACCTTCAGCTGCGAATTGATTACTAACGTCACTATCGAATAACGAAGGCTCATCGCTGCTAATTGGATAAACCGCTACAGGGATAAAGTAATCTGTCGTAGTGTCGTCTGTATCTGTCCAGTTAATGCCACCAAAAGACCATGAACCCGTAGAGGCAGTAGTTACGTCTACCGCGACCATAATCTCAGCTGAAGCACCTGCTGCTAGGGTAGCCATTTGCGGTGTAACGGTTGCTACAATTGCAGGGTCGTTGAACATCGCTGTTGCATCAACAGTTACATCTTCGTCACTTGTATTTGTTACCGTTATAGACATTTCACAGTTCAGATAACAGTTACCATCTACTAGGCTCAAGTCGCTATAAGTAAGTTCAACACTAGTAGCACGAGGAAGATCTAGACGACCTGCACCCATGTCAAAGTTGTCTGCTTGAGTAGCTGCATCTTCTTTAAGTACATCACGGATAGAAGAAGTTACAAGGGCACTCTTAATTTGTTGTGCAGTCCAATCTGGGTGCATTTGTTTAAGTAGAGCCGCTGCGCCAGCTACGTGTGGAGACGCCATTGACGTACCACCTTTAAACGAGAAGTTCTCGCCTTCATGATTAGGAGCATCCGGAGATTCACCAGAGAAAATTCTTACACCCGGTGCGGCAATGTTCGGCTTAAGGAACGTTGGATCGCCGTTTGGACCACGTGAGCTAAAGTCGGCCATAATGTCCGCTAAGCTTTCAGATACAACGCGAACTACTTCAGCACCGATTGTAATGTTTACCGCTTCCTCAGTACCTGAGATTAGGGTTGCTAACTCTTGACCCGGCGTTGCAGGTACCATAAATGAAGGAACAGTCTGTTCTGGGCTAAGGCCGCCCATTAAGATAGGAGCTTCGCCGCGACCATCAACGTTGTGAATTACAACCGCAACTGCACCCGCAGCTTCAGCATTTTCAATTTTCGTTACGAATCCACATGTACCACGACTAATAAGCGCAATAGCACCGTCAAACGCACCAGCAGCAAACTCTTCACAACCTTCAACGTTAGCCTCTGCAACTTCACCAGCATAAACAACAGGTGCAGTTAAAGCGGTATCAAAAACGATGTTAGGGTTACCAACAGAGTAGAGCGCAGGGATAGTACCAATTGAAGTGTCACCTTCAATTGTCAACTCATTAGCAAATAAGCGATCTGTCGTTGTCGCAGCTACAGTAATAACGTCTTCAGAACAACCTGGGCAACCTATAGTCCCTTCACCTGGGCCATCATTACCCGCTGCAAATACTGTTACTACGCCAGCATCGTGCATGGCTTCAAGCACGTCCTCGTATACAGAACCATTAGGGTTACCGCCAGCGCCGCCGCCCCACGAGTTATTAACAACATCAGCGCCGTCTACAAGTGCAGCTTCTAACATTGATAGCAACATTGATGATGCACCGCTAGAAGATGCTGGGTTTGCCGGGGTAGCATAAAGACCTTTATAGGCCATTAAGTAGGCGGCTGGTGCAACACCAGAAATCTCTGCCTCAGCGCCGTCGCGCTCAGCCATTACACCGAAGTTACCTACGGCAGTACCGGCAACGTGCGTACCGTGACCGTTGAAACCTAGCGGGCTTTCATATTCTTCCTCAACAACAGCGAAACCTTCTACGATGTCAGCTGCACGCGCAACGATAAGCTTGTTGTTACAAAAATCAGGAACTTCTGAACAGTAATCGTCTGTAGGTAGCGTATCTGCAGCAGGCGCTTCAAAGTTCTCACCGCTAAACAGTGGGTTTTCTGGGCGAATACCACTATCAATAACGGCTACTTTTACACCAGCACCAGCGCTTTCTTTACCGCCAAATTGTTCCCACGTCTCAACAGCACCAATTAGGTCAAGACTTGCGTCCATTTGCGCATGATGAATAACATCTGGGTAGACTGCTTTAACATTTGACAGGCTTGAAAGCTTATCAAGTGAGCTTTTAGATACGATACCCGCAAAGCCGTTGAATGCTGCTGTGTAAGATAGGTCAGCTTTAAATGATTTATCGAAAGCTCTAATTTGTTGGATAACAGATTGCTGTTTAGCAGCTAGGAATGATTTGTATTCCTTTGCGGCGTTAGAAGCAAAGTTAACCTTTTGACCTTTGTGCGCAGACATGCTGCTTACACTTGGATTTACTCCACTAAACTGTGCCATTGGGGCATCGTTCAGTTGGATAATTACACGAACACTATCGCTGTTTACTTGGATAGCGTTTGCAAGAATGTTTTTCTTGTCGAAAGATGCTTCGATAGCGTTTTGTTGTTCAACGCTATGACCGGAAATTTGATTTGATAGTGCAAACGCACCAAAAGCAGAACCTGCTAAGGCGGTGGCAACTACCGTGCTAATAATTGTTTTTTTCATAATTATTCTCGTGTGAAAAGTTCCCTGGGTCTGACGATCTTTGTAACGCTCTAAAGGTCATTTGCCTTTTTAATCACTTCAAGTCGTCATGACACATTTATTGTTAGCACACTTTTTGAGGTTATGTAATGTGTATTTCAGAAATACACAATTTACATATTTTGTTACATTTGGAAGAAGCTTGGTCATGAAATAAAACTAGAAAATTTACGCGTAAAAGTGCAGGGAATCCGCATATTTATTGAAATAAAATTACATAAATAAACATTTAATATAACGAACCTCAATACAGAAACGCACTTTCCTGATGAGGAATATCCTACTGTGTTATCATATAATTTACATATGTTTTACGTTTTTAGGACGATTATCCTTCCCAACCAAACTAAATGAGTATGGCTATTTCACCCATTTAAAAAAATACCTTTTAATAAGTAAGACACTCCTGCTTCTCCTCATCTAGCATATTCCAAACTCTATAAGTCGCTATTAACCCTCATATTTAAGGGGAACAAACGTGAAAGACAGAAATCATTTGGCCGAAGTAAAAACAACAAATAAGGTCGAAATTATTACTAAAGGGGTTGTTGATATCCCAATGCTGCAAATCCTTTCTGCTGAAGGTGAACTCATTGAGAAAGCAGTCGAACCTGACCTTAGCAAAGAAGAGGCATTAAAAATATTTAATACCATGCACTACATACGTGTATTAGATGAGCGTATGGTGGGTGCACAGCGCCAAGGTCGTATTAGTTTTTACTTGGCAAGCACAGGTGAAGAAGCAGCGTCAGTAGCAAGTGCTGCAGCATTATCAGACGACGACATGATCATGTCTCAGTACCGTGAGCAGGGCGCATTAGCGTACCGCGGGTACACCACAGAACAATTCATGAACCAAATGTTTAGCAATAAAGACGACCCGAACAAAGGACGTCAGATGCCTATCCATTATGGTGACAAGCCACTCAACTTCATGACCATATCATCACCGCTAGGCACACAGATCCCTCAAGCATCTGGTTACGCTTATGGCCAGAAAATGTCCGGTAAAGATGTGGTTACTATCTGTTACTTCGGTGAAGGTGCAGCGTCAGAAGGAGACTTCCACGCAGGGTTAAACATGGCGGCGGTACTTAACTGCCCAGTTATTTTCTTTTGCCGTAATAATGGCTACGCCATTTCAACACCAGCAGAAGAACAGTTCGCGGGCGACGGCATTGCTTCTCGTGGTTTGGGTTACGGTATTAAAACCATCCGTGTTGATGGTAACGATGCGTTAGCCATCTACGCAGCTACAAAAGAAGCGCGTCGTATTGCCATTGAAGAGAAATGTCCTGTGCTTATTGAATCCATGACCTATCGTTTAGCGGCTCACTCCACGTCGGATGATCCAACAGGCTATCGCTCTCGTGAAGAAGAAGATAAGTGGCGTGCAAAAGATCCTATCGCTCGTATGGCGAAATGGTTAGACAGCAAGGGCTGGTTTGACGAAGCGGAGAACCAAAAGCGCGTCGATAAAGCAAGACAAGACGTATTAGCTGCAATGAAGAGTTGCGAAAAGACAGACGTCTGTGCCATTGAGGATATTGTTGAAGACGTATACGACACACCGCCTTGGCATTTAAAAGAGCAACTTAGTGAACTGAAAGCGCATATTAAGAAGTACCCGAAGATGTACCCTAAAACAGCAGGGAGAGTAAAGTAATGGCTAAGATGAACCTACTTCAAGCGATAAACAATGCACTCATCACAGCCATGACCGAAGATGAAAAAGTAATGGTCTTCGGTGAAGACGTGGGCCATTTTGGTGGCGTGTTCCGTGCAACCAGTCACCTTCAGGAAAAATTCGGCAAAGCACGTTGCTTTAACACGCCACTTACTGAGCAAGGCATTATCGGCTTTGCCAACGGCTTAGCTTCACAAGGCTCTGTACCTGTTGCTGAAATTCAATTTGGTGATTACATTTTCCCTGCGTTCGATCAAATTGTGAACGAGACGGCTAAATGGCGCTACCGTTCAGGCGGTCAGTTCGATGTTGGTACGCTAACAATTCGTACACCTTATGGTGGCGGTATCGCAGGCGGCCACTACCACAGTCAATCACCAGAGGCATTCTTCGCTCACTGCCCAGGGTTAAAGATTGTTATCCCTCGTGACCCATATCAGGCGAAAGGTTTGTTGCTTGCGTCAATTCGCGATAAAAACCCCGTATTGTTTATGGAGCCTAAACGTCTTTACCGTGCTTCTGTATCGGAAGTGCCTGAAGAAGATTACGAACTGCCATTAGGTAAGGCAGATATTGTTCAAGAAGGTAGCGATATCACCTTATTAGGGTGGGGCGCGCAAATAGAAATTCTGCAAAAAGCTGCAGAAATGGCTCTTGAAGATGGTGTGTCGTGTGAAATTATCGATTTACGCAGCATATTACCGTGGGACGTTGAAACGGTTATGCAATCTGTAATGAAAACAGGTCGCTTATTGATAAACCACGAAGCACCGCTAACGGGTGGCTTTGCGAGTGAAATCGCAGCGAGCATTCAGGAACGTTGTTTCTTATATCTTGAAGCGCCTATTGCAAGAGTGTGTGGTTTAGACACGCCGTATCCTTTGGCGCACGAAAAAGAATATATGCCAGATGAAACAAAGACGTACGAAGCCATAAAACGTACGCTTCACTACTAAGCCGGGGGACGATGAAATGACAATTGAATTTATCTTACCGGACATTGGTGAAGGTATAGTTGAATGCGAACTTCTGGAATGGTTAGTTTCTGAAGGTGAGCATATAGAAGAAGATCAACCTGTCGCGGAAGTAATGACCGACAAGGCTACCGTGCAAATTCCTGCAATGCATGCGGGTGTGGTTAATAAACTGCATTACGCGGTAGGCGATATTGCTAAAGTGCACGCACCGTTATTCTCTATGACGCCAGATGATGCCGACGCTAACTCAGATACACAAGAAGACGTGCAAGCGGAAGTAAAAGACAATGCGTCTGAAAAAGCGACAGCGAATGATAGTGCTTCTTCAGGCGCTTCAAACGGCAAGCACATCGAAGACTTTATTTTGCCAGATATTGGTGAAGGTATTGTCGAGTGCGAAATTGTGAAATGGAACGTGGCTGAAGGCGATGAAATTGAAGAAGATCAAGCCGTTGTAGAAGTGATGACCGACAAGGCAGTGGTAGAGATCCCCGCTAAAAACGCAGGTACCGTGCATCGTCTTTATTATGCGCAAGGCGATATAGCGAAAGTGCATAGTGCATTGTTTGCGCTAGAAGTTGCCGGTGAAGTCACAACTACTAGCGGTACTAATGACGAATCGCCATCGGCAAACAACAGTGCTTCAAGCGTTGCATCTCAAAGTTCAGTGAACACGCAAACAAACGGTTCAAGTCAGCAATCAGCGCAAGTTGCTCCTTCAAAATTCAGCGACGGCGAATACGAGCCACCTATCGCTATAGAAGGTAAGGTGTTGGCTAGCCCCGCGGTAAGACGTGTTGCAAGAGAAATGAATATCGACCTTTCTACTGTGGAAGGCTCGGGAAAAAAGGGGCGGATCCTTAAGTCTGACGTGTTGAATCTACAACATCCGAATGTTGACACGTCGTCTCAAAATTCGACATCTTCTGCGCCAAGCTCATCTAACGCAGAAAAAGGTGATTCGAATAGCACAAGCACTGTGCTTAAAGGCAGCGTTAGAACAGAAAAAGTACGCGGTATTCAGGCCGCTATGGCGAAACAAATGTCGGCTTCGGTCTATACTATCCCGCACTTCACAGTCAGTGACGAGTTGGTAATGGACAACCTGATGGCGCTACGCAAGCTGCTTAAACCTGAATTTGAAGCGAAGAATGTAAAACTCAGCTTTATGCCGTTTTTCGTTAAAGCAATGTCATTGGCACTTAATGAGTTCCCTGTCATTAACAGTCAGCTTAACGAAGACGCCACTGAGATAAGCTACTTCACAGATCACAATATTGGTTTTGCAGTAGACTCTAAAATTGGTTTGCTTGTACCCAATATTAAACGCGTACAAGACCTCTCGCTTTTAGATATTGCTGTTCAAATGCAGGATATTATCGAACAATCCAGAGCGGGCCGCGTGGCTGGCGAGCACCTAAAAGGCGGTACGATTAGTATCTCTAATATCGGCGCAATAGGCGGTATTACCGCAACGCCAGTAATTAACAAGCCAGAAGCTGCCATTGTTGCTCTTGGCAAAACGCAGAAACTTCCACGCTTTGACGATGAAGGGAATGTTAGCGCGCAAAATATCATGGCGGTTAATTGGTCTGGCGACCACCGTATTATTGATGGTGCGACTATGGTGCGATTCAATAATCTATGGATGAGTTACCTAACTCAGCCGGAAAAAATGTTGATGCACCTTAAGTGATATCATCCAAAGCAATTTGATTTGCAGTAGCAATATTTTTAAAGGGCCAATAGTAAAACTATTGGCCCTTTTTTGTTTTGTATACCTCAAAGCGCGTTGACGTTATTATAGAGCACTATAAACAAACGAAAATTTTACTGAGGTTTTGTGCTTAGTTATCAACATGCCTTTCATGCGGGCAACCACGCTGATGTCATCAAACATCTTTGTTGGATTGGCGTTATCAACGCATTAAAGAAAAAAGATAAACCTTTTACGCTTTTCGACACCCACGCAGGCGCGGGCGCGTACGATCTAACCGATGCCATGTCATCAAAAAATAAAGAGTACGAGACAGGTATTTCTCGTTTGCTTATAGATGATAAAGGCGTTCAGGGCTTGCCAAATTTGTTGGCCGACTATTTATCGTTGTGTGAACCGTTTTTAGCACAACAACAATATCCGGGCTCACCGGCAATAAGCGCAAAAGCGAAAAGAGACGGTGATAACTTACACCTCATGGAACTTCATCCTGCGGAATTCGATAAATTAGACAGCAACGTATCCCGTTTACGTACCCTTAATAGCCACGTCCATAAACGTGACGGGTACGAAGGTCTTCGCGCACTCACGCCACCTAAACCCAATCGCGGTGCTATTTTAATCGACCCTCCTTATGAGCGCGTGAATGAATATAGCGACCTTGTTAAGGGTGTGGAACAGGTATTTAAACGCTGGCAGCAGGCACAAATCGTAGTGTGGTATCCACTATTGTCAGAGAGGGCTGGTGCCAAAAGTGGTGCAAGTGAAGCTATGTGTGAAAAGCTTGCAGCAATGGGTAAACCCTGTTTTAAAGCAGAAATATGCGTGGAAGAAAATGCCGCTGATGCCGGAATGTATGGTTCGGGCGTATTCGTGCTAAACCCGCCTTGGCAGCTAGATGCTAATTTAAAAAGCGCGTTGGAAAGCGTTGTTGGTATGCTAGGTGAGAATGAAGCTGGTTATCACGCTACCGCGAATGTTACCTGGATAAACGAAGATAATTGACCGCTGACTGTAAAGTCTAACAATGGAAAGCGTATTGTTGCTGATTAATCCGTTTCAAATAAGTCACTAAAAGCGTGAAGTAAAAAACATGTCGCAACTCAAAGGCCTAAAACATTTCTATATACCCGATGAGCAGTCGATATATCTGCTATCTCATGCGGATGCGAAAAAGCTAAAAGACTGGGTAAACCTTTGTATCTCACAGTTAGAAGGGTTGGGGTACAGTGACATCGAACTTTTAGGGAAAGGAGCCTTTGGGTTTGCGTTTGCAGGGAACGCGCCAAGCGGTGAATCACGGGTATTTAAGTTTTCGCGAATAACGTTGCCGCAGCATGTGCAAGATAGACTAGAAGAGGAAGCATTTATGCTTTCTCACGTTAATCACGAGTTTGTGCCGCGGTTCATTGAATATCAACAAATACGTAAACAATCCATTTTAGTTATGGGGCGTGCACCTGGAGAAGACTTAGAAAAAGTCAGTTTGAAAACAGGCCCACTATCGCCCCGTATTATCGTCAAAATTGCAGTGCAGGTCGGCGAACTTTTATCCAGCTTTCGCCAATACAGTGAAAACGGAGAAATTAAACCCATTGTTCACGGAGACATAAAACCCTCGAATCTGGTTTGGGATGCCGAAAATGAATCGGTTAGATTGATTGATTGGGGCTCTTCAGTGTTCGCACAGACTGACATCACTGGGCAATATGTGGGTAACAATGTCATGGATTTAATGTCGGGTGAACTGCATCAAACTAATGCTCGACTTGGTGATGTTTATTTTATTGGAGAAGAGCAACTTAATGGCGCACTTTCCAGCCCACGCTTTGATGAACAAGGCCTAGCGAGCACCCTGTATGCTCTGGCTTCAGGGCAGTCGTGCCGTTACGGAAGCAAGGTTATTACACCTTCATCTCTTGGTCTTCCCAAAATGCTTGCTAATATCCTTGAGCATATGCTCAGTGAAGATCCAGAAAAGAGAAGACATGGCGGAGATTACCTGTTTAATCATCTCCACGTTTTGAAGAATATGGTTTTCACACAAGACAAGCCACCGCAATACACTCCGCTAATACCTACGTGGCTGGCCCACTCTCAAAACCGTGCTGATATTGAAACCGTTGTTTACAGCTCTCGAAAATCTTACCTACGCCAACAGGCCAGATTGTCTGATTCATTAGATGAAAAAGACGTAGAGGAACTTCGCTATATAGACGACGCGCAATTTGACCGCTACTACAAAAACTATTTACAGGGCATGGGGGATACCGAAAAAGCATTTGTTTCTGCAATAAGTAGACTAGGCCGTTACCCTGTAGTTGGCGGTATGGCTGTGCGCTGGGAGCCAGAAGGTATATATGTCGATTCAAGCTTGAACTTATATGATGAATCAATGAAAGCAGCGTTTGATTTAGCAGTAAATAATGTCATTAATTTAGCAAGGGCTATTCACAAGCCCGCGGTGTTCAAATGTTGTATGTTCAACGCCAAAAACACGCTGCACATTGAACGCGAAAGTGAAGATGAAGACTTTAAACCAGCAGACGGTATGTTTATTCCCTACGAACTATCACGGGTTTCTGCACAAAAGGATGAAAGCCGTACTCACTCATATTTCGAAGATGGCGATGACCCAGACGAACTATTAAAGCTGCCTCAGGAGATTATCGATACCATCGTTCAACTTAATACAATACATCACACTGGTTGTATTATATTTGAAGCATTACCGCGGCATTTGAAAATTCACAACTATTACACGTTGCTTGATCACAGCCAAGAAGAGCGCTTCCACGCATTATTAGCGCAACTCGTTCAGCAAATTCCCAAAATAAAAGGGCTAGGCATTTCAGGGTTTATGAAGTTACCCTATAAAGATACGCGCTTTTTCGAGCATAAAGCAAAATTGCCTGAGAAGTATTACCCGCGAAACCCAAAAGCAGTAATTGAAGAGAAAGTACAACATGTCTGAGATTAAACTATCGTCACTTTTTGAACTCGAAACAGTGGAAGCTGGCATCTATCGAGGTCAAAGCTGGGATTTAGGCTTCCGCGCCTTGTTTGGTGGACAAGTTTTGGGGCAAGCGTTAGCAGCTGCATACGAAACAGTGGAGGCTGGTAGAGTCGCACACTCATTCCACACTTATTTTTTACTACCAGGCGATGCTAAAAAGCCTGTAGTTTACGATGTTGAAGTAGTGCGAGACGGCAGAAGTTTCTCTGCTAGACGGGTTAAAGCCATTCAGGATGGTAGAAATATTTTCTACATGACAGCGTCTTTTCAGGTTCCTCAAGATGGCATGGAGCATCAAAACCCAACAATGCCAGATGTGCCTGCGCCGGAAGATGTGCAGTCTGACATTGAATTCTATGAAGCTAACTTCAATAAAATTGCACGGCCTATGCAAGAAGCGTTGAGCTATCACAAACCTGTAGATATCCGCACGGTAGATGCAGCTAACTCTTACCAGTCAGCGAAACGCGAACCGACGCGTTATATCTGGTTAAAAGCAAGAGACACAATGAATGCATCACTGACTGTTCATCAAGCTGCGCTTGCTTACGCATCAGATTATCATTTTCTCAGTACTTCGCTTCAACCACACGGTGTTGCGGTAACCGATAAATCACTTCGAATCGCAACTATAGACCATGCTATGTGGTTCCATCGCCCAATCAATATGAACGAATGGTTATTGTACGCAATGGAGAGTCCTTTTAGCGGAGGCTCTAGAGGTTTGGTACGCGGACAAATTTTTAACCAAAATGGTGAACTTGTTGCGTCAACCATGCAAGAAGGATTAATGAGAAAAGTAGACGAATAGGGAGAGGGTAATGCGCTACAAATTAGGTTCTACATCACCGCTGGTTGATGAAAGTACGTTTATAGCGCCAGGCGCACATGTTATTGGTAATGTTGAACTCAAAGTGGGTTCAAGCGTTTGGTTCAATGCGGTTATACGCGGCGATATGGACAAGATAACCGTTGGTGAAAATACGAATATCCAAGATGGCAGCGTACTACACACCGATGCAGGTATTCCTTTAATGCTAGGTGAAGGGGTAACAGTAGGACATAAAGTCATGCTACACGGCTGCGAGATTGGTGACTATTCCTTGATAGGCATTAACGCTGTCGTATTAAACGGTGCAAAAATTGGAAAGTACTGCATCATTGGCGCTAACGCTTTGATAACGGAAAACATGGAAATTCCAGATTATAGTTTAGTAGTTGGAGCGCCTGGTAAAGTCATTAGAACATTTGATGAGAAGATCGAACCCAAACTAAAAGCGTCCGCTGAACACTACGTAGATAACGCCAAAACATATAAGTCATCATTACAGCCAGTTGATAGCTGAAATTTAAGACTAGGCTGTTCGCGATATTTTGAATCCCCATAAAAAATGCCCAGAACAAACGTTCCGGGCCTAGGGGAATGGCTCATTGCTGAGCCGTGCGCTAACTTTTACACAGGAGAGTTTAAATAAAATCTTTTAAACGGACAATGAGTATAGAATACATTTGTTTAAATTATAAACAATTTTTGTGTGAATTTTATCTTACACTCTCAACGTCAATTAAATTGTAGAACTTATACGTTAGTAATCAATGGACTAAAAACTGGTCGGATGTGATGTTTTTTGAGAAAAAGATGTACAGTTTATATCCACATGTTGCACACATTTTATCCACGTGATGAAGCGTTGTTAATATATACCCTTGTTAAATATATAGACATACTTTCATTCATGTAAGTTATGTTGAAAACAGACGGTTGTACCATGCCATTATCCTTGTAGTATGACGTCAACGTTCATGCTAAATATGCGTGATACTGACTCTAAAAACAGGCTCTTACATTAATACGAGGATGGATTATGCAATCATTTTCTACTTTTATTCCCCCTGAACGGACTTTGATGGGTCCAGGACCATCCGATGTTAACCCCAGAATTTTAAACGCCATGGCGAGACCCACCCTGGGCCATCTCGATCCATTATTCATTGAGTTAATGGACCAAACCAAGCAGCTTTTACAGTATGCGTTTAAAACTGAGAATGCACTTACTATGCCTATTTCTGCTCCGGGCTCAGCAGGAATGGAGGCATGTTTTGTTAATCTTGTAGAACCAGGCGATAAGGTACTCGTGTGTATTAACGGCGTATTTGGCAATCGAATGGTCGAAAACGTAGAGCGTTGTGGTGGTGAGGCTATTACCGTCAACAATACATGGGGCGAGCAAACTGACCTTAATGTGGTAGAAGACACCCTTAAAGCCAATCCGGATATTAAGATCCTTGCCTTTGTTCACGCAGAAACATCTACGGGCGTACGCAATGAAGCCAAAGCGCTTTGTGAGCTGGCTAAAAAGTATGATTGTCTTAGCATTGTTGATGCAGTTACCTCTCTTGGAGGTATCGAGTTAGATGTTGACGGTTGGAGCATTGACGCTATTTATTCAGGTTCACAGAAGTGTTTAAGTTGCGTGCCGGGTATCTCTCCTGTTTCATTTAGTGAAAGAGCAGTTAACGTTATTCAAAACCGAAAAACGAAAGTGCAAAGCTGGTTTCTAGACATGAACTTGATTGTTGGTTATTGGGGGCAGGGCGCCAAGCGTGCCTACCACCATACCGCACCTGTCAACAGTATGTACGCTATGTACGAAGCACTTCTGATTTTAAAAGAAGAAGGCTTAGAAAATGCGTGGCAGCGTCATGCATTGGGTCATGAAAAACTTGCGCAGGGTCTAAGTGAACTTGGGTTAGAGCTAACGGTAGACAGTGCTTATCGTTTGCCTCAGTTAAATGTAGTTAAAATTCCAGACGGCGTAGACGATGCTGCCGTTCGCAAGCAATTGCTTGAAGATTTTAATTTAGAAATCGGCGCCGGTTTAGGCGATCATGCCGGTAAAGTATGGCGAATTGGTCTTATGGGATACGCATGTAAACCCCGTAATATCGACCACTGCCTTGCTGCGTTGCGCACTGTGCTTAAGTAAAACGCCAAGAGCCTTTTAATCTTTTCGGTCAACACGTTCAGCGAGATGCTTAGCTGAACGGTTGGCTTTTAACCATTTAGCATATAAAGCCAATTTAACATCGCGCTTAGATACCGGTCCGCATAGATCATTACCCACTCTGCGAGATTTAAAATGTTCGTAATCACGTCGTGTTACCGCATGTATAGTGGTACTACATCAAGTTAACTGGTATTACTTATCCATTTTTGGGTCTTGCCTCATAAAAAGCACATCTCGGCGAAGTTATATCTCTTCTTGTCTCAGTTCAGTGCTAAGATTTCGTTTGTTGCGTATATTCATAAACTATTCAGTTTTAAACATTTATCCTTTCGGTAACGTAATTAAACGGTACCATAAAAAAAGGAATCTCTATGAAAATGATCACGCGTACTAATACTTATTTGACAGCTAAAAGTGTAGTTAAAAAAGCATTGTTAGCATCATCATTTATTGCCTTATCTGCACCTATGGTTTCTGCACAGGCCGCACAAGAAGCGGTTATAAATGTGCAAGGCGTAGGAGCGGTAGAAGTGACACCAAACGCTTATTCAGTCACACTCGTTGTTGAAGAAGAAGGTAATACAGTAGGTAAACTGAACACTCAGCTTGATTCGGATCTGCGCTCTATTGTTAAGTTCTTGCTTAATCAAGGCATAGATGAAAAGCACATTCAGAGTATGCAAGTACGCTTACAACCTCGCTATATCAATACGCCTCAAGGCCGTCAGCAAGAAGGTTTCACGTTGTCACGAGATATCACTGTCACATCTACTGATCTTGAAACTTATGACAAAGTATTAGATGGCGTGCTTAAACGAGGCGTTGATCGCATACAACAATTTAATTTTATTTCAGTTGGTGAAGGCGATGCCTATCAAAAAGCACTTATCTCTGCGGTAAAAGACGCAAAGCAACGTGCACAGTTACTAGCAAAAGAATTAGAGATTGAAGTAGGTGAAGTTGTTGCAATCTCAGAATCTGGTGGCAATATGCCGATTCCAGTAATGCGCGCAGAAGCTTTTGCCAAAGACATGTCTATGTCTTTACCTGGCCAAGAGCGCATAGAAGCGCGTGTTAATGTGTCTTTTAACATTGTTCAATAGCAGGAAATTCGTTTGAAAGAACAACAGTACGGTCAGTTAATAAACCAAGCAAAGAGCTTGGTTTCTGGCGAGCACGATCTTATCGCTAACATGGCAAATATAAGTGCGCTGCTTTTCAATAGCCTCGAAGAGGTGAATTGGGCAGGTTTTTATTTGTATAAAGAAGAACAGTTGGTGCTTGGTCCATTTCAAGGGCAACCAGCATGTATCCGCATTCCTCTTGGAAAGGGCGTTTGCGGAACGAGTGCAAGTACCAGAACCGTTCAGCGTATAGCAGACGTTCATCAGTTCGAAGGACACATTGCCTGTGATGCCGCGTCAAACTCTGAGATTGTTGTTCCACTAGTGCTAAACGATGTGCTGGTTGGTGTACTTGATATCGACAGCCCTGTTTTTGAACGCTTTACCGAAGAAGACGAAAAAGGGCTCGTTGAAATTGCTCAAATTCTTATGGATTCGCAGAAATAATTATGAAATCCAGTGTTGATATTCACGTTGTTTTATCCACGTATGAGGATATGGAAGACTTTCATGATGACCCAGATGAGGCATCTGAACGTTTAAATTTTATCTTACATGCGGTGTACGACAATGCAGAAGAAGATATTGAAACACAGCGTTTAGAGCAAATTTTGCACTACGCATGGGAATCTTGGCAACAAGATAAGCATTTATTAGAAATAGATGACGACGAATTGCTTGATTGGGTTGACCACACGCTGGCAACTTGGGATGATGCAAGTAACGATGAAATCTCCTGAATAATTTAGAAAGTTAATGGAATCACCAGAGAAGTTTACCAACAGTAAGGAAGTGATAGCTTTCCTTGCAGAGACCTTTCCAAAATGCTTTAGCATTGAAGGCGAGGCCCGCCCACTTAAGATCGGTATTTTTCAAGATCTTGCCACACGTTTAGAAGAAGAGGAACGCGTTAGCAAAACCTTACTTCGTTCTACACTACGACATTACACCAACAGCTGGCGCTATCTTCATAGCATCAAAGAAGGTGCAAACCGTGTAGATTTAGACGGCGTTGAAGGCGATGCAATTGAAAAAGAACACGCTGATCATGCGCAGCAGCAGTTAGAAGAAAGCAAAGCCAAAGCAGCTGAAAAGCGCAAAGCTAAGCTAGCTCAGCAGCCTAAGCGAAAAGATAAACGTCAATTTAATCGTCCAAAAGGTGAAAAATCTGCAAATTCGGACCATGCTGATACTAAGCGCGGAACTAAACCGAAAAATAACAGACCAAACAATACACCACCTGCGAAATTGACAGATAGCGATTTACAGCAAGGTACGCAAGTTACCGTTAAATTAGGTAAAGCACCTATGCCTGCAGTAATTACCGAAGTAGCTAAAGATGGCATTCACGTTCAATTAGACTCAGGCATGGTAGTTAAAGTAAACGCAGACGCTTTACGTTTGGCACGCTCCAAGAGGTCGTAAAATATGAGAGACATCCTTCGAATTTCCATCGCCAGTGCTTTTCTTACCGTTGGGGTAGGAGCAGGTGCAGTTACGTCAACACCAGAGGTAGACGAGCTTCCCATTTTACAACAGGAATCTCAACACAGTGTTGCAGCTAAGCGAGTAAGCGCACTCTTTACTAGGGCGCACTACAAGGAAATTTTGTTGGATGATGCACTCTCAGCTAGAGTTTACCAGCGCTTTATTGATTCATTAGATCACAATAAACAAGTGTTATTGCTGTCTGATGTTGTGGGTTTTGAGAAATACCGCACATTGTTTGATGATGCGCTGAGTAAAGGCAACCTCTCCGTTGCCTATGACATGTATAACGTAAGCGCAAAACGACGCATTGAGCGTTATGAATTTGCACTTGCACTGTTAGAGAAAGGCCCGTTCGACTTTGAAAAAGAAGGCGATAAGTTTTTTTATGACAGAGAAGATGCTGAATGGCCTGTTAATAAGGCTGAGCTGGATGAAATTTGGCGTCAACGCGTTAAATACGACGCGTTGAATCTAATACTTGCAGACAAAACGTGGGAAGAGGCGAAAGAGCTTCTTACCAAACGCTATACGCGAGCGATAAAGCGCACTAAGCAAGCAAAGAGCGAAGACGTTTTTCAAACTGCAATGAATGCATTCGCACGTACAATTGAAGCTCACACCAGTTACTTATCTCCGCGTAACGCTGAACGTTTTCAAATGGACATGAACTTGTCGTTTGAAGGCATTGGTGCCGTATTACAAAGTGAAGATGATTACACGGTAATCAAAAGCGTTGTACCTGGCGGTCCTGCAGACGAGTCTGGCGCAATAAAACCAGAAGATAAAATTGTTGGCGTAGCACAAGACGACGAAGAGTTTGTTGATGTGATTGGTTGGCGATTGGACGAAGTGGTTGAGTTAATTAAAGGTCCGAAAGGAAGTACTGTTCGTCTACAGGTAGAAAAAGGAGCCACGGACGCGAAAACCACGTCGGTAGTTAGCCTTACTCGCGATAAAATTAAGTTAGAAGATCGCGCAGCCAAGTCGGAAGTATATGTGCCAGAGACTGGCCCTCACGCGGGTGAGCCTTTAGGTGTAATCACCATTCCAAGTTTTTACAACAACCTTAGTATGGATGTTGCTAAAGAAATTGAAAGCTTGAAAGCGCAAAACGTGAAAGGCGTTATCGTAGACTTACGCGGTAATGGCGGTGGCTCTCTAACCGAAGCAACTTTGCTTACTGGCTTATTTATCGAAAAAGGCCCGGTGGTTCAAATTCGATACGGTCAAAGCAAAGTTAGCGTTAACCGTGATACAGATGGCGAAGTGGCTTATGATGGCCCGCTAACGGTATTGGTTGACAGATATAGCGCATCTGCTTCAGAGATTTTTGCGGCAGCGATGCAAGACTACAACCGTGCCCTCATCGTTGGTGAACAAACCTTCGGCAAAGGGACAGTGCAGCAGCATCGCGGTTTAGGTAAAATTTATGACCTTTACGATAACCCATTAGGTAGTGTTCAGTTTACTATCGCCAAGTTCTATCGCATTGACGGCGGCAGCACACAGCATAAAGGCGTTATTCCTGACATTCTTTATCCATCGGCGGTTGAACCAGCTGAATGGGGAGAAAGCCAAGCAGAAAATGCGTTGCCATGGGATAGTATCAATCGCGCTAACTATACAACGTTTGCAGACGGTACTGCTGCGCTTGACGTTTTAACAGCGAAACACAACAAGCGTATTTTACAAGATCCTGAGTTTTCTTATATCCAAGACGACATAAAGGAATACAAGGAAAATAAAGACAAGGACTTCATCTCATTAGTTAAATCTGTACGTGAAGGCGAGAAGAAAGAGGCGGAAGAGAAGTCGCTTGCTCGTGCTAACGAACGTTTACAGCGATTGGGAATGGAAACTGTCACAACATTGGACGACCTACCTGAAGATATGGAAGAATTAGATCCATTCTTGGACGAGGCAGCCAATATTACATTCGATATGATCGAAACAGGCCGTTACGCTATCACAAGAAATTAAGTGATTAGAAAAAAGGGCTGGTCTAGGGCCAGCCCTTTTTTTGTGTCTATAAATTATTAAAACAATAATAAAGGGAAATAACATGGCTATCAGAGGCGAATTTTCCTCTCGAATAGGGTTCGTGCTAGCAGCGGCAGGCTCGGCAGTAGGACTAGGTAATATTTGGGGCTTTCCTACAAAGGTAGCGAGTAACGGCGGCGCAGCATTTGTTCTCGTATACTTACTACTGGCTTTTGTACTCGCTTATCCCGTACTTATGGCAGAACTTATAATCGGACGTAGTTCACGTTCGAATATGGTTGACGCTTTAGGTAAAATATCAGGCAATTTCGTCGGAAGGCTAACGGGCATTTGGGGCTGTGTTACCGTGTCACTTATCCTTGCATTCTACGCTATTGTAGGCGGATGGATGCTGGTCTATTTCGCCGATGCAGCCGTAAGCATGGTGGGAATTACGAGTGCTAGCGACTGGCTACTCACTTCATCAGTTACGCGTAACATCATTTTCTGCTTCTTATTCATGGGCTTAACTGCATTTATCGTTGTCGGTGGTGTAAAGTCCGGCATTGAGAAGTGGTCAGTGCGTTTGATGCCTACATTGGTTATTCTCATTCTTGCATTGATTGTTTATGTGAGCCTACAGCCTGGTGCCGTAGAAGGTTGGTCAGCATATTTAGTACCTGACTTCTCTCGCGTTCTAGACCCAGACTTATTAATTAACGCCATGGGACAAGCCTTTTTCTCAATGTCGCTAGGTGTAGGTACCATGCTGGTTTATGGTTCATACCTAAGTAAAAATGAAAATCTACCTAGCATTGGCGCGTCGGTAGCGCTCGTCGATATCGGCGTTGCGGTTATCGCGGGTATGCTTATTATCCCGGCCATGTACGTAGCATTAAACAACGGCGTTGAAATCTTCACACCAGAAGGCGCGTTAATCCAAGGTGACACGCTGATTTTCAAAGTACTACCAGCACTGTTTGATACCATTGGTAGCGTTGGCCTTTTCGTTGCCTTTACCTTTTTCGCGCTAATGGCGATTGCTGCCGTCACGTCTTCAATTTCAATGTTGGAAGTTCCCGTTGCGTTCATGGTAGAAAGTAAAGGTCTTCAACGTAAAAAGGCCGTGTTATTAATGGCATCGGTGATCTTTGTATTAAGCTGCGTCATCATTTTAAATTTTGAAACCTTGTTCGGCTTTGTTATCGCATTAACTACCGAGTATAGCCAACCGTTGCTAGGACTCGCCTTGTGTATTTTCGCGGGTTGGGTGTGGCGCAGAGATGCAATACTCGATGAACTTAAACAAGGTGATCAGTTTGCTGAACACAGCATTTTCTGGAAAATTTGGCCTTGGTACGTACGCTTTGTGTGTCCCGTTATCATTGCGCTTATGTTCTACCGCTCAGTTTTCTAAAGCATTCTGGTAAAAAGCGGACAGCACGCTTAACGCGTTACAAACACAATAATAAGGTTTTAAAAAACGACAATGACGAATAAAGAAATAAAAACGCCGTCACTTCTCGATGCAATGCTTCCTATTCTTGCGTTAGTCATAATGATGGGAAGCGCAGTTTATTTGTTTGCCGATAACTCTTCTTACGGTCCAAACCAAATTGCACTTCTTTTAGCGATGGGCTTAGCCGCTATCATTGGAATGAAAAATGGCTACAGCTGGAAAACAATCGAAAAGGGCATTGTAGACGGTATCTCAATGTCTTTAGGTGCCTGCTTAATTCTATTAGCGGTAGGTTCTCTTATTGGCACATGGATGCTAGCTGGAACCGTGCCTACGCTTATCTATTTCGGTTTAGAGTTGCTTAACCCCTCGTTTTTCTATGCTGCCGCTTGTCTAATTTGTGCGGTTGTTGCAATGAGTATAGGTAGTTCTTGGACTACCGCGGCGACTGTGGGTGTTGCGCTAATGGGGGTTTCTGCAGGCATGGAAATGTCGGCAGCCATAACAGCCGGCGCAGTAGTATCAGGTGCGTACTTTGGTGATAAAATTTCGCCATTGTCCGAAACAACAAATTTAGCGCCTGCCGTTGCGGGCACGGATTTATTTGAGCACATTCGTTACATGCTTTGGACGACGATTCCGAGCTTTGTTATTGCGCTTATTCTATTTACGGTACTTGGCTTTAGCGAAGTGGGTGAAGCCAAAGCAGAACGCATTGAGCAGATGCAACTTTTGTTAAATGAGTCCTTTGACTTAGGTTGGCATTTGTTAATCCCTCTTGTCGTTTTGCTCACCTTAGCGATTAAAAAGATGCCGGCGTTCCCAGCTGTTTTTATCGGCGCTTTGTTAGGTGGTGTCTGGGCAGTAGTATTCCAGTGGGATGTGGTTACTTCTATGGCAAGTAGCGATGATTCAATGAATGTAGGTGCGTTGAAGGTAGTTTGGACTGCGCTATTCGATGGCGTAAGCTTTTCAACGCCTGACGAGAACTTAAATAGCTTACTTTCTCGTGGTGGCATGTCTTCAATGTTAAATACTATTTGGTTGATCATTTGTGCAATGTCTTTTGGTGCCGTATTAGAGCGTGTTGGCCTATTAAAGCGTGCAGTTTCTGCCATATTAATTGGTGCAAAGTCTGCAGGGGATATGGTGAGCCGAACCATTCTTACTTGTTTTGGTACCAACCTAGTTACAGCAGATCAGTACATTTCAATCGTGATGCCAGGCCGTATGTACAAGGAAGAATTCAAAAAGCGTGGTTTAGACCAATTGAATCTTTCTCGCAGCCTTGAAGACGGCGGCACACTTACGTCTCCACTTATTCCTTGGAACACCTGTGGT
Source organism: Alteromonas sp. 5NW40-0090 (assembly GCF_057552975.1). NCBI lineage: Bacteria > Pseudomonadati > Pseudomonadota > Gammaproteobacteria > Alteromonadales > Alteromonadaceae > Alteromonas > Alteromonas sp. 5NW40-0090. The sequence goes on from NZ_BAAJLT010000005.1 coordinate 262,425, forward strand.
GCTTACATGCACAGTGTTTTATTAGTCAATCCATTTGATTACGTATTCTATGCATTCTTCAACGTAATCAATCCGATCCTTGCTGTTGTTTATGCGTATTTAGGTATTAAGATTTTACGTATTACGCCACCACATGTTGAAGTAAACAGCAAAGATTCGGTTTAACACAGAGTTCCAATTAACCCCACGTAGGCTTTCTTTTAGGAGGATCTATGTCAGTTCAAGCTAAACGCCGGGCGGACTACCAGCCGCCCGCTTTTTCAATAGCGACAGTTGACCTAAATATAACGCTACACCCAACGCAAACCAAGGTTATTAGCACGCTGTCCGTCACTCGTAATGGCGCGCACGATAATTCATTAGTACTTGATGGAGATAATCTATCGCTAGATTCTATTTCTATAAACGGTGCGCATCTAGCTGATAATGAATACACGGTAACAGATAGCGCTTTAAGCGTAGTTACTGAACTTGATGAGTTCGTCTTAGAGATTACCAATACCATTGCGCCTGAGCACAACAAGGCGCTGGAAGGTTTGTATTTATCAGGTGGTGCCTATTGTACGCAGTGCGAAGCGGAAGGGTTTCGTCGCATTACGTACTTCATGGACCGCCCGGATGTTTTGTCGGTCTACACAGTGACGGTAGTTGCCGACAAATCAGTACCTATGCTTTTGGCCAATGGCAACCCAGTGGACAAGGGCGAAGTTGACGAAAATACTCATTTTGTTAAATGGCACGATCCACATCCAAAACCTAGCTACCTTTTTGCTCTGGTTGCCGGTGACTTCGATTTACTTACCGATAGCTACACCACCACTAGCGGTAAAGAGGTTGCGCTAGAACTTTATGTTGATAAAGGCAAAAAGTCTCAAGGTATTTTCGCATTAGAATCTCTAAAGCGGGCGATGAAGTGGGACGAAGATGTGTTCGGGTTAGAGTACGACTTAGATATCTACATGATTGTTGCCGTCGATTTCTTCAATATGGGAGCGATGGAAAACAAGGGCTTAAATGTATTTAACAGTAAGTTTGTATTAGCCGATCAAAAAAGTGCCACCGACGATGACTTTTTCAATGTTGAGTCGGTTATCGCGCACGAGTACTTCCACAACTGGACCGGCAACCGGGTTACTTGTCGCGATTGGTTCCAGCTAAGCCTTAAAGAGGGGCTTACTGTATTTAGAGACCAACAGTTCAGCGCTGATATGACTTCGGCGTTAAGTAATCGTATAAAGCACGTTCGTGTTATGCGAGAACACCAGTTTGCAGAAGATGCGAGTGCAATGAGTCACCCAATTCGTCCAGAAGAAGTCATTGAAATGAACAACTTCTACACGGTGACGGTTTATGACAAAGGCGCTGAAGTTATTCGCATGTTCCACACATTATTGGGGCCTGACGGCTTCAGACGTGGTATGGACGAGTACTTTAGAAGACACGACGGTCAGGCTGTCACCTGTGATGACTTCATTTCAGCCATGCAGTCTGCTACTGATTTAGATTTAACCCAGTTTACCCGCTGGTATAGTCAATCTGGTACACCAGTGATTTCTGTCGCACACAGCACTGAGGTCGATGATGATGGCATTGTTAAGCATAGCTTTACATTGTCACAGCACACACCTGCAACCTCTGATCAGAAAGAAAAGCTTCCTCTATATATTCCTGTAAATATCGAGATTATTGATGAGGAGGGGAAAAGCTACACAGATAACGAGTCGCTAATTCAAAACGGCATGGTCATTTTAAAAGATGATTCTATGCGCTTTACTGTAGAAGCAAAAACTACTCATTTAACTCCTGTAGTATTGGGTAACTTCTCAGCGCCAGCTAAAGTAGAAAACCCATTGGGGACAGAGTCTTTACTTACTATATTTAAGCACGCGAAGGATCCATTTAATCGTTGGGATGCAATGCAAACGTTGTATGACCGCTGTGTGAAGCAATTGGAGGAATCGCCGGGGTCTGGTATTAGCAATGAAATCTGGAACGGTATCAAGCAAGCTATTGCCCAAGAGCAAAACAACCTTGAGCTGTTAGGTGAATGTTTAGTAATCCCTTCGTTTGAGACTCTTTGCCAAAGCCGAAGCAACATAAACGTTTCCGCACTTTCGAAAGCGAGAAAAGCGTTTTGCGACCAGTTTGCACGTGGCTTAGAGAAAGAATTGTTATATATTTTCAACAGCATAGAACAAAAAGCTTATAACTATACACAGAGCGCTATCAACGAACGACGCTGCAAAAACGTCGTGCTTGCACACTTAGCTCGGTTACCACAGCATGAGCACATTGTAGTTTCTCAGTTTGACTCCGCTGACAATATGACTGACACACTAGGAGCGCTAAGAAGCGCACAACACTGTAGCGCTTCCACTTTCGATAGCTTAATGGCTCAATTTGAAGAAACGTGGAATCACGACCCGCTTGTTTTGGACAAATGGTTCGCACTTCACGCGACACAAAATAGAGACGACATCTTTGCCACTATCACTATGTTGTGTGAGCATCCGCAGTTTGCGATGAGTAATCCAAATCGCGTTCGCTCGGTGATTGGTAGCTTTGCTTTCTATAACAGCGAAAAGTTCCACGCAGTGGATGGCAGTGGCTATAAGTTCGTTACCGATTACTTACTTAAGCTCGATGCGGTCAACCCACAGGTTGCAGCCCGCATTGTAACGCCACTGACGCAATGGCAGGGCTATGCAAGTGAACACCAAGTTCATATGAAGCAACAGCTAGGCCGTTTGCTTAATCACAAAGGTTTAAGTAAAGATTTGTTTGAGAAAGTAAGTAAAAGCCTTGCTTATGACAAGCGTTAGCCAAACTGATTCGGTTTTTTTCTTTTCAATAAATGCGCCTTACAAACAATGTGAGGTGCTTTATGTTCCATCTATGCCAGATGTGGTTATGGTGAGTGAATCTGGCTTAAGCGTTCAAGTACCAACGAACCGTTTGAGGCAGTTTGTTACCTCCGATGGCATTAAAGGTCGTTTTAGGATGATTGTTGATGCCAACAAAAAAATAAAATCTTTTGAAAGGCTAGGGTAGAGCCTTTTTCTTATTCACACCTAAAGATAATATTACTTAGCATAAGAGTACCTGAACACTTTCTTACCTATCGAAAAAAGTTAGATATAGTTCCCCACATATCCTTTATGTAGCCCAAAATAACTAACACACCTCATTTTCAATAAATTTGTACAATTTCTCTGCAACTTTATAAATGCCTTTTATACTCACAATAAAGCAATAACTATTTGATACGACTAATGTTGTAAATTTTGTTAACTGGTAGGATTAGTTCTTGCGGTTATGGCAAAATGATGTAATGATTTTGTTAATCGTTATGGTTGGTCATGATGTCACGTATTAAGTCACATCGACTTGGGAGTATAAAAATATGAAAAACGGGCCTAGCGCTTTTAAAATATCACCGGTAGCAGCGGGAGTTCTCTCACTGCTAGGTGCTGCTGCAGTACCAGTACATGCTGCAAACTGGCAAGTAGGTGATGTAAGTATTTCTTTAGATTCAACATTTACATTGGCTACAAGTATTCGAACAGAGGCACGAGATTACGACCTTATTGGTAACAGTAACCACCCTCAATTCGATTGGAGTGGCTATCACGCAGCTTTCAATCCTTTATACCCAAGCAGCGATGTGTGGGCGTTAGCAGACGGAGCATATTCAACCAATGGTGACTTAGGTAACCTTGCTCACGATCCAGGCGATGCTTTCGCTACGCAAGTGTCAGGAACACACGAACTAGATATTAACTTTGGTGACTACGGCTTTTTTGCTCGTGGATTCTGGTTCTATGATTTTGAGCAGATGGATGGCGACCGCCCATACTCTAACCCTATAACGGGTAACCAATACGACTTGTGCCAAGACCCAGAAGCAGAAGACTTACTATGTACAGACGTACGTCTATATGATGCGTTTTTCTACGGCGACTGGTGGATTGGCGACAAGCCTCTTACGCTTCGTGTAGGTCGCCAGGTTATCAGTTGGGGGGAAAGTACGTTCATCCAACACGGTATCAACACAACCAACCCTGTTGACGTTACTCGTGCACGTGCACCAGGCGCTGAACTTAAAGAGGTATTCCTCCCAGTAGGTATGGTGTATGCGTCGTTAGGCCTTACCGATACAGTCAGTATCTCTGGTTATTATCAATACGAATGGCAGGAGAGCTGGTTACCGGTATCGGGAAGCTACTTCGCTGGTAATGACTTCGCAGGCGAGGGCGGTCAGCGCAACAACATCCAGCTAGGTTTCAGTGGTAACCCTGATATTGACCTTGACCATTTATTAACAGCGCTAAATGGCTACGGCGATTTACTGCGCTCAGGTGCAGATCCTGCGGCGATTTCTCAAGCTTACCTCGCTTACCCAACAAAAGTTGCTGTGAGAGGCTTTAGTGATGAGGTGCGTAATGATGCAGACGATCAAGGTCAATACGGTCTTCGCTTAACATGGTTTGCAGAAAACCTTAACGAAACTGAGTTTAGCTTTTACCACATCAACTATCACAGCCAACGCCCATTGATTTCAGGCGTTACCTCTGACTTTACGCAAGCGGGTATCGGCGCAGACTTGGCGTTTATAGCAGCAAACGAAGTTACACGTGATAATATTACCGAACTTGGCGCATTCACAAAGTCTGAATTCTTTTTCCCAGAAGACATCAAGCTTTATGGTATGAGCTTTAACACTAACATTGGCACTACGGCTCTTGCTGGTGAGTTTGCATACCGTGTAGATGAGCCATTACAAATCGACGATGTTGAACTGCTTTATATGGGTATGCCTGAGCAGCTTGCGAATGCTGGCCTACGTCCTGATTTAGCAGGTATATCACAGCTTAACAACATTGGTCGCGCTGTAGGCCCAGGTGAAACCGCAGAAGGTTTCCTATTCTCTGATACATGGCAGATGCAGTTTACTGCATCACACGTATTTGGTCCTAAGTTCGGCTCTGATAACTTTGTGCTTCTAGGTGAAGTAGGTTATGTGAACGTTGTTGATATGCCAGACCCAGACGTAATTCGTTTAAATGCACCGGGCACAGCACGAACACCGTCTCTAGAACCGATCAACGGCAATGCTCGTGAGGGATTACACGTTGGTCTTTCGGATGGCCCTGAAACTAACCCGTTTGCAACAGACGACGCATGGGGTTACCGTTTGTTAGCTGTTGCTGATTACAATTCAATATTCGCGGGTATGAACCTTCGCGTTCGCGGTACCTTCTCGCACGATGTTGAAGGTACAACGCCGGATCCATTATTCCTTTTCACAGAAGATGTTAAGTCTGCTGCACTTTCTTTCACGTTCGACTATTTAAGCAAATGGTCTGCAACGGCGTCTTACAGTGCATTCTGGGGTGGTATTGGTACAACCAATGCGCTATCTGACAGAGACTTCATTTCATTTAACATCAAATACGCAATCTAAGAGTGGTTTTTATGATTAGAAAAGTAGGAATTATCGCTGCAGCCTTGTCACTAGCCTTGTCTGGTGCAAGCGCAATGGCTAAAGTGTCTGAAGCAGACGCAAACAAACTGGGTAATGATTTAACACCATTAGGTGCGGTTAAAGCAGGAAATGCAGACGGCAGTATTCCAGCATGGACTGGCGGTATTACTGCTGCACCTTCAGGTTATACCGTGGGTGACCATCACCCTGATCCATATCCAGATGATAAAGTGTTATTTGAAATTACGGCTCAAAACTACAAAGAGTACGCAGAATTTTTATCAGAAGGTCAGAAGAAGTTATTTGAAGCGTACCCTGAAACGTTCCGCATGCCGGTTTACCCAACACGCCGTTCTGCGTCAAATCCACAAGCGATTTATGATGCTACTAAGGTAAACGCGTCACGAGCTGAACTGCTAGATGACGGTAATGGTATTAAAGGCGCGGTTTTGGGTATTCCTTTCCCAATACCCCAAAACGGTCTCGAAGCAATTTGGAACCACATTCTTCGCTATCGTGGCGAAGCGGTTCAGCGAAATGGTGGCCAAGCGGCGGTTACTACCGGCGGTGACTACAACGTTATTGGTTTTGACGAGCAGTTATTAATTAAGTACGCAGAAGAAGATGCTACGCCAGAGAAGCTAACAGAAGACAATATTTTGTTCATGTTTAAGCAAAAGGTGACTAAGCCAGCTCGCTTAGCGGGAACTGCGCTACTTGTGCATGAAACAGTAGATCAGGTAAAAGAGCCGCGTAAAGCATGGACTTATAACACCGGTCAGCGTCGTGTGCGTCTTGCGCCAAACATCGCGTATGACACACCAGGTACAGCAGCAGACGGTCTTCGTACTACCGATGACTTCGATATGTTTAACGGCTCTCCAAACCGTTATGACTGGAAGCTTGTTGGCAAACAGGAAATGTTTGTTGCCTACAACAACTATGCACTTCATTCAGACAATGCCTCATATGAGGATATTTTGAAGCCAAATCACGTTAATCCAGACTTAACACGCTGGGAAAAGCACCGTGTTTGGGTAGTTGAAGCGACGCTAAAAGAAGGGTTCCGTCATATTTATCAAAAACGCGTATTCTTCATTGATGAAGATAGCTGGCAAATTCAAGTTGCTGATATGTATGATAATCGTGGCGAACTGTACCGCGTTGGTGTAGCTTATGGTGTGAACTATTACGAAGTACCAACACAATGGTCGACGCTTGACGCGTATTACGACTTAAACTCTCGACGTTACTTAGCCATTGGCTTAGACAACGAGGAAGAGATGTATGACTTCACCGTGCGCCCTCGAGATGTGGAATTCACGCCTCAAGCGTTACGACGAGAAGGTATGCGCTAATCGCCTTACACAACAAACGGTTGGCAAATGCCAACCGTTTTTGTATACAGACAATTATAAATAGGGGGAATGGTTAATTATGAAAAAAACCATTGCAGCGTGCATTGCCGCCACTTTCGCAGTTAATTACTCTTCAACTGCACTCGCCGAAGAAGCATTCATGGCACCATTGGTTGAGCAATCGGTTCTTTTGGACATAGACGCTGATTCATTTGTCGTTATTGTCGGTGAACGCGGTCACGTTTTATTATCGGAAGATGGCAAGAGTTTTCATCAGAAACTCGTGCCCACTCAATCAACGCTAACTGCGACTACTGTTGTAGGCGAGAATATTTGGGCAGTAGGTCACGACGCTGTCATTCTTCATTCTTCAGACAAGGGCGAAACCTGGGAAATTCAAAATTATCAACCCGACCTTCAACGCCCGTTTTTAGATGTATTATTTTTTGACGAAAAGCAAGGCATTGCCACTGGTGCCTATGGCCTGTTTTATCGAACGCTTGACGGTGGAAAAACGTGGTCTGCAGAGCGCCACGCCAGTCTTCTTGACCCAATGGACCAAGAATATCTCGAAGAAATTCGCAAGGAAGACGAAGATTTTTATCAACAAGAGTTAGAGTCTATCTTGCCTCACTTAAATCGCGTGACCCTTGACGGAGATACGCTTTATATGGCGGGTGAAGCGGGTTTGTTAGCAAAAAGTACTAACATGGGGGAGTCTTGGGAGCGTTATTACGTTGACTATACTGGGTCATTTTTTGATATCAAACCGTTAGATGAAAATACGGTGTTAGCGGTAGGACTTCGCGGTAACATTTTCGTGAACAGAAACCAAGGGGAATGGGAATACGTTCAAACCTGTTCAACCAGCACGCTTAACTCAATTCTCGTTGGCTCAGAGTCAAAGGTCTATGCGTTAGGCAATAATGGTATGATGGTAAGCGCACAGCGTCCACTTCCTACCAGTATGCGGGACCCTTATGCCAATCCATCGGACTGCGAAGCTGATGAAGGCATCAAGGTATCACAGATAAAAGATAAAGCAGCGCTTTTAAATGCCACACAGTTCAATGGTACAAGCATTGCTGTTTCCGCGAATGGCATTAAAACGTTGAATTTAAAATAGGGCAGTATAAAAACAATGACCCATTTTCTAGAAAAATTAGTGTTTGGAAACCGTAAAATTGTGGTAGCACTTTTCGCTATTGCAACGGTATTTCTAGGTTACCAAGCCTCACAGATGCGCTTAGACGCAGGTTTTGAGAAAAATATTCCGCTTAATCATGAATACATGAAAACCTATATTGAGCACCGCCAAGATTTTGGTGGGGCCAATAACATATTGGTTTCTGTCTGTGATAAGAACGACAATATTTACAATCAAAACTTCTTTGATACGTTGAAAAATGTTCACGACCAGCTTTTCTTTATTAATGGTGTGAACCGCTCATTAGTTATCTCACTTTTCTCGCCTTCAACGCGCTTTACAGAAATCGTTGAAGGTGGTTTTGCTGGCGGTCCAGTCATTCCCGCAGACTTTAATTCGTCTAGCCCTGAAGCACTGGAATTAGTTGCTGCAAACGTAGAAAAGGCAAACATTGTAGGCCGACAAGTTTCCAGTGATTACAGCTGTGCTATGGTAACCGCACAGTTACTCGATATTGACCCACAAACAGGGGAGCCGCTTAATACACTCGCTCTGGCAGCAGAGCTAGAAGAGCAGCTTCGCGGTCAGTATGAAAACGAAAACACATCTATTCATATTATCGGTTTTGCAAAAATGATTGGTGATGTGGCCGACGGAGCTAAAGACGTACTGTTATTCTTTGCCATCGCAATCGCGATCACTGCGGTAATGGTGTACTTCTTCTCACGCAGCATCATGCTTACTTTATTGCCATTGGTTTGCTCAATTATTGCTGTTATCTGGCAGCTTGGACTTTTGACCTCAATCGGCTTTGGCATGGACCCTATGTCAATTTTAGTACCATTTTTGGTGTTCGCGATTGGTGTTAGTCACGGTGTGCAAATGATTAACGCTGTAGAAAAACAGGCGGTAACGGGTATTGGTGCAAAACGGGCCTCTATGGCGGCATTCAGAAATCTACTCGTACCGGGCGGAATCGCCCTGTTATCGGATACGGTCGGTTTCATGACGTTGCTGGTTATCGATATTGGCATTATTCGCGAGTTGGCAATAACAGCAAGTATGGGTGTGGCGGTAATTATTCTTACTAATCTTTTGCTGCTTCCTGTCCTGATGAGCTTCTTAAAGCTAGACCAGAAGTATGTTAAAAAATTTGCGGGTAAGGAAAATGCTAACTCTAAATTCTGGGAAGTTATTGCTGCATGTTCGCGTAAAAAGCCAGCAGCATTTATCTTAACTGTTACCGCTATTTTGTTTGTACTTGGGCACTTCCAAGCGCAAAACATGAAGATAGGGGACTTACACGCAGGGGCTCCGGCCTTGCATGAGACATCACGCTATAACCAAGATACCTTCTTAATTACCGATAAGTATGAGGTTACAGTAGACTACATTTCTATTCTGGTTGAAACCACGCCAGAAGCCTGTACATCGCACAGCGTAATGAAAGCCATGGACGACTTCCAATGGAAAATGGAAAACGTACAAGGGGTTCAGTCGGCGGTTTCACTTGCATCTGTAGCAAAAATTGTGAACGCAGGTTACAACGAGGGCAATGTTAAATGGCAGGTGCTTCCTCGTAATCAACAAACGTTAGTTCAAGCTATTTCCCGCGTACCTACGTCATCTGGTTTACTTAATGGTGACTGTTCTGTTATGCCGATTATCCTGTTCATGGAAGACCACAAAGCCGAAACCATATCTCGGGTTGTCGATGCAGTTAAAGCGTATCGAGATGAGTATCAAACCGATGATATGAAATTCAGCCTTGCTTCAGGACCGGTTGGCGTAATGGCCGCAACTAACGAAGCGGTTAGTGCAGCGCAAGATCCTATGATGCTATATGTGTTTGGTGCTGTAATTGCACTGTGCCTGATAAGCTTCCGCTCTGTACGTGCCACGTTAGTCGTTGTAATACCGCTTTATGTAGTGTCTGTATTAGCTCAAGCGCTAATGACATACCTTCAAATTGGTCTCACCGTCTCTACGTTACCGGTTATCGCACTAGGCGTGGGTATCGGTGTGGACTATGGTATTTATATACTATCGACCAAGAGCTTGATGTTGAAGAAAGGCGCCACCGTTCAGGAAGCGTATTTCGCAGCCCTAAAAGAACGTGGAAGTGCTGTGCTATTTACCGGCATCACGTTGGCAATAGGCGTAAGTACCTGGGTGTTCTCTTCACTTAAGTTCCAAATGGATATGGGCATATTGCTAACGTTTATGTTCGTTGTGAACATGCTCGGTGCAATAATTGTACTGCCTGCCTTAGCTAGGTTCCTGTGGTGGAATAAGAATGACCCTGATGCATAAATTATTTTTGCATAGCTACGCATAAAAAAGGGCCTTTTGGCCCTTTTTTTTGGGTGTTTTCTGCATAGTTATCTATGCTGTTAATATAAGGTTAAAAATGGGCTTTCATTAGCGTCATTTATTAGAGAAAATAGTTAGGTACTCGGCACTTATACCAAGTTGAATTGGTATTACGACATTCAAAAAAGGTTAACAAATGACAGTCACCTCACAGCGACACTCAGTACTGCTAGAAAACGTATTTGCACTTATTGATAAAAAAGTAGATACCAAGCAGAAGTCTCTTGTGCAGCAATTCGGACGTCTGTTGTATAAAAACATATCAAGCGATGACTTAGAAAATCGCAACGACAGCGACCTTTATGGAGCAACATTAAGTTTATGGAATGGCTTAGCAAAGTTTGAACACGCGTCACCATACATACGTGTATTTAATCCGGAAATTGCTAAACACGGATGGCACTCTAGCCACACCATCGTAGAAATTATCGTATCAGATATGCCGTTCTTGGTTGACTCTGTTCGAATGCTGCTTAACCGGTTAAACATTACCGCACACCTTTTCCTTCATAGCCCAATTGGCATAAAACGAGACGGTGCAAACAAAGTTGAAGCGTTTGCCGAGCCTGGCCAGAGCCTTGAAGGTGCTAAAAAAGAGACTGTCATCTTCATTGAAGTCGATACTCAGACATCAAAAAAGGATATTGACGCGTTAACCAAAGAGCTTTTCTCTGTTGTTGACGAAGTATCTTTGGCGGTTAAAGACTGGCAAGATATGACGAATACCTTACAAGACGTCATCAAAAACAACGCTAAGTATAATTGGCCAGTGTCTGCAGACGCTAAAAAACAGACGAAGGCGTACTTGGAATGGTTGAGCGATCATAACTTTACTATGATGGGATATCGTTATTACGATGTTAAAGCCATTGAGGGGGACCATAGATGGATCCCAAGAAACGATACCAGCTTAGGCCTTCTTAAAAACTCAGTAAACGACCGAGAGCGTTTATTATCACGCTTGCCTGCGTCGGCAAGGGCAGAAGCATTAAGTAAAAATCCGTTAATTCTAACCAAGACCAACTCACGAGCGCGGGTACATCGCCCAGCATACATGGATTATGTCGGTGTAAAAGTCTTCAATAAAGACGGGCAAGTTGTCGGCGAACATCGCTTCTTAGGTTTGTATTCAGCATCGTTTTATAACAATAGCGTTACTCAACTGCCGATTTTGCGCGAAAAGATTAAGCGTATCTGTGAGTTATCCGGTTTCGAGCCTGGCACACACGCCTATAAAGCGTTCGCTAACATCATAGAAACCTATCCACGTGACGAATTATTACAAACGCCAGCGGAAGAACTTGCGCAAATTGTAATGGGTATTTTCCAAATGCAAGAGCGCGGTATTTCACGTTTGTTTATCCGCAAAGATACATTTGGTCGTTTCTTTTCTTGTATGGTGTTTGTACCGAGAGAGCGCTACAACACTCAGTTGCGTAAAGAAACACAAGCGCTACTTAAGGCGTCTTTAGGTGCAACTGAAGAAGTGGAATTTACCACCTTCTTCTCAGAGTCGGTGTATGCCCGTACGCATTACATTGCAAGAGTCAACGACAACAACGCGGAATTCGATGTGAAGGAAATAGAGCAAAACATTATTGAGTTGACCAAAACCTGGAATGACAGACTCGCGTCAGCTATTTCAGCTGCGCACGGTGAAGCATCTGGCAAAGCTCTTGAGCGTAAGTACAACAATGCGTTTTCTCGTAGCTACATGGAGCATAACCTTCCATCTGCAGCGCTAGTTGATATTGGCAAGCTAGAGATGCTTGACGACAACCATACGTTGGACATGTTGTTCTATCGCCCTCAAGAAGAGGACGCAGACAGCCAAGTTGTTAAGCTTAAGCTTTTCCACCGCGCAGAACCTATTCATTTGTCTGACGTGTTACCCATGCTCGAGAACTTTGGGTTACGCGTAATTGATGAGAGTCCTTATAAAATAACGTGTTCAGAGGGCGAGCGTAACTGGGTAATGGATTTCACCATGTTGCACAAAAGTGGACAACACTTTGACATGGAAAACGCGCAAATCCTCTTCCAAGATGCCTTTGCAAAAGTGTGGTATAAAACGCTAGAAGATGACGCGTTTAACCGCCTTATTCTAGGCGCAAATATGACGGGCCGAAAGGTCACCATACTGCGAGCCTATGCTAAATATATGCGCCAAACAGGCAGCTCATTCAGTCGCGATTACATTGCGAATACCCTTTCTAATTACCCAGATATCGCGCGCTTACTTGTCGACTTCTTCGACCAACGCTTTAACCCTAAGAAGAAGCGTAACCAGAAAAAAGAAGACGCTATTTTAGAATCGATTAAAGCGCAGCTAGACAACGTAAGTAATCTTGATGACGACCGTATTATCCGTCGTTACTTAGATATGATGTCAGCAACCTTGCGCACAAACTTCTACCAACCTGACGATGCGGGTAATGAGAAGTCTTACGTGTCATTTAAGATGATGCCTGAACTGATCCCTGAAATGCCGCTTCCGCTGCCAAAGTTTGAAATCTTTGTATACAGCCCTCGCGTTGAAGGTGTGCATCTACGTGGCGGAAAAGTTGCCCGTGGTGGCCTTCGCTGGTCTGACCGTCAAGAAGACTTTAGAACCGAAGTTTTAGGTCTGGTTAAAGCACAGCAGGTTAAAAACACAGTTATTGTCCCTGTTGGTGCGAAAGGTGGCTTTGTTTGTAAAAATTTGCCAGTAGGTGAAGGCCGTGCCGCTATACAAGCTGAAGGTCAGGCATGTTATCGAACCTTCATCACAAGCTTACTGGATATAACCGATAATATTGTAAACGGCGAAATAGTACCGCCTAAAGATGTTGTTCGCCTTGATGATGACGACCCGTATTTGGTTGTCGCAGCAGATAAAGGTACTGCTACCTTCTCAGATATTGCCAACGGTATTGCAGAAGAATTTGGCTTCTGGTTGGGCGATGCATTTGCCTCGGGTGGCAGCATAGGTTACGACCACAAGAAAATGGGTATAACTGCGCGCGGCGGTTGGGAATCAGTTAAGCGTCACTTTAGAGAGATAGGTATTGACTGCCAGACCACTGACTTCACCGCTGTGGGTGTGGGCGATATGGCTGGAGACGTGTTTGGTAACGGTATGTTGTTATCAGAGCATACGCGACTAATCGCTGCGTTTAACCATTTACATATTTTCTTCGACCCAAGTCCAGATGCAGCAGCAAGTTATAAAGAGCGGCAGCGTTTATTTGAAAACCCAAGTTTGAGCTGGGAAGACTACGACAGTAAGCTGATTTCGAAAGGCGGTGGTGTATTTAGCCGCGCGTCTAAGTCTATCAAGCTAACGCCCGAAATGAAGAAATGGTTGGGTACGCGCCAGCTTACCATGACCCCTAACGAGCTTATTCATAATATATTGAAAATGCCTGTCGACTTACTGTGGAACGGCGGTATCGGTACCTATATCAAGAGTAAGAAAGAATCTCACTCTGAAGTGGGCGATCGTGCGAATGATGATTTACGGGTAAATGGCCGTGACGTTCAAGCTAAAATCGTAGGTGAGGGTGGTAACTTAGGCTTGACCCAATTAGGCCGTATCGAGTACGCCTCTAATGGCGGCCGCGTTAACACCGACTTTATCGATAACGTTGGTGGTGTTGATTGCTCGGATAACGAAGTTAACATCAAAATCCTGCTTAACAGTTTAGTGAACGACGGTGAGCTTACGCTCAAACAGCGTAACAAGCTGCTTTACGATATGACTGACGATGTGAGTCGTATTGTACTGAAAGACTGTTATCGCCAAACCCAGTCGATTTCCATTACCGAACTGGCTGGCGTGAAGCAGCTTAAAGAACAACTTCGCTTTATTCACGGTCTTGAGCGTGAAGGTCAGTTAAACCGTGAGTTGGAGTTTATTCCAAGTGACGATGAGATTTCAGATCGTGTCGCCACAGACCAAGGCCTGACGCGCCCAGAATTAAGTGTTCTCATCGCCTATGGCAAGATGGTGCTTAAAGACGCGTTGAACATTCCAGAAATAACTGACAACCCTTATCACGGAAAGCTGTTAGTAGAGGCGTTCCCTAAAGTGCTACGCGAAAAGTTCGCAACACATATGCAGCAACACCCGCTTAGAAGCGAAATAATCGCCACTAAATTAACCAATAACATGGTTAATGACATGGGCCTTAACTTCGTGTTCAGAATGCAGGAAGAAACGGGTGCAAGTGTAAGCGAAATTGCTGACGCCTACGCAATTGTACACGGTATCTTCAATATGAAGACGCTGTGGGAGCGTATAGAGGCATTAGACAACGCTATCCCAGCTAAGCTTCAGCTTAAAATGTTGGATGAAGCACGCAGAATTATGCGTCGCGCTTCACGTTGGTATATTCGCCACGGCAATAAAGCGCAATCCATAGAAGAAGCCATTGCTAGCTACCGCGGTACATTCGATAAACTGTCGAAAAACTTACAGCATTATTTGGTTGAAAGTGAATATTCGCAATTAGAAGCGGCAACGCAGAAGTATATCGATAAAGGTGTACCTCAAGATATTGCATATCAAGTTGCGAGTTTCTCAAACATGTTCTCTAGCTTCGACTTGGCACAGATCGTAGAAACTGATAAACACGATACCGATGTTGTCGCTAAGCTTTACTATCAATTAGGTTATCGCTTAGAGCTTCACTGGTTCTTGGACCAAATAAACAATCAAGCAGTGAGCAACCATTGGCAAGCGTTGGCGCGGGCTTCATATCGCGAAGAACTTGATTGGCAGCAGCGTTCAATCGCAGCAAACCTGTTGTCTTCTCGTGAAGACGTCAGTGATGCTGACCAAATTCTAGATGAGTGGATTGAAAGTAATCAGGTACTTCTTAAACGCTGGTATCACATGATGTCAGAGTTTAAGACCAGTACAACACATGAATTTGCGAAATTTTCTGTCGCTTTACGTGAATTGATGCTTTTAAGCGTGAAGTCTAACCATTAGAATACACGCACCTTAATATTTTAAGCCCTGTTAATCAGGGCTTTTTATTGGCCGCTTGAACATTATTGTATAGTTTCACAGCAGTTTTATCGAAAATGAGACCTGTGCAAACCCTTATATGGTAGCGTTCTCTAGGCCCCTAATAAGCGAGCGTTTAAAACAACCATGCAATCTCTAGTGCAAAAACTCTTACTTCAGTGCGAGCCTGAAAAAAGTCACGATTTCACCATTAATTGGCTGAACAAGACCCAACATACCCCGCTGAAATGGATGTACAGCACACCAACAATCAAAAAGCCCGTTACCGTTGCGGGTATGACCTTTGACAACCCTGTTGGTTTGGCGGCAGGCTTAGATAAAAATGGCGATTGTATCGATGCATTTTCGAGCATGGGATTTGGTTTTGTTGAAATTGGAACGGTTACGCCTCGTCCTCAACCAGGAAACCCAAAACCTCGCTTATTCAGAATTCCTGAAAAGCACGCCATTATTAACCGCATGGGGTTTAATAACAAAGGCGTGGATCATCTAGTAGAGCAGGTAAAGCAAGCACAATTTAAGGGGCCTATTGGCATAAACATCGGTAAGAATAAAGATACTGAAGAGGCCAATGCCCTTGACGACTATCTTATCTGCCTGAATAGGGTTTACCCCTATGCCAGCTATGTCACTATAAACATTTCATCTCCCAACACACCGGGGCTTAGAAACCTGCAGTACGGTGAAGCGCTTGACAAGTTATTAGTAGGCTTAAAAGCCGCCCAAGAAACGCTCACACAAACCCACGGTAAGTATGTGCCCTTGTTCATTAAAATAGCGCCTGACCTTAGTGATGTTGAAATCGAAAGCATTGCGGCATCGTTGATCAACAGTAAAATGGATGGCGTGATAGCAACGAATACAACGCTTTCACGAGACGCTGTAGCGGGGTTAAAGCACGCTGATGAAATGGGCGGCTTGAGCGGTTCTGTGATGACAGATATGAGCCTAGAAGTAACTCGCAAGCTAAATAAAGCCCTTGATCGAGCGATACCTATTATTGGCGTAGGGGGCATCGACTCTCCAGAAACAGCGCAAGCGCGCTTAGACGCAGGCGCATCATTAGTACAAGTTTACTCGGCTTTTATTTATCAAGGCCCATCGCTCGTTAAACGCATAGTAAACGCGTTATAATACAATCGAAGTAAAGTACACCCGAAACCAATCTCTCGTGTACGTGCTTTTTGCATAAAGCACGTACATCAAATACAGGTACATGAATGAATACTATTCTGGTTACGACCAGTCGCGGTCTTGACGAACTATTAAAACAAGAAGTGCTAAGTCTCTGCCCTGATGCACAAATAAAGCAGGGTCCTGGCACTATTCAGTTTGAAGGCTCAAAAGAAGATGCGTATAAACTTTGCCTATGGTCACGCTTAGCTAACCGCGTGATCTGGGTACTAGCATCGGGAAAAGCAGGCGATGCAGATGCGCTTTATAACACGGCGATGGGCATCGACTGGCAGATGCAAATGGATTCACGTCATACCTTATCTGTGCAATTTATCGGCACCAACTTTGCTATCAAAAATACCCAGTTTGGTGCAGTTAGAGTGAAAGACGCCATCGTAGATTCATTCGTTGAGCAAGATTTACCTCGCCCGTCTGTTGAGCGCAAAAGCCCTGATATTTCTGTATATGCCAGACTGCACCGTGACAATGTGATTTTGGGTATCGACCTAGCTGGAGCAAGTTTACACCAACGCGCGTATCGACAAGAAACCGGTGACGCCCCGCTTAAAGAGCATATCGCCAGTGCAATGCTTATGCGCAGTGGTTGGACAGAAAACACCGAAGCGCCTATGGTAGATTTAATGTGTGGCTCAGGCACCATTGCGATAGAAGCTGCCTATATTGCGCGTAATATTGCGCCAGGTATCAAGCGTTCATACTGGGGTTTTACTAAGTGGCTTGGCCACGAAGCTAAAGTTTGGGAAGAGTTGGTAGAACATGCTATATCTGTTCAAAAGCCAAACTGCGGCGGTATTTATGCTGGTGACTTCAGTCGTAAAATGGTGGCGATTGCGAAAGCCAACGCTGATTTTGCAGGCGTATTCAACGATATTTCGTTCTCACAGCAAGACGCAACAAAGTCTTCTCCGCCAGTAGCCACTCCAGGCTACATTGTCTCTAACCCACCTTACGGTGAGCGTTTGGGTGAACTGACTTCGTTAATACCACTATTTAGTGATTGGGGTAAACGCTTTAAAGAAGCGTGGAAAGGTTGGCATGTGTCGCTTCTTAGCAGTAACCGCGATTTACTACGCGTATTAAAGCTTCGCGCCACTAAAGACTATGCTATGAATAATGGTAAGTTAGAGTGTCGCTTAGCCAACTATGTGCTTGATGAACAAAACACGGTTCAATTTAGTGAAGATGCCAGCAACCACGAGTTTGCAAATCGCCTTAAGAAAAACCTTAAACGCATGAAAGGCTGGATAAAAAACGCAAACACAAACTGCTACCGTATTTACGATGCTGACTTACCGGATTATAACGTAGCCGTTGATAGATATGGTGATTGGCTGGTTGTTCAGGAATATGCTCCGCCTAAAACCGTATCAGAAGATAAAGCCCGTAAACGCCTGCAAGAAGTATTGTTGCATCTGCCTGCCGTAACTGGCGTATCCCCCAAGCATATTGCACTTAAAGTGCGTAGCCAACAAAAAGGGACGAAGCAATACGAAAAAATAAATCAGTCAGGTGACATGATGGACGTGTTCGAAAACGACGCTCGCTTTTTAGTTAACCTTACTGATTACTTAGATACCGGTCTTTTCCTAGACCATCGCAATACCCGTCAAAAAGTAAAAGCCTTGTCAAAAGACAAAGACGTATTGAATTTGTTTTCTTACACGGGCAGCGTATCTGTATTTGCAGCTATGGGCGGTGCCAAGTCTGTTACCACAGTAGACATGTCGAATACCTACTTGGAATGGGCAAAGAAAAACGTAGCGTTAAATAAACTAAATGGGCCTCACGCATTCATTCAAGCGGATTGCACAACATGGTTAGGTACGCACAAAGGTAAATATGACCTTATTTTCATCGACCCACCGTCGTTTTCAAATTCAAAGCGTATGCAAAACACATGGGATGTTCAGCGCGACCATGTAAAAATGCTTACCGACGCCAAAGCCTGTTTAAAAGAGCAGGGGACTATAATCTTCTCTAACAATAAACGTGGTTTTAAGTTAGACGAGTCAGCCATCTCTACGCTTGGCTTAGCAATTGAAAATATTACTCACGAAACCATACCCGAAGATTTTGCCCGAAAAGGTAAGATACACCAGTGTTGGATTCTACGTTCATGAAAATAATCTTTTACACGGGCCCTCAATGTAGCCTCTGTGACCTAGCGGATGTTGAACTTCAGCAAACATCCAAGTTCTCGTCACTTGAAATTGCGAAAGTAAATATTCGTACAAGCACCGAGCTGTACCATTTGTACGGTGCAAGGATCCCCGTATTGAAACGAGCAGATAACGAAAAAGAAATTGGCTGGCCTTTTACAGCAGCCGATTTAGAGGAGTTTCTTCAGTGAGCATTTTGCAGTTAAAAAACATCACTGTTATTTATGGAAATCCACCGCTTTTAGATGGTGTTGAACTTGTCGTACAGCCTAAAGAGCGTGTATGTTTGGTAGGTCGCAACGGAAGCGGTAAATCAACGCTTATGAAAGTTATCGCAGGTGATATTATTGCCGACGATGGCCAACGCATTATTGAGAATAATACCGTAATAGCTCGTTTAGAGCAGGACCCGCCACAAACAACCGATGTAACACTGTTTGATTACGTTGCTGAGGGATTATCTGACGTAGGTGAAACGCTAAAAGCCTATTTCCATCAAACGCGCATTGTGGGTGAAGACCCAAGTGAAGCTAATTTAAATAAACTTCAACGACTACAAGAACAATTAGAAGCAAGAGATGCGTGGCAGTTCGAACAGCAAATTGAACAAACGCTTACCATGCTTAAACTTGACCCTGAGATATCGTTATCTACGTTATCTGGGGGCTGGCGCAGAAAAGCAGCGTTAGCACGTGCGCTTGTTAGACAGCCTGATTTATTGCTGTTAGATGAACCTACCAACCACCTTGATATTGAAATGATCCGCTGGCTTGAATCCAGCTTAAGCAATTACCAGGGTGCTATCGTGTTTGTAAGCCACGACCGTGCATTTATACGCGCTATGGCGACACGTATTATTGACCTAGATCGCGGGTCTGTTACCAGCTATCCAGGCAATTACGAAACCTACCTTGAGAAAAAGCAGCACGACTTAGAGGTAGAAGCGTCTCAAAACGCGGAGTTTGATAAAAAGCTTGCGCAAGAAGAAGTATGGATCCGTCAGGGTATCAAAGCCCGTCGTACTCGCAACGAGGGGCGAGTAAGGGCACTCAAAAAACTTCGGGAAGAGCGCAAAGCAAGAAGAGCGGTACAAGGAAATGCCGTTGTCAATCAACATCAAGGCGTACGCTCTGGCAAAATGGTATTTGAGGTAAAAGACTTAACTTATAGCATTGAAGGTAAGCCTATTGTTAAAGACTTAAACCTAAATGTATTACGTGGTGATAAGCTTGCCCTGATTGGGCCTAACGGCAGCGGAAAAAGTACGCTTATCAAGCTTTTGTTAGGTGAGTTACAGCCTGATAGTGGAAATTGCAAGCAGGGCACTAATTTAGAAGTCGCTTATTTCGATCAACATCGACACGGATTAGATTTAGAAAAGACTGTTATTGACGCTGTAGGGGATGGTAAGCGCGATCTTATGGTGAACGGCCACCCGCGCCACGTTATCAGTTACTTGCAAGACTATCTATTCACGCCTGAACGCGTTAATGCGCCGGTTAAGTCGCTATCTGGTGGTGAAAAGAACCGTCTAATGTTGGCCAAACTTATGCTTAAGCCAAGTAATGTTCTTGTGCTGGATGAGCCAACTAACGATCTTGATGTTGAAACCTTAGAAATGCTCGAAACCTTGCTCAATGAATATACCGGCACTGTTCTGTTGGTGAGCCACGATAGGGAATTTGTTGATAACGTAGCAAATAGTAGCGTGGTTTTCGAAGGTAATGGTTTGCTCAGGGAATTTATTGGGGGTTTCACTGACGTAGAAAACTGGTATAAAGAACAGCAGGAAAAACGTCAGCAAATCGAAAAGGAAGAAAAAGCCAAGGTAAAGAATGAAACTAATTCAGCTTCAGACAGTCCTAGTGCTAAGTCTTCTCCCCGTAAGACGAAAAAGTTATCATACAAAGACCAGCGTGAGCTTGAGTCCTTACCCAAAGAGCTGGAAACGCTCGAGGAGGAACTTGAGGCTATGCAAGAGAAAGTTAACGATCCAGACTTTTTCAAACAAGACAGTGACACTACTGCCAAGGCATTAGCCGAATTGGCAGATAAAGAAGAATTACTTTCCCAGAAATATGCGCGCTGGGATGAACTAGAAAGTATGCTGGAAGATAATCAGCAGTAAATAGGATTTTAAATGAAACGAACTCAGCTTGCCGCCGCCGTTCTGTTGGCAACAGGAAGTGTTTCGGCATTTGCCGCGACCTATTCAGTGACACCTCTTCCTTTGCAGGATACCGCTAGAAACAATTTTGCTCGTTCAATTGATAATTCAGGCAAAATGTTGTCTGTAGTGCAACTTGAATATAACCCACCTATAGATGTGGAGCAGTTAGAAGAAGATACCACTTTCTTCGATGTTAACGGTGAAGATTTAGAAAACGAAGATGATGCACGTCAAGGTGTATTCACTGATGCAGATTACTCAACAATTGTTAACTATCTGCTTTCTAACACCAATGCAGTCACTGGTCAAAAGCTTGCACCGTTTAGAACTTATATCACCGACACCCAAGATATTTCTTTGGTTCCGGGCTTAGACGAAATTACTGAAAAGTTCGATGATTATACGCGTTCTGTAGAAGCGATAGGCAGAGATAGTCTGAATGGCAACTTCATAGTGGGTGATTCATCTGGGTTGGTGGTGTTAGACCCTTATGAGAATGAAGATGGTGATACCATCAATTATACCTACCCTGAATCAGCGCAGCAGGGCTTTGTTCAGACCTCAGGTGCGACTAAAGCGTTGCCAGCAGTAGACACGACAGCGGGCGGTTTCTCGTCAGCCCGCGCAATCAATTCGAACCTGCAAGTTGCGGGCTTCAGCACAGTAAGTTTCCAAGACGATGTTGATGAGGCAATTGATACCTGTTCCGACGCAGAGCTTCGTGGTGACCAGTCTGAAGGTCGTTGTATTTTTACCATATACAATGGTGATTTTTCAGTACCGCGCATCTCTAGCTATTACTTGAATACATCCACAAACTATTTGCCCGGCTTCGTTTTATTGTCTGAGGTTAATGCCACGATTTGGCAAATTGACGTCAATGGTGATGTTATTAGTACAGATACATATCCGCTGTTATTTGAGCCAGATGAAGATGACTCGGCACACTATTTCACCTACGCATATGACATCAATAGTCAGGGTATTGCCGTCGGTGAGGGTCTAACAGGTGATCGTATTACGATTACTCGCCCTAACCAGTCTGGATTAACAGAAAGCGAGCGTGTTGCCACAGTATTTAGAGACGGTGAAACTATTGAACTCCTTCCTCGAGAGGAGAATATTATCAGCCAAGCCATTGCTATTAATGATGAGAACTGGGTCACAGGTGCTGTGCTTCGTTCGCAAAGCGATATCGCACGCTCACGCCTTTTTGTTTATAACCTAGATACCCAAGAACAGAAATATCCAGATGGATTCTTCGTCAGTGCAGGTGTGACAGCAAACGCTATCAACAATAACAATATTGTGGTGGGCAAGGCCGATGTTGATGCAACAAGCGACACCCTACGCGAAACTGCAGCGTTTATGTACAACATCGATACAGAAGAGTTTTTAGACCTCAATGATCTAGTATCTTGTGACAATACTTATGAATTGATTGAAGCAGTTGATATCAATGACGATAACGAAATTATCGCCAATGCGCGTATTAAAACAAACAGTAAATACGTAACTGGCGTTGACATTATTAACTCAAGCGGAGAGACACAATTAGTTGACTCTATTGTAGCGGTTAAGCTTACGCCACTGGCTAATGGCTCTGTCGATGATTGTGAAGTGCCTGAAGACGAACAACCATTTGAGCGCAGCGGTGCATCAATGGGTTGGCTCGCATTTTTCGGGTTATTTGCTGCCGCGTTTGTACGTAGACGTTTTAGTAAACGATAGAACTCTATGGTCGGTTTTTAGGCCGCCGTTGAAAGCCACATTCGAGTGGCTTTTTTTATGCCAAAAAAATGAAAAAACAAACATATTTATGCATAAAAAATGTAACATAAATTTCATCGAAACTTCATTTATTTAAAGTTTGTCAAGCGTTTTAATTTTAAATTTTTCTTGAACCATTTTGTTAATTGCACTATCAAAGTAAGGTACGCAATTAATTTTCCGGCACTATCAACCGATATGATGTAGAGCGCTCGTGAAAATGATTTGTTGTACATTCAACAAACAAAAGAGGCTAATCAATGAAAAGACAAAAAAGAGATAAAATGACTCGCGCCCATTCTAAAGGCTATCAAGCTGGTATCAGCGGTCGTTCAAAGGAAAATTGTCCATTTCAGCAAAACGATGCACGTTCACAGTGGTTAGGTGGATGGCGTGAGGCAGTAGAAGATAGACACTTAGGTTTAAGTGTTAAATAACACTTCTCTTTTATGAACTGATTATGCAAAAAGGAAAGCCCCTGAAAAGGGGCTTTTTTTGTTCTATCGCTTGTTACTCAACGTCGATTAAACAGCGATTAAAAATTCGATGTATCTTGGAACAAGCCTACTTTCAAATCTTTTGCGACATAAATTTCGCGACCGTCGACTTCAACCGAGCCATCAGCCATACCCATAAAGAGTTTACGCTTAATTACACGCTTCATCGTAATCTTGTAAGTGACCTTTTTGGCTGTAGGAAGTATTTGGCCGGTAAACTTAACTTCACCAACACCAAGCGCACGACCTTTTCCAGGGCCGCCGCTCCAACCAAGGAAGAAACCCACAAGCTGCCACATTGCATCTAGGCCAAGACAGCCAGGCATAACGGGGTCACCTGGAAAGTGGCAGTCAAAAAACCACAAATCTGGCGTGATATCTAATTCAGCAATAATTTCGCCTTTACCATGTTCGCCGCCATCTTCCGTAATTGAAACTACGCGGTCCATCATCAGCATATTGGGTGCTGGTAGTTGACTGTTGCCCGGACCAAACATTTCACCGCGGCTACACGCCAATAAATCTTCTTTATTAAAACTACTTTTCTTCTCTGACATTCCCAACTCATTGTTGTTATTAAAGTGACGGTGTTAATTTAGCGAACACTTGTACGCCAAACAACTCTGAACAGTCATTTTTCTGAAGAAAAACGCGTGCTAAGATACTCAAAGTTAATTTAACCCGTACGGATATCGCCCTACAAGTTCAATTTATAAACAGCGATTAAACTACGCTTCACAATATCGTATCTATGTGTGAAAACTATGACAGATCAAACAACAAAAAAAACCAGTAAGAAAAGCCCTGTAGATAGAGCAAAAGCAAACGCTGATAAACAAAGACGCTTTAGAGAGAGACAAAAAGACGCAGGAAAAAAATTAGTGAGAGGTTATGTTAGCCCAGAAGCAAAAGCCTGCTATGACGAAATCCGAGATAAAACAGGCTGGACCGACAGCGAAGCTATGTCTAATGCTATGCGACTTATGTATGCCGCCTACAAATGTGGCCAGATTAAGCTTTTAAATGAATGGCTTAGAAAAAATAACCGTTAAGTTGTTTTATTGACTCTGTTGTTTAACCACGCGCGGCTTGGACTATTTTGCATGGTATGACGCCTAACTATGCGCTGCGCTTCTTTAATGACATCATCGCGCTCTCGAAAGTCCCACAACCTTTTTGCAGTCATGCGGTTATTTTGAGCGATATCTATAATTGGTGCGATATAATCACGGTCAATATTAAAGTCTAACATCTGCGCTTCTAATGGCGGTAGCAAATAGGGAGCATGAACCGCTTCATTAGGTAGACTCGCCAACTCAGGTACCCACTTCTTTATAAAGACACCCTCGGGGTCTAGCTGTTGTGACTGTGTTGCAGGGTTATAAAGGCGCACAGTGTGAATACCAGTCACGCTCGCCTGCATTTGTATTTGTGGATAATGAATACCGGGTTCAAAGTCTAAAAACTGTGTTGCCAAATAATGAGCAGCTTTCAACCAATGAACATTAAGGTGGTGACATAGAAAACTCGTGACCATTGCTCGCATACGGAAGTTGATATACCCGGTATATTTAAGTGCGCGCATGCAAGCGTCAACAAGCGGGTAACCAGTTTGACCCGTAGCCCAACGATGAAAACGACGTTCAGCTTCAGGGCCATCTATAAAGGGAAAGTTTTCGTACGCGCTGTTCATAGAGCGCCATTCTATACTGTGCTCGCTTTCAAACTTTTGAATAAAATGGCAGTGCCAATGCAGTCTGGATGTTAAGGCAGATAGGGCGCGACTCCACTGTTTACGCTGTGATGTTGGTAAAGCTTTCTTAGCTTGCTTTTCTAGCTGAACGCTTTGATAAACCTGCTTTATTGAGATATTGCCCCATGCGAGATAAGGGCTCAATCGCGAACATGCTCGACGTGCATATTCAGGCTTAGAAATATGCTGGTGATAATACTGCCCACGATAGCTGAAGAAGTCTTTTAACACCTGCCAAGCACGTTTTTCACCGCCAGGTTGCATTGTAGCTATATCGGACGCTACTTCATTTTTGGTGTACTCAGACTTGTATACGTAACATTCACCCCCGTCAGAATAGTCTTTAGGTCGGTCGGATAGAAAGGATTTTAATTCAGCTATTTCCTTAATAGATTTAGACGCTTTTTTAAGACTGGCATGGTCACGCCAATTAACCCAATTTGCAGCTTCTATATCAAAATCATAGGTGGCAGCAGCAAAATGACGCTCCCAGTTTTGCTGCCACTGGGTTCTATCTGGCAAACCACGTAACACTGCACAATACTGATATTCAGAAAATGAAATAGCTTTGTTTTTCAAGTATCTAGAAATAACTTTATCGCGGTTATGCGTAACCGCAAGACCTATTTCCTGGTAACTCCTAACCGCGCCAATGTTGTAATTTTGAGCAATAAATTTAAGTGCTTCTGCCACTTCACAATGTAGCGACAAAACACCAGCGTGGGCGGGTAATTGACTGTTGATGTCATCAATACTTTGCTGCATAAATCGCCAATGACGAATATCCATATGCGGATCGGCAATGACCGAAGGTTCCCAACAAAACAGTGGGAGCAATTTTTCACCGGCCTCTACAGCGCGATAAAAAGGTTCGTGGTCACGTAAACGAAGATCTCGCTTTAACCAGATAACAGTGACTGTTTCTTTAAATTTGTCTGACGTCATACAGCTAAAGAACTACAGCCATTTATTACGGAATTGGCCTGTTGGGTCATAAATTTCAGTCTGCTTTTGCAGGTTAAATTGTCTATGTCCGCGAGGGTCGCTTCCCACGCCAGCAAGATAAAGCCAATTTCCCCAGTTGCTACCTACATCGTAATCAACTAATTGGTGTTCAAACCATGCTGCACCGTATCGCCAGTCTTGTCGCAGCTCGTGCACAAAGCAGCTGGCAACGAGTTGCCTGCCGCGGTTCGACATGTATCCCGTTTCAGCAAGTTGTCGCATACACGCATCCACAATAGGGTACCCGGTTTTACCTTCGCACCATTGCGTAAAGGTCTCTGGGCAATGTGTAGTGGAAGGTGTTTTGCCCTGAATACCGCTAAAGCGAAACCACCTAGCACCATATTTACACTGTAGCCAGTGGAAAAACTCACGCCACAGCAGTTCAAAGTAAATCCAGTAAGTGGAGTCATTTTTTTCAACGGTCTCTTCAAAGTGATGAACTTGCCTCATTACTTCTCGCGCAGAAAGTGAACCATTAGCTAACCAAGCTGATAACTTCGTACTATCTTTCCATGTATCTAGTGCATTACGGGTTTCTTTATAGGATGCCGCAGCATGCCAGTTGAATAAATATGTGTGTAGGTGTGAAAGCGCTGCGGTTTCACCACCAATAAACGTCGAATCTGAAGGTTCAGGCAAATCGAGGTCGAGCGTTACTAAAAAAGACGCGTCTATCGTTGGTGTAAAAGAGGGAGGTAGTCGCTCTATAGTAGGGTGAACCGCGAGTGGTTTGCAGTGTTTTTCTACCTTTCTTCTAAACGGACTAAAAACATCGGGCATTTCTTCAATACTAAATGGAAGTGATTGTGCTTCAAACAATCCAAAGGTGGGGGTTTCGATAACGGTTAGTTTTTCGAAGAAGCGTTTGACGGTGTTTAATTCTGCAGTCTCATCATAACCACAATATTGGCTCACTCCAAGATGTGTATATTGCCCAAACCTTAATAGTTCAACTAAACACTCAGCGGCACTGCCTTTTACAACCAGTAGTTCGTGTCCAAACTTTGCTAATTGTTGTTTTAAATCAACCAATGCTTGTAGCAAAAAGATGTGCCTGTGCTTGCCCATTGGAGAGATACCGAATGGATTTGGGGTAAAGTTTTTGTCATCCAAAATATAAACGAACGTGACTTGGCTGACCTCGTCGCATAATGCAGAAATAGCCGCATTATCGTGAAGCCTCAAGTCGTGCCTGAACCAGAATAGGCCTCGTTGACAGGTATTTTCAGATTTATAGTTAGACTGCTGATTTTTCATACTAATTTATGTGCTTTTTTGATGATTACACGGATCCTGAAACCGCTTAACTTCGTAAGATAACCAATACGAAATATATTTAGATTTGGCGCAACGCCTGAGGAAAAAAAGTGACAGTTCCTGTTAGTATCATGTGGTTCAGACAAGACCTTCGCGTAAAAGACAATCCGGCATTAAATGCAGCGTGTGATATGGGGAAGATAGTACCTATTTACATTTATGATGATACAACCCCTGACGGAAGAGTACCTGGAGGAGCCAGCAAATGGTGGCTTCATCATTCTCTCGCTTCTCTTAACCAACGTCTTAACGGTCACTTGCAAATTTTTAAAGGTGATCCACAAGTTCTGCTTCCAAAGTTATTGAAAGCATTCAATGCAAAAGGCGTCTTTTGGAATCGTTGCTACGAGCCTTGGCAAATCAATCGTGACAAAGCGATTAAGCAATCTCTAATTGACAGCGATTACGAAGCACATAGCTGTAATGGAAGTCTTTTATGGGAGCCAATGAAAGTACTTAAAAAAGACGGCACACCGTACCGCGTATTTACGCCTTATTACAAGAAAGGCTGTTTGCAAGCTGAAGAGCCGCGATACCCTAAAGCGCCGCCAGCACGCATAACTTATGCAGACGTAGAAAATGAGGGTATTGAATTAGCATCGCTAGACTTGCTACCCACTATTAAGTGGGATGAAACCATCGCTAAAGAGTGGACACCAGGTGAAGACGGTGCTGCGGATAACCTAGCAGACTTTATTGAAAACTCTGCACGACAATATAAAGACGGACGTGACATTCCCTCATCACGAGGAACATCACGCTTATCGCCGCATTTACATTTTGGTGAAGTTTCGCCAAACCAAGTTTGGTATGCAATAAAAGACAAATTTGGAAATAGCGAAGACAAAAGTATTGAAACCTATTTGAGCGAGTTAGGGTGGCGTGAGTTTAGCTATTACTTACTGTTTCATTTTCCAACACTGCCAAATAAAAACTTCAACGATAAGTTCGATAGATTTCCTTGGCGCACAGATGCAAAGGCACTTAAAGCGTGGCAAAAAGGAAAAACGGGTATTCCTATTGTTGACGCCGGTATGCGAGAACTATGGCAAACAGGCTACATGCATAATCGCGTGCGCATGATTGTTGGCTCGTTTTTGGTTAAAAATTTATTGCTTAGTTGGCATGAAGGCGAAAGATGGTTTTGGGACACATTATTAGATGCTGATCTTGCCAGTAACAGTGCCAGTTGGCAGTGGGTTGCGGGTTCTGGAGCAGACGCAGCGCCTTACTTCAGAATATTCAACCCAATACTACAAGGCGAAAAGTTTGATAAAAAGGGCAATTATGTACGTAAGTATTGTCCAGAATTAAATAAGCTTTCGGATAAGTACATACACAAGCCATGGGAAGCACCTGGTGCGGTACTTAAAGACGCAG
This sequence comes from Alteromonas sp. 5NW40-0090, assembly GCF_057552975.1. Taxonomy (NCBI): domain Bacteria; kingdom Pseudomonadati; phylum Pseudomonadota; class Gammaproteobacteria; order Alteromonadales; family Alteromonadaceae; genus Alteromonas; species Alteromonas sp. 5NW40-0090. The sequence continues at coordinate 291,053 of NZ_BAAJLT010000005.1, forward strand.
GGATTGAACTTGGTAAGGAATACCCAAAGCCAATTGTTGATTTAAAAGCATCGCGTCAACGCGCGCTAGACGCATTCCAGCAAATAAAAGAGTAGGGTATGGCAGCACTTATTTTAGTTTTAGGCGATCAGCTCACCGAGACCTTACCGGCTATTAGCGATGCTGTGAAAAGCAAAGATACTATTTTAATGGCGGAAGTGCGTGAAGAAGCGACCTATGTAAAGCACCACAAAAAGAAAATAGCGTTCTTATTTAGCGCAATGCGCCATTTTGCTAAACGTTTACGTAATGAAAATTTTAATGTTAACTATGTTCACTATACTGATAGCACTAACAAAGGCGACTTACTTGCCCAAGTGAAGCACGCATTAAGCGAAAAGGATTTTGATGAAGTAAAAGTGACCATGCCTGGTGAGTACCGTTTGCTCAAAAGCATGGAGCAATGGGAAAGCGTACTTGGTAAACCCGTTACTATCTGTGAAGACAATCGTTTCTTATCCACACCACAAGAATTTTCAGACTGGGCAGAAAGTAAAAAACAACTTCGCATGGAGTTTTTTTACCGTGAAATGCGTCGCAAACACAACATACTAATGGACGGGAAAAATCCAATTGGAGGCAAGTGGAATTACGATGCCCAAAACCGAGAGTCCATGCCGGAAACGCACAAAGTGCCAAAGCACACCACATTCGACATTGACCACATTACTTCAGATGTTATCGAGTTAGTACAAAGCGAATTCAGCGACCATTTTGGTGATATCGATAACTTTCACTTTGCGGTAACACGAGAAGATGCGCTCAGCGTTTTAAATACCTTCATAGAAGAAAGACTACCAAATTTCGGTCAGTATCAAGATGCTATGGTCGAGGGGAAGCCTTGGCTTTATCATTCCCATATTGCGTTTTATCTGAACTGCGGTTTGTTGACGCCTAAAGAGGCCATTCATGCCGCCGAACAAGCGTACCATGCTGGTCAAGTACCTCTTAATTCTGCCGAAGGGTTCATTAGACAGATACTGGGCTGGCGTGAATATGTGAGAGGTTTTTACTGGCACTTTATGCCAAATTTGAAAACTGACAATTATTTCAATAACGCTCGCTCGTTGCCTTCTTTCTTTTGGGATGCGCAAACTAATATGAACTGTATGCGCCAATGTATAAAAGAGACCCAACAAAACGCGTATGCGCACCACATACAGCGGCTGATGGTGATTGGCAACTTCAGCCTGTTAACCGAACTGAGCCCTGAAGAGGTACAATCGTGGTATTTGCTTGTTTACGCTGATGCTTATGAATGGGTTGAACTGCCCAACGTTGCTGGCATGATTTTGTATAGCGACGGTGGTAACCTAGCAAGTAAGCCGTACGTCGCAAGCGGAAGCTACATAAACAAGATGAGCAATTACTGCAAAAATTGCGGATACCAAGTTTCTAAAAAGACCGGACCAAAAGCGTGCCCGTTTAATTACTTATACTGGCACTTTATTGACAAACACAAGGAAAAATTGAGCAACAATCACCGCATGGCCATGATCTATAAAACCTACGGTCGAATGAAAGAAGAAAATATCGAAACTATGAAGCAAGATGCCTCAACATTTCTGGCTAAGCTAACCAAAAATGAAGAAGTCTGATTTACCCACCAAAATTTGCCCGGTTTGTCAGAGACCATTTGCTTGGCGCAAAAAATGGGAAAAGAACTGGGAAAATGTACGTTATTGCTCGAAGCGTTGCTCTGGTAATAGGAAAAGCGCTGAAGGCAAATAACAATTGTGAAAAAGGCTTTTATTCAGGCTCACGCCACATTTAAAAACCACGTTATGAAATGGTCTAGTTAAACATTTGTTTCTAGCGGTACGTATAAAACGTAGTGGAAATACAAGGAGTGTTTTATGGAAGCACCGATTACCGTAGATAGACTGCGTTTCCTTTTATACAGTGTAAAAGAAAAGCTTTGGGTAAAACCTCTTGGCTTTTGTTTGCTCTCAATCTTTGCTGTATTCGTCGCTAAAGTAGCAGACGGCACATCATTGGCTGAGCATATTCCTGAAATAAAACCCGAATCAGTTGAAACGCTGCTTTCAATAATGGCATCTAGCATGATGGTGATCGCCACCTTTTCTGCAGGAACCATGGTCAATGCTTATGCTTCGGCCAGTCAGTCGTCAACGCCGCGTTCTCTAAGCCTTATAATATCCGATGATGTATCACAAAATGCATTGTCAGTTTTCATAGGCGCTTTTATCTATAGTGCCGTAGCGCTTACTGCAATGACTCAAGCTTTTTTTGATGAAGCCGGGCTTTTCATTTTATTTTGTCTAACCTGTCTGGCTTTTTCGATAGTTATTTTGACTTTTATCCGGTGGGTAGACAGCGTTGCACGATTAGGGCGCGTGGGGTCAACGCTATTAAAAGTGGAGCACGCCACTACACGCGCGATTAAAAATAGAATAGATATGCCGTGCTTAGGCGCAGTACCGCAAGAGCAAATAAAAGAGCAGGGGACTCATGCCATTTATACTAAAAAAGTGGGCTATATTCAGCTTATAGATATTGCCAAACTGCAACACTGGGCTGATAAAAACGATGGCTTCATCAATGTTGCCATGTTACCCGGTGAGTTTGTCTCACCAGAGCGTGCCATAGCATATACAAATAAAAAGGTAGTATCAGATGAAATTGTTGACGCATTTACTATAGGTGAAGCCAGGTCCTTTGAGGCTGATCCACGCTTTGGTTTTATTGTACTAGCAGAAATTGCATCTCGTGCATTATCGCCATCGGTTAATGACCATGGTACTGCAATAAATAGCATTAGCAGCATTACACGCCTTATGTTGTTGTGGCACAAGCCCAAATCCGAAACTGAAACCGGAAACTCACAAAACGATAGCGCTCAGCGTGAGGAGTTTAAATATGACCGCATTTCATTGCCTGCGTTAAATGTGAACGATCTATTTGACGATGCGTACACCAGCATCGCTCGTGATGGTGCTGCTAATATTGAAGTTGCTATCCGAATACAAAAGTCACTAAAAACAATTAAAGCGTGTTTTAAAAATGAAGATACAAGCATAGAAAGAGATTTTGTTGAGGCGGCGTCTAAGTTAGCGAAGCAAAGTTACGAACGTGCAAAGTTGGCATTGGATTACGAAGACGATATTAAGCGAATTGAGCGCGTTTACAATGATAACTAAACGTGTAAGTTATTACCGCCAAAATCACTGCTAAAAATGGTTAAAGTAAACAGTTAGCCAGTCTATATAAACTCTGCATACCGCAAACCATGTAATCTACGTAAATGGTCGAACGAGTTTCTTTTTGTAGTCAATCAGATTAGCTACAACTCAGAAAACCACAACAACTTTTTAATAGCTAACAATCCACACTTAATTAATAAAAGCCTATTTTAAAAATACAAAGACTGAGTCTTTGTATTTGTTAGTTATACCCATAATTACTCAAAAAACTAATGTAACGCTACGTGAATAAAAATATATTTTGTGAGGTGTAGTGCTACAGATTTCACGTAGCGCACGATTCAATTTATTACGACCAAATCAAGTCATCTGAGCAGTTTTAAATTAAAAGTACTGATGTAAGTGAGATGTTCACGCACAAGCACCAATCTCAAAATCAATCCAACACAACAGCCACGCATAAAAGTCTGTAAGTAATCACAGCCAACAAAACAACCAAATAGAGCGACATCAACGCCCTCATCGTCCATATACTTAATTACGCATAATGTATATTATGTTAAATAGACTATTAAAGTTGATAGTGAATGAGCCAGATGGAGCCTTGCAAGGAGTTCTACGCTATCCTTCCCGAAATAATTAGGTATTCGAAAGGTTTAATGACAATTAACACAGGCATATAATTAACTTAATCATGTTCTTAAAAATATGTATCAGGCTTGAATCTTCTTTACTTTTAATAATGAACGCACAGCTAGAAAAATTAATTACTAGCTCAAATAACAAAGGCTTAACGCTGATAAATTAAATAAAGGAAACTAATTTTTTAAAAGGTAAAACAACTAGCTGTATGGTTTAGGTTTTTCTAACATTTAGTGTTAAATGTAATAATTACGGCCGCTAAATCCCATTTATTAATTGCTCTTTATTTTAAATATCATCAATTGTTTATACTACTTACTAAATTAAATATTGAGCATGAAGACCGTTCGTTGTTTTAAAGTTGGGTAGCGTGGATAGCACGTAGAATTAAAAATAATCGACGCGATATTTATTGAATTCATATCTTCGTAGACGTCGTTTATTCGGCAACGTACCGTATCGACGTTTTATTATCGTCGTACCGTAGTCGCCATTAAATAGCCGCTCTATGAAAAGCATATAAAAAGCAAAGGTAAGAACTACTAGGTTATCGCCTATCCCGCTTTTGTAACGTTTATTTTTAACTCGTTTAGTTTTGAAAAATGTCCGACTAACCAGCAAGCATGTTGGAAGTAAATCATGTGAAGTACTTCTTTGATAAATAAGCTCTTAGGGTGTTTTTTTATCACTTTTCAGCTTATTTTTTAGGCGTCGCTACGTGAAATCTGAGCGCGCATTCGGGGTGTTACCTTGCAGATTTCACGTAGCGCACGATTTAAATTGAACAAAAAAGCACTATATCAGCAGGCCACAAGCCTTACCTAGCGATATGGTTTGGAATAATTACAATATAGGCCAACAATTGACGGCATTGAAACAGCCAAACTGTTTATATATACAGTAATATGATAGAGTAGCAATGGACTTGAGATTATAATAGTAAAGCGGTTTGTGGAGTGATAAATGGATTAGTGTGTACCTTCACGCATGATAATCACAGTTATCATGCGTGAATATTGTTATATATCAATAGCTTATCAAGTTCTGTTAAATCTAGCATAATAATCACAATAATGTCTTCACCAGGTTGCTCAATGCCCTCAAAAACTAATAGCTCATACTTGCTCACAACTCAATTAGTTAACAGCAACAGTGATAGCAGCACACAGCCACAAGACTCAAGTAGCGCGACGGTTCCAACTTTTGGTATCGAGTACTCTCGTGGTAAGCAGCACACGTCAGGTTCTGACGACCTAACAACAAGTCAATGTTCATCTTCTGATAAAAACGTTGAAAGCTATTATCAAGATATTTTTACCAAGCTTCCATACAACACACAACGGGCATACATTAGTGACTACAATGAGTTCGCAATTTTTTGTAAGCAAGCTGGATTAAGTGGCTTTAAGAACAACTTCGAACACAATGAGATCTGCATTAAACAATATGTCGAAGCGTTGTGCCGTTCTCCCCTAGCCTATAGAACCATTAAACGTAGGCTATCTGCCCTTAGTAAATTTTTAGGCGTGGCTAAATTGCCAAACCCAATTATTAGATCTGCGTATCTAAGAGACTTCATCCGTTTATCGCTTATAGAAAATAGAAAGTTTCGCTTGTCTCACAAACAAGCGGTTCCGCTTACCATAGATATGCTTGAACAAATAAACAATGCAATTATTCCTGATTCTTTATTAGAGCTCCGCGACCTTGCAATCATTAACCTGATGTTTGATGCATTGCTTCGCGCTGATGAATTAGTTCGAGTTTGCATCGAGGATATATCTGCGCGTAATAACACGCTATTGGTTGTTTCTTCGAAAAGCGACCAGTCTGGTCAAGGTCAATATCGCTATGTTTCTTCCAGCACTATATCTATGGTTCAAGAGTATATTAACGAAGCTAATCTTGACCCAAAAACTAAAGCACCCCGCCTTTCTTCAGATTTACGCGGCCTGCACAAAGGCGTTTTGTTTAGACGACTAACAAACCATAAAACAGCACTTTTGCCATTCGATGAGAACATTCCCAGTCATAAGGCAAATGTACTTAACTATTCGAGTGTCTACAGGATTTGGCAACGCATTGCTCAACGCGCAGGTATTAGCGAAAACATTACCCCTCATAGCGGTCGTGTTGGTGGTGCAGTTTCTCTAGCCGAAGATGGTGCATCTTTACCCGAGCTTCAACTGGCTGGAGGTTGGCAATCACCGGAAATGCCTGGGCATTATACAAAACAGGCTAACGTAAAGCGTGGTGGAATGGCTAAATTGTCGGCAAAACGGAAAAGATAAAACATGTAAATACAGCAATTTAGGTAAATTAAAGTTACGCGTAACCAAGCACATCAATAACAACGTCCAACTCACCTACTCTCTTCATTCTTTTACCAATCTGAAACTGTATTACTCGCGTATCAAAAGGTAAATTTGCCCTAAACCTATATTGATGAATAGGTTTTCTAAGTTGGCAAACATTCAAGTAAAAGGAGTGATATATGAGTAGCGGTATTGATACAAAGCATGGAAAATTACTCGCGGAAATGGTGGTTCCCTCGTCGTCATGGAATGTCCAACCCGAGAAGCAAGACCCTTTCAAGTCACAAGAAGCAGCGCTAGATTATTTAAACTCAAACAATGAGCCGTTATATCTCCACGTGCCATTAGCTCAATCTGATGATTACGTGAGAATCTGCGTAACTTCACGAGGCGATGATGTTGTTTTTACGATAAAAGATATCAATAACGGTGGTGAAACTTCATTGCATTATTCGCACATTAAAAACTTAGATAGCACAATTAGAACCTTAGTATCAGAATGTTGTGACCAGAAAATCAAAGCCCTATAAATTAGGGCTTTCTTTCCGCCTATAATCGCAAATTGCACTACCAAAGAATGCTAATCCACGTAAAGCCGGCCATTATTAGGCTAATGAACACTGCTGCCGAGCCGATATCTTTAGCAAGCCCTATTAATAAATGGATGTCTGTACTGACATTATCACAGAGTTTCTCAATAGCGGTGTTGAGTAGCTCAGTGATAAGCACAATCAGTAAAGATATCACCAGCAGTATACGTTCTACATGCGTGACGTCGATGAAAAACGCTACAGGTGTCATTATCAATATTGCTAAAACTTCTTGTCTGACCGCAGCTTCACTTAAAAAGGCTGCTCGAAGCCCCTTAAGTGAATAGTAAGTGGCATAGAGTACGCGTAAAATACCTGTCCGTTTTGTTTTCATGATAAGTAATTTTAAGATTAGTTACAGCCTTACAAAACGTATCTGACCTTCGTTACATCTACATGACGGCGAAGATATTTATCATGAACATTTAAGACATTTTCGACGCTAATCGCCGCATTAACTTATACTTTCACAGCTAGCACGTCTGTTTTAACACCATGTAGTACTGCATTGGCCGTTGACCCGAGTAACAAACGAAGGCCGCTCTGGCCGTGGGTGCCGACAACAATGAGATCTGCATTTATCTTCTCCGCCATGTGGTGAATCTCATCAGCTGGTGAGCCTATCTCTACATTGATGTGGCTGTAAGGTATACCATGTTTTGCGGCAACGTCTTTTAAGTGCCTTAGTGCCTGCTCTCTTACTTCCTCTGAAAAGTCTCGTTCTAGGAATAATCCATAAGGCTCTACATTCGTTTGCGGATAGGCAACATACAGGAGGTGAATTTTGTGGCTATTGCCCGCAATTGCGATGGCTTTCTCCACCACTAATTCGTAGTCAGAATAAACGTCGATAGGTACTAAAATTGTTTCGTAACCTTGCATTGTGGCTGTCCTCAATTTTTGTTTGGTAGCAGTGCTTTTCTACCATACCGTTAGCTAATTCCTTTAAATAGTAGCGCTATATAAATGATTATTCTTTGAGCTAGGTCAATGATTAGTCTGCATCCTCATTCATAATCAGTGTATGCACATTAGTTCTAAAAAACGTTACGTATCCTTACCATAAAAGAATGAGGGAAATGAGTATGAAAACGGCAATAGTTATAATAGCAACGCTTCTCCTTTTTGCCTGTGACCAAGGCGCGCAGTCACCTCGCGGTTTTAGCTTGCCCGAAGGCAATATGGAACAAGGCTATCTGGTATTTAAGAAGTATCAGTGCCAAGACTGTCACAGAATTGCAGGGGAAAAAGAGTCCGACAATGCGCAATACTTAGTCGCGAAGCCTATTCCATTGGGAGGCAGCAGTGGAAGAATTAAAACTTATGCAGAGTTGGTGACAAGTATTATTAACCCATCACACAAACTTACTCCTCGACAGCCTGCCAGTTTCACCAGCGAAGACGGTGTGTCATTAATGCGAGTTGTAAACGACGAGCTAACCGTTTCTGAACTAATAGATTTAGTGGCGTATCTTCAGCCTAAATATAAAGTAACACCCTACAGGACTAGTGATTACCGCCTCTATCAACTGCGTATTCCAAGCGAGCAACCTAAAGATTAACTCGCAGTTTTAGGCATTAAAAATCGTTAAGCGTGACTCCACAATCGGTATTTGATTAGGAGTCATGGCTTAGCTTTTTTAAGATACCGCTTTCGTTTCTTTCTCGATTTCTGCCAATAAACTACAAGGCATAAAGCTTTCAGCATTTGCTTCTTTTAAGTGTAATTTAAATCTATCGGGAACGTCGTCGGTTAAGAAACTTCCTGTTTTAACTAACGGGAAAATTTCGTCGTAACGCGCAATATGACACTGATCTACTCGCCTAAATATATGGGTACGATTTAGTTCGCTAGTTCTCACATGTCCCGTAGAAGACAAGATATCCATCAGCGCATGAATAGTTTTTTTGTGAAAACGGTACACGCGCTCGTACTTGTCTTCAACGTTTAAGCCCTTGGCAAGCTTAGGGTCTTGGGTTGCTACACCAGTCGGACATTTATTCGTATTGCATGACAGCGACTGAACACATCCAAGTGCCAGCATCATTCCTCGGGCACTGTTACATAGATCGGCGCCTAAACTTAGATTTTTCGCTAACTGAAAAGCGGTAATGATTTTTCCAGAAGCAATAATTTTAACTTTGTCGCGAATACCAAAACCAGTGAGACAATCGTCAATAAACGCCAACGCTTCACGCAGAGGAAATCCTATAGAGTTTGTGTACTCAAGCGGTGCGGCGCCGGTACCTCCTTCGCCCCCGTCTACCGTTATAAAATCTGGCGTTACGTCCTTCTCTACCATGGCTTTGCACATGGCAATGAACTCACTTTTTCTACCCAGCGCCAGCTTAATACCCACTGGTTTATAGCCACTTAACTTGCGTAACTGACTAATAAAATCAACCATTTCTAAAGGCGTTGCAAACGCTTTATGTCTAGGGGGAGAATCCACTTGAGTTCCAGGCTCAACACCTCTTATTTTAGCTATTTCAGGGGTATTTTTATACGCAGGTAAAATACCACCATGTCCAGGCTTAGCGCCCTGGCTTAGCTTTATTTCTATCATTTTTACATTGTCGAGTTTAGCTTTTTCTTCAAAAAGAACAGGATCGAAACCGCCATCTTTACTTCTACAACCAAAGTATCCCGTACCAATTTGCCATACGATATCGCCACCGTTTTCAAGGTGATACGGGGTTAACCCCCCCTCACCTGTGTTGTGGTAAAACCCGCCTTTTGCAGCACCTTTATTTAGCGCCAAAATGGCATTTTTTGACAAGCTTCCAAAGCTCATTGCGCTTATGTTAAGTATGCTTGCACGATACGGCTTTTTACAATGAGGACCACCTACCGTCACTCGGGGATCTTCATCCATGTCTTCCACTTCGCGAGCAGATAAAGAATGGCCAATCCACTCATAGCCATCTTTATACGTATCTAGCTGAGTACCGAAGGGAACCGTTTCTCTACTGTTTTTCGCACGTTGATAAACAATTGAACGAAACATACGGGAAATAGGTGCTCCGCCAGTATCGGTTTCTATGATGTATTGCTGGATGTAGGGCCTTAGTCCCTCGACTGTCCATCGTACTCTGCCAATTAATGGAAAGTTCTTTAAAATGGCATGTTTTGTTTGGAAGGCATCGTATAGACCAAAAATGAGTAGCGTGACTGATAAAAGTAAAAACCACCACACCGGCGCCCACAATACGCCAATTACCACGTTGAAAGCGATCAGCAGGGTTAGCACAGTTAGAATTGTTAAACGCATTCAAAGTCCTTCTTTATTTTTAGTCATATCTAAACAAAATAATATGCCTACTACCCTGTTCAATACACCTAAAATCGGGAACTAGATTTACTTTAGCGGTAAATGACTGATTTAAATGTTAAATATGCTGAGCCAGCTTTTAGCTCAACTGGGTTACGCGTTACCAAAATATACAATTACAATGCTTTTTTAGCTGCGAAAACAAGCCATTGCATGCTAGTCTAAAACCTTTCAATTAGCGAGTTGACTGGGCGATTTGTAGCTATCACTGGTTAATAGATGATGTGACCTATAAAAAGGTAACGGATTTTACGTTCAACATTTTCTGAAAGGTAATTCATGGAGTATGCATTTCTTCTTTTCGCATTTGTTTGCGGCTTAACGGTTAAACTTATTGGCATTCCTCCTTTAGTTGGCTACTTGGTGGCTGGCTTTTTATTAAATTTTGCAGGCTACACGCTTACTGAAGATTTAACCCAGATAGCCAACTTGGGCATCACCATTATGCTCTTCACCATCGGTCTTAAACTCAACATCCGCGATTTGAGTCGTCGAGAAGTTTGGGCGGGAAGCGTTTCACATACCTTAGTATGGGTGGGCGTTATTTCCTGTTGCGTCTATGCGATAGGTGCGGTTGCAGCAAATTTCGTTGATGGGCTTACATGGAAAAGCGCTGCGCTTATCGCTTTTGCCCTTAGTTTCAGTAGCACAGTGTGCGTGGTTAAAGTATTAGAAGAAAGTGGCGAAAGTAAAACCCGCCACGGCCGCCTTGCCATTGGCATCTTGGTCATGCAAGACGTTTTTGCTGTAATCTTCCTTGTTGCAGCAACTGGAAAGCTCCCCTCTGTGTGGGCGCTCGCCTTGTTGGCCTTATTCCCAGCAATGCCAATCATAAACAAAATGATTAGTAAATCGGGCCACGGTGAACTGCTTCCGCTTACTGGCTTTATCCTCGCCTTAGGTGGCTATCACTTGTTTGAGCTGGTTAACATTAAAGGCGATCTTGGGGCACTAATCTTTGGAATCATGTTAGCGCAACATGAAAAGGCTTCGGAGCTAGCGAAGTCGCTGCTCAGTTTTAAGGATCTCTTCTTAATTGGCTTCTTCCTTACTATCGGTCTTACCGCCCTTCCCGATCTTAGTATGATTGTCCTAGCTATCGTGTTCTGGTTATTTATACCGTTAAAAGCAGCACTCTTTTTCGGCTTATTTACGTCACTTCGCCTTCGCGGTCGCACGGCTTACTTGAGCAGCTTGGTGCTTTCAAATTACAGTGAATTTGGGCTTATTGTTGGCGCACTAGCCGTTTCATTAGGTTTATTGGCAAACTCTTGGTTAGTGGTGATTGCTTTAGCCGTATCTATTTCATTCGTTATTACCAGCGTGCTCTATCGAAATTCTCATTCTCAATATCACAATCATAAACACACCATTAAACGTTTTGAGAAAAACGAGCGCTTAAAAGAAGACATTTATCCTACTCTCCACAACGCGGAGTTTTTAGTGTTGGGGATGGGACGAGTTGGTCGCGGTGCCTTCAATGCGTTATCTAAATTAAGTGATGTGAGCGTATGGGGAATGGACGCCGACCGAGTAAAAGTAAAAGAGTTATCAGACGAAGGCTTAAAAGTAATATGCGGCGACGGTGAAGACGTCGATTTATGGGATAATTTAGATATCAAACAGATTCAGCTTGTTTTGCTTGCTCTGCCTTCTATCCAGGACTCAATAAACATCACACGTCAGCTTAAAAACGCGGGCTATGTTGGAAAAGTCGCAGCCATTGCACGCTATGAGGATGAAGTGTCACATTTATTAGAAAATGGTGTAGATAAAGTCTTCAACTTCTTTACCGAAGCAGGGCTTGGTTTTGCAGAAGAAAGTCTTGCTTATGCGCGTGCACAACAGTAATGCTGTTCTAAATGCGAACAATGGATGAATTGAGAAACGTTATCGTTTGTAAACAACTGTTTTACAAAGACTTTTTTGACATGCAGTCAAATTTAGACTAAACTTCACGCAAATACGTTAATAGGGTTTACACAATGCAAGGTGATAAACAAGTTGTTGCAAAATTGAACGAAGTACTGACAAGTGAACTTACTTCGATAAATCAATACTTTCTGCACGCTCGTATGTTCAAAAACTGGGGTTTTTCTGAACTTAACGAAAAGAATTATAAAAAGTCTATCAAGGACATGAAGCAAGCGGACGATCTTATCGAGCGCATTTTATTCCTTGAGGGCCTTCCTAATCTTCAAGCGTTAGGCAAGCTTTATATCGGTGAAGATACCGTTGAAATGCTGTCATGTGATGCGCGTTTTCAAAAGGAACAGCTTCCACTACTTCGTGAAGCTATCGCGCTGTGTGAAGAAAAGCAGGATTATGTTTCTCGTGATTTGCTTGAAGACCTTCTTGAATATGAAGAAGAGCACCTAGACTGGATTGAAACGCAAGAATACCAAATTGATGCTATGGGTATAGAAAACTACCTACAAGCGCAAGTAATGGGAGATGACTAATGAAAGGTAACCAAGCAATCATCAATGGCTTAAACGAACTACTCTCTTATGAGTTAGCCGCCATGGATCAGTATTTCATTCATTCTCAGATGTATCTTGATTGGGGTTTGAATAAGCTTTACGAACGCATCGACCACGAGTTTGATGACGAGCGTGGACATGCAACTAAGCTGATTGAACGCATGCTGTTTTTAGAAGGTACACCTGACATGACGAAGCGCACAGGCTTCAAAGTGGGTAAAGATGTACCTGAGATGCTAGAAAGCGATTTACGTGTTGAATATGAAGTTGATGCAAAGTTACGTGAAGTCATTGCGCTTTGTGAAACCGAGAAAGACTATGTAACTCGTGACATGCTAATTGTACTACTAGACGACACAGAGATGGATCACGCACACTGGCTAGAGCAGCAGCTTGGCCTTATTAAGCGACTAGGTCTTCAAAACTACCTTCAGTCTCAAATGTAAGAAATAGCGTTCACGCTATAATTTACAGGTAAATAATAAAAGGTCGCTCTTAAATAAAATAAAGAGCGGCCTTTTTTGTTTGTTTACTCTCCCTTATTTAGAGAGAGTCTTATTGCATTTTAAACAGTTACTGCTGCGTAACAAAATACAAATAGCTGGGACTTTCTTTATCTTTAATATTTAGACGTAGCTGCCATTTCATCACTGGCTCACTACAGCTTCCTAACATAAACCAACCTGACCATTTTCCTTCCTCGTCGTTATCTAACAGCACGGGAATTTTGCCCATATACATGTTTACCCCTTCAATCCATGCGCTTTCTATTTCCTCTCCCTCAGGAACCAAGAGCTTAACCGTTACTGACTCTTCGGCTTCAGGCATGGTTGAAAAAGTGGCAATGGCCAACTTGTCATCAATTAAGAATTCGCAAGTTTCATTGACAAAGTTGCAGCTATTTCCTATTCCATTAATTACATCTGTATCTTTTAGTGCCGATGATTGGAATTTATGAGCAAGGTACACGCATACGGCTACGACAATAATAGCCACTAACGGAAGCTGAGAATGTAAAATTTTTGATCGTTTATTGTTATCGATATTTAGCATTTCTTAAATTTTGTGTATTTCTTCATTGACGGAGATCAAGCTTAGGTAGTTTATGGTATCTTTTTGTAATTAAAAACCTTATCATCCGCGTACCAACTGGCTTGGAGACAATAATTATTACTCTTTCCGAGCTCGGTGTGAAGCGTTATTCCTTAGCTGATACACGTCTCGACCGTACTATTCCGGCAGTTGGAGACCATAGTTCATTTGAAGTGGAAGATTCATTAAAATGAGTGAAATAAGCCAAGCACAACCTGACTACAATTATAAAGTAGTTAGGCAATTTACCATCATGACCATAGTCTGGGGTATCATTGGTATGGGCCTAGGGGTATTTATTGCCGCGCAGTTATTTGCACCTATGCTTAACTTTGACACACCATGGCTAACATTCTCACGTTTGCGTCCGTTGCACACTAACGCCGTTATTTTTGCCTTCGGCGGCTGTGCGCTATTTGCAACGTCGTACTACATCGTTCAGCGTACCTGCCAGGTAAGACTGTTCAGTGACAAACTTGCCGCATTTACCTTTTGGGGTTGGCAAGCCGTTATCGTTTTAGCTGTTATCACCCTGCCTATGGGTTTAACCAGCTCAAAAGAATACGCTGAACTAGAATGGCCAATTGATATCCTTTTGGCACTGGTTTGGGTCGCTTATATCATTAACTTCTTCGGAACCCTAGTAATCCGTAAAGTTTCGCACATTTATGTTGCAAACTGGTTTTTAGGCGCGTTCATGTTAACTGTTGCAATTCTTCATATTGGTAACAGCATGGCTATTCCGGTATCTTTCACTAAATCGTATTCACTGTATGCAGGCGCAGTAGACGCTATGATGCAGTGGTGGTACGGCCATAACGCGGTAGGCTTTTTCCTAACTGCGGGCTTCCTTGGTATGATGTACTACTTCGTACCTAAGCAAGCCGGTCGCCCGGTTTATTCATACAGACTTTCAATTGTTCACTTCTGGGCACTTATTTCTCTGTATATCTGGGCTGGCCCTCACCACCTTCACTACACTGCCCTACCAGACTGGACTCAGTCATTAGGTATGGTGATGTCTATTATCCTATTCGTTCCATCTTGGGGTGGTATGATTAACGGTATTATGACGCTATCTGGCGCGTGGCATAAACTTCGCACCGACCCAGTATTGCGTTTCCTAATTGTTTCGTTGTCTTTCTACGGTATGTCTACCTTCGAAGGTCCAATGATGGCAATTAAGACCGTTAATGCACTGTCTCACTACACTGACTGGACAATTGGTCACGTACACTCTGGAGCTCTAGGTTGGGTTGCAATGGTTTCAATTGGTTCAATTTACCACTTAATTCCAGTGCTATTCGGTCAGCGCGCTATGTATAGCACCAAGCTAGTTAACGTACACTTCTGGTTTGCAACTATCGGTGTTGTTCTATACATCGTAGCAATGTGGATGTCTGGTGTACTACAGGGTCTAATGTGGCGTGCAGTAAATGCTGACGGTACGTTAACCTATAGCTTTGTTGAGTCATTAGAAGCGTCTAAGCCTTTCTATGTGGTTCGTTTCATTGGTGGTTGTTTCGTGGTAGCAGGTATGCTTGTTATGGCATACAACACATGGAAAACCGTTCGTGCACCTAAAGGCAGTATCGCTGCAGACCCAGCGACTCAGCCGGCGTAGTAAAGGAGACGAATAATGAAAAACGCACATGAGTTAATTGAAAAGAACGTCGGTCTGTTAACGGTATTAATCCTTATCGCTATCAGCTTCGGTGCCATGGTTCAAATTACGCCGTTGATGTTTCAACAGCAAACCATGGAACCGGTAACAGGCTTACGTCCATATACCGCGCTTGAGCTTGAAGGCCGTGATATCTACATCCGTGAAGGTTGTGTAGGTTGTCACAGCCAGATGATCCGTCCATTCCGCGCTGAAACAGAGCGTTATGGTCACTACAGCGTTGCTGGCGAATCAGTATGGGAGCACCCTTTCCTTTGGGGTTCTAAGCGTACTGGTCCTGACTTAGCACGTGTTGGTGGTCGTTACAGCGACGAATGGCACCGAGTTCACCTGCTTAATCCTCGTAACGTGGTACCAGAGTCGAACATGCCAGGTTTCCCTTGGCTCGCGGAAAACACGCTTAATGGCGAGTTAACAGCTGAAAAAATGGAAGTATTCCGTGGATTTGGCGTTCCGTATACCGACGAAGATATCGCGGGTGCGAAAGCGGCAGTACAGGGTAAAACGGAAATGCAGGCCCTTATTGCTTATCTACAATCTCTTGGCACACATTTGAAATAATATGGACCAGGGAATTGTAGGCAGCATTTTTACTGTCATCGTCTTTGTAAGCTTCATCGGTGTTGTGTGGTGGGCGTTTAGCAGCCGCAACAAGAAAAAATTCGATGAAGCTGCAAACCTAGTGTTTGCAGACGAAGAAAAAGAAAAATCAAAAGAAGATTAGCAGGAGTCTCGAACTCATGAGTATGTTTTGGACAATTTGGATTTCAGTGATAACCCTAGGGTTGATCATTGGTTGCTACTTCCTTCTTCGCTGGTGCCTTTCTAACAAGACCGGCGTAGCTGAAGGTGAGTCAATGGGCCACGAATTTGATGGTATTGAGGAGTTGAACAACCAACTTCCTCGCTGGTGGACAATTATGTTCTACATGACCATCGTTTGGGGCTTTTTATACCTAGCGCTTTATCCTGGCCTAGGTGCGTATGAAGGTATTTTGGGCTGGAAGAGCTCTAACCAAAATATTCAATCGCTAGAAGAGTCAGCTCAGGCGCGTATTGACGCTAAAGAGCAAGGCTACCTAGTGGAATATGACCGTGAACTAGATTTCGCTGCCGAGAAGTTCGATCCGATCTTCGAAGCGTATGCACAAGTTCCTGTTGAAGAACTGGCTAAAGACCCAGAAGCAAACAAAGTAGGTCAGCGTTTGTTCCTACAAAATTGCTCTCAGTGTCACGGTTCTGATGCACGTGGTCAAAATGGCGGCTTCCCTAACCTAACGGACAACGACTGGTTGTACGGTGGTTCAGGTGCGAAAATCGTTGAAACTCTTACGCTTGGTCGTAAAGCCGCTATGCCAGCATGGCTAGATGCTATGGGTGAAGACGGTATCGAAGAAGTGGTTAACTACGTACTTAGCTTAAGCGGTCGCGATGTGGACCCTCAGCTTGCAGAAGCAGGTAAAGCACGTTTCGCAGCGTGTGCGGCTTGTCACGGTATGGACGGTAAAGGTAACCAAGCACTTGGTGCACCAAACCTTACTGACAATATCTGGCTATACGGCGGCAGCCACAGAGCGGTAACAGAAACGCTTACTTACGGTCGTAACGGTGTAATGCCTTCATTCAAGAAAACCTTGGGTGATGACAAAATTCACGTTGTTGCAGCGTATGTTTACAGCCTTTCAAATGATTAATGATTTAAATCATTAAATATCTTAAAAAGCCTCGTTACTACGGGGCTTTTTTTATGAGAAAATACAGCGATATAGACAGCAATACAGAAAGTGCTGTAGCGAACACATTTTGTGCGCCTTGGACCTGCGTCCCCAACACTATATTTATTGTTATTAACTGATGTAGCAATAATAAATATGTTGTTAGCGACGTTGCTAGTGAAGTAAATACGAGAAAGATTTCGATGAATAGACCCTGGTATAAAGAGTTCTGGCCCTGGTTTTTAATTGCCGTACCTATCATTACACTCATCATGGGTGGCGTGTTGTTAAACCTTGCTATTAGCACCGAAGATAGCCTGGTGGTAGACGATTACTACAAGGAAGGAAAAGCAATCAATGCCCGTCTGGACAAAGAAGCAATAGCCCGCCGCATGAATATCACCACTGATTTAACCATTGAAGATGGAAGCATAGCGCTGCAATTTCATTCGGGGATCCCTCAAGAAGGTAACGCGGTTAAATTAAGTTTCTATCACGTAACGCTAGAAGAGCGCGATGTTAGCGTTTTATTGAGTCGCGACGCTAACGGCATTTATCGCGGCTTTATTGAAGAAAACCTTGACGGTAAATGGCGCATATCGCTGACGCCGATTGATGATAGCTGGAAAATTCAAAACACGGTCTATCTGCCCCACACTGGCAAAATGAAATTCAATCCATAATGACACAGCACGACTGTTACCATTGCGGCTTGCCTATAGCGAGTCCAGACAATGGGAAATTTACTACTGTCATTTTAGGGCAACAACGAGACATGTGTTGCCCTGGCTGCTTAGCGGTAGCTGAAGCGATCGTTAACAACGGCCTGGAAGACTATTACCAGTTTAGAACCGAACCGGCGCAAAAATCTGACGATGGTATTTTAGAAACACTAGATAAGCTAAAAGTCTATGACGACCCTTCTCTACAAGAAGAGTTCGTGTTTGAAGAAGGTCAGGACAAGCAGATTCAATTGACCCTTGAAGGTATTACGTGCGCTGCGTGTGGCTGGCTTATCGAAAAGCAGTTGTCGAAAGTAGAAGGAATAAAGCAAGTCGCGGTGAATGTACAAGAGCGCCGCGCTTTAGTCACTTGGTCACCGTTTCAAATTAAGCTTAGCCAAATTCTATCTACGCTAAAACGCATTGGTTATGTTGGGTCACCATTTCACCCCGACGAACACGAAGCCAGTTATAAACGCGAACAAAAGACCTTTCTAAAAAAGCTTGGCCTAGCAGGCATTATGACCATGCAGGTAATGATGCTGATGACTGGGCTTTATTTTGATTGGTTTGGCGCCATTGAGTTAGAGACCCGCCAATATTTTTACTGGGTTGCCCTTACGCTAACTACACCTGTTGTGCTGTATTCAGGCAGCACCTTTTATGTGGGCGCCGCTAAAGCGCTAAGCGCTAAAACGGTTAATATGGACGTACCCGTTACGCTCGCAATATTCGGTACTTACATTGCTGGAATTCGTTCTACAGTATTAGAGCAAGGTGAAGTGTATTTCGAATCCATTTGTATGTTTATTTTTCTGCTGTTGCTTAGCCGATTCTTAGAACATCGCAGTCGTCATCGCGCCGCACAGATCTCTGCCAATATGATGCAGTATGTGCCCGTATCAGCGACCAAACTAAATCCGGATGGTAGCCTAACCGAGTGTCTGGCTAAGCAGCTAAAAATTGACGACGTAGTGCTAGTGAAGCCTGGTGAAACAGTCCCCATTGATGGGGTGGTAACCGACGGCAACGCAGCGGTTGACGAATCTATGCTTACCGGCGAGTTTAACCCCGTGCGTAAGTCCAACAGTAGCCCGGTTTACGGCGGCACGGTTTGTCAAGATGGTACGCTAACCATTACGGTTACGCAGACCCTTAAAAATGCGCTGGTAAATCAAATTGTACGACTGCAAGCAAGTGCGATGGCGAGTAAACCTAAAGCAGCGCAGATAGCCGATAATTTTTCTCGCTATTTCGTTACCGCGGTATTGCTGATTTCGGCGTTGACCTATTGCTTTTGGGCGTATCAGGGTAGCGACGAGGCATTTTGGATCACCATATCGGTGCTGGTTGCAACCTGCCCTTGCGCATTAGGGTTGGCTACGCCATCAGCGTTAACCTGTGCTATGGCAAAGTTAAACCGACAAGGTATTTTACTAAAACGGGCCGATGCGCTTGAACAAATTACTGACATTGACACCATCGCATTAGACAAAACCGGCACGCTCACAAAAGGCAAATTTACTATTTCAAATGCCTGGTACGCTGACGGTGTGGATAGTAATAGTGCGCTATCAATTGCCCGCGCTTTGGAGTCACGCTCTGAACATCCGATTGCCAAAGCCTTTAGCGACGGTATAGCCTTTAGCGACGGTGTAGCCCTAAGCGAGATTTCTGCTTCTAGCGACAGTGCTGACGCTACCGATAACACGGTACACAAAGTGACTAATTTTACCGTTACGCCAGGAGGTGGTATCAGCGGTGAGATCAATGACACGTTGTTTTCTATGGGTTCTGCAGCATTCAGCGTTCACGAATCTCAGCTAAAACTCATTGAAGCGTTCCCTTCAGCTAACGTGTTTCTCACGGTTAAGGGGCGTATTATGGCGGCGTATGAAGTAAAGGATTCACTAAGAGAAGATACGCAAGAAACTCTCGATATATTAGCTGCAAGCCATACCCTCGCCGTTTTAAGTGGTGATACACAGCAAAACGTTAATGCGCTTACCGCACCATTGCCAATTTCGACCGCTAAAGGTGGCCTAACACCTGAGCAAAAGTACGAAGCCGTTCAAGCTATGCAGCAATCTGGCGCGAAAGTGATGATGATGGGGGATGGTATTAACGACGCTCCAGTTCTTGCCAGCGCTGATGTGGCGATTGCAGTGGGTAATGCCACAGACGTGGCTAAAACTGCCGCCGACGTGATACTGCTTGGCGATCAGCTGCTTTCTGTACCAGAGCTTATTCGAACTGCGCATCAAGTGAAGCAAAAAATAAGGCAAAATATTGGCTGGTCGGTAGGTTACAACGTTTTGATCTTACCTTTCGCCGTATCAGGCCTACTTTCACCGTGGATGGCTGTTGTTGGTATGTCGTTAAGCAGTATCATTGTAGTCACAAACTCAACGCGACTTTTGAGCAAATAGCATGAGTATTATTTACGTATTAATTCCAATCGCCATCATCATTGTTGCCGTCGCTATCGTGATATTCTTTTGGGCGGTGAAAACCAATCAATTTGAAGATTTAGATCGCCAAGGTTATAGCATACTGTTTGACGATGATCTTCCGCCAGAAGAAAAAAAGCTAGCTGAGCAACGCAAGCAACTTCAAGACAGTAAAGTAGACAAAAGCCAAGCGCCACATGGAAGGGATTAACTACTTCTCTGCCTTTCTTATCGGCTTAGCCGGCGGAGTTCACTGTGTGGGAATGTGCAGTGGAATTGTCGCTGCGCTAAGGATGGTATCGCCTAAAGGCGCTTCAGCACTACCCTATACCCTTGCCTATAACATGGGACGTATAGTGAGCTACACCATCGCCGGAGCAATAACCGGGGCACTTGGAAAAATTGCAGCAGATTATATACCTCTTGCCAACTATGCCCTTTCCCTACTTAGCGGAATCATGTTGCTTCTACTGGCGTGTTATTTGGGTAAGTGGTGGACTGGCTTAACGGTACTGGAAAATGCGGGTAAAGGCCTATTTTCCAAAGTGCAGCCGCTTTCAAAACGCTTTTTGCCATTTAAGACCCCTTTAAGTGCGTTGCCTTATGGTTTTATTTGGGGTTGGCTTCCTTGCGGTTTGGTGTATTCCACACTTACCTGGTCTCTCGCGGCGGGTAATGCGCTAGAAGGCGCTGCTATTATGTTCTTCTTCGGTTTGGGTACATTACCCACCTTGCTCGCCGCTAGCGCTGGTAGCCAATATATTGTTCGAAGTTTTCAACATAACCATTTTAGACAAATTATTGCAGTAATAATGGCAATATATGCCGCTTATCTTATTCATGGCGCAATCGTTTAAAAATGGGTGTATTATTGTCGGGTATTCTTTTAGAGAGCGTGCATTATGAGCAAAGGAAGCCAATTTTCTATTCACTGTCAAAACTGTAGTTTCAGTCACCTTTGTTTACCGGTGGCGTTAAACAAAACAGAAATCGAATCTCTTGACGATATTATTGAACGCAAGAAGCCGCTTCATAAAGGTGACACGCTGATTCAAACTGGTGATAAATTCCGTTCTCTATTTGCAGTGAGAACCGGTTCATTTAAATCATTTGTGACTAATACCGAAGGTGAAGAACAGATTACCGGCTTCCACTTTCCTGGTGACATTATCGGTTTCGATGCATTAAGAGAGAACAAACACCAAAGCTATACCTCTGCGTTAGAAACTGCCATGGTGTGTGAGCTTCCCTACGAGACCCTCGACGAAATGTCAGTGCAATTTCCAAAGCTGCGCCACCAGATCATGAGCTTCATGAGCGCTGAAATAAAACAAGATCACGACATGATCATGCTTTTAAACAAGCGAACCGCAGAAGAGCGTTTATTGTATTTTATATCACATCTTTCTCAGCGCTTTGAAGAGCGAGGCTTCTCCCATAGAGAATTCCATCTCACCATGACGCGCAACGAGATAGGAAATTATTTAGGACTAACCATCGAAACTATTAGCCGTTTGTTAAGCCGTTTCCAAAAAGACAACATTATAAAGGTGGACGGAAAGCTTATTACTATTTTAGATTTCGATAGACTAAACACCAAACTTGCGGCGCTTAACGGCCCAAGCGTTGTCTGCGGTTAGTCCTTTTTTAAGTGTAAATTAAGGCGCACACTAAGCGCGCTTTTTTGTGACCTGTGTTAGCCACCTATCTAATGTTTCAGCACCACGCCGGTTGCTCCATATTTACATCGTTAAGTTCACTCATGGTCGCGTCGTAAAATTCTTGATCTAAAACAACTTACGTTTTTCCCAATGTCGTTTATAGTTAGTATTAGAAAGCTTCGATTTCGACAGCCGCTACTAAGTTTTGTAGTTAGGGGGACGTTATGATTGAGTGTAAACGAATTCTGGCCGTGGTAGATGCCGAGCGCGATAACCAACCTGCACTAAGCCGTGCTTATGAACTCGCTTCAAAAACAGGTGCTTCAGTTACCGCCATGATGGTGGTATACGACTTATCTTACGATATGACGACCATGCTTAGCCCGGATGAGCGCGAGTCAATGCGCGATGCAGTCACAAAGGAGCATGCAAAATGGCTTGCTACCCACTTAAGAGAGCAAGGATTCACTGAAACTGATATCGTTGTAGAATGGAATAATCGCGCGTATGAGTCGATTATTTACTACACCCTAAACAATCAGATAGATTTAGTGGTAAAAGCAACCAAAAAGCACGACGATCTTGCTTCTGTTATTTTCACCCCCACAGATTGGCATTTAATGCGTAAATGCCCTCGCCCAGTATTGCTTGTTAAAGAGCACGACTGGCCAGAAGGAGGAGAGATTATTGCGGCAGTAAACGTAGGCAGTGAAGACAATGAGCATGCCGCACTTAACGATAAGCTCACCCTCATTGCTAACGACTACGCCTCTTTATTGAAAGGTAGCGTAAACTTGGTCAACAGTTACCCTTCTACACCACTTAATATCGCCATAGAAGTACCCGAGTTCGACCCCGATACCTATCACGACGCGGTAAAAAATCATCATTTAAAGGAAATGCGTAGTCACGCGTTAAAGTACGGTATTCCTGAAAACAAATGTGTAGTAAGAGAAGGCCTTCCGGAAAAGGTCATCCCGCAAGTGGCAAAAACACTGGATGCAGAGCTGGTTGTTATTGGTACCGTTGGCCGTGTGGGCATTTCAGCGGCCCTAATTGGTAACACTGCAGAACACGTGATCGACGAACTCAATTGCGATGTGCTTGCTATTAAGCCAGATGGATTTGTGTCGCCGTTGTCGGTGTAGTCTTTTCATCGGTACTACATAGCCCGTGTTTGCCGTTACTTAGCGGCCAACACGGTATGTCACCAACAAATTTAACTTCACAAGCATGGTCTCGAAAAGCCGCTTTAATGTATAATGGCGGCTTTATCACAAACCAAGCTAGTTAATTATGAGTTTAGGCACAAACAGTGCTGACGCGTCGCCATTAAACGCTGCGCAAAGTAAGCAAAAGTACAACTTCAACAAACTTCAGAAGCGACTTCGCCGCAACGTAGGTAAAGCTATTGGCGATTTCGGTATGATTGAAAACAACGACAAAGTTATGGTGTGTTTATCTGGCGGTAAAGACAGCTACACCATGCTTGATATTCTATTGTTTTTAAAGAAGATTGCGCCTATTCACTTTGATATCGTTGCGGTTAATCTTGATCAAAAACAGCCTGGTTTCCCTGAACATATTTTGCCTGAATATTTAGAAAGCATAGGCGTTGACTACAAGATTGTAGAAGAAGACACCTACTCTATCGTTAAAGACAAAATTCCAGAGGGAAAAACTACCTGCTCGCTTTGTTCTCGCTTGCGCCGGGGTATTCTGTATCGCACAGCAAAAGAGTTAGGTGCGACTAAAATTGCATTAGGTCATCACCGCGACGACATGCTAGAAACGTTTTTCCTCAATATGTTTCATGGTGGCAAGCTTAAGTCTATGCCGCCAAAGCTAGTCAGCGACAACGGTGAACACATCGTTATTCGTCCATTGGCGTACTGCACAGAAAAAGACATCGAGAAATATTCTCAGGCCGCTGAATTTCCGATTATTCCGTGTAACCTTTGTGGCTCACAAGAAAACCTACAGCGCCAAAACATAAAGGCTATGCTTCAAGACTGGAACCGTCGCTTCCCAGGTCGTATAGAGTCAATGTTCCGTGCGCTTCAAAACGTAGCGCCTTCACACTTAATCGACAGCAACCTTTATGATTTTAAAGCTATAGCTACACAAGAAGGCCCGGTAGAAGACGGTGATATCGGGTTTGATGAACCTGCTTTCACTACAGAAAATAGTACGGACTTCAGTGATGAAGATAATACTATTGAAGTAATAAACATTATGGAACCGAAGTAAATGAAAATTGGACTTGCGCTAGGTGCCGGAGCCGCAAGGGGCTGGACGCACATAGGTATCATTGAAGCTTTAGAAAAACTCGGCGTAAAAATTGACGTTGTAGCGGGATGCTCTATTGGTGCCTATGTTGGTGCTGCCTACGCAAGTGGTAAGCTAGAAGGTTTAAAAGAATGG
This sequence comes from Alteromonas sp. 5NW40-0090, assembly GCF_057552975.1. Taxonomy (NCBI): domain Bacteria; kingdom Pseudomonadati; phylum Pseudomonadota; class Gammaproteobacteria; order Alteromonadales; family Alteromonadaceae; genus Alteromonas; species Alteromonas sp. 5NW40-0090. The sequence goes on from NZ_BAAJLT010000005.1 coordinate 315,366, forward strand.
GCCTGTTCGCTAAGCGATTGGCAGGTATTGGCTCTTATGGGTGTAGGCCTTAGACGTGGGGGCATCGCAAGCGGACAGAAAGTTTTCGATAAGCTTGCCAGCGAGTTTTGTGTTTCCTCTTATGAAGAAATGCTGAAACCCTTTGCAACAGTGGCAACTGACCTTTATACCGGACGTGAAGTTGTATTTAATTCAGGCCCTATTGGCGACACCATTCAAGCATCATGTGCTATTCCCGCACTCTTTGCGCCCGTAGCACACGGTGATCGTTGGTTGGTAGACGGTGCCGTTGTAAACCCTGTACCGGTGAACTTGTGTCGCCAATTAGGGGCCGATTTTGTAATCGCGGTTAACCTTAACGCCGATTTTCGACCACTTCGTCTTGAAAAGTTGAGACAAGATCATGAAGAAAACCAGCGCAAAACTGAGGACTTTTTTACTAAAAGCCAAAACGTACTACGCCAATGGTTTTCGCCTGATAGTAAAGAAGACAAAGCGTCAGAAGAAAGTGAAGAGCAGCTTAAAGTCAATGCTTCTGAAGATGTGAATGCCGAAGAAAGCATTGCTTCTGAAGTTATTGAAAAAGTGGAAGAAGAGTTTACCGAAGTGCCCGCAAAGGTGAATAAGCGCAACCCGCCGGGAATTATGAGCGTAATGAGTAGTTCACTTGAAATACTTCAAGCTCGCGTTACCCGCTCTCGTTTAGCAGGCGATCCACCAGACATTCTTATTGAACCTCAACTTACCGATGTGGGTATTATGGAATTTCATCGTGCTGAAGAGCTATGCGCCAAGGGTGAAGAGACCATCGCCCGTGTAGCAGAGCAAATTAGGTATCAGTTACTAACCTGATACCTAATTTTAGCAGCCGATTAACTCGAAGCCATAGCAGTTACGCGCAGCGGCTCTTGAGGTAACGTTAAGCCTTTTGCGTCGTTGATCCAATCTTGTTTTAGATGCAACACGCCATTATTGATTTGCACACCTTGTGGTGTAATGAAATCTAAATTCTTGTCATCAAATTGAATCATCAAGCCCTTTACCGAAGGCATCATGAAAGACAAAAAGCTTCCCATTTCATTAAAGAAAGCTTCGTACTGACCATACAAAAAAGTAAGGTCGTCTTTTGTGTAATACTGCTTAAGGTATTCCGGTTTGGTTTCAAGTTGTACCGACATATCACACACGTTAGCCCGCTCGTTAAGGTCAATTCGAACCAGTGCATTAGCCAGCTTCAGTGCTTTCTCAGTAGGTACAGTAAAACGCCCTTCATCCGTTACCTCTAAAGGCATCGTTTTCTTATCAGTAACAATAGATGCTTCGTTAACTTCACATAAACGCCCTTCACCAACACGAACAAACCCAAATGCAAACTGAAGTGCTTGGGTATCTTCATTATCCAGCTTTTTAACATGGCTATAGAAACGGCTGTACTCAACATCTATCGTTTCAGCAGCAACGGAAGAACTGCCTACACCAATAAACAGAGATGAAGCAAAAAATAAAGCAGCACGTATCATTCGGATAAAAACTCCTCGTTAAATAGGATCATAGTTTGAAGCTCTTCAACATAAGCGGCTCCGCGCTCGGAATAATTCATTAGCCCTTCAGCTAACGCAACACCAGTAATAGGAATTTGGTTTGCACGCAGTCGGCTGCGGATCTCTCTTAAATCCGCATACGCGTCGTGGCGGTTTAAATTTCGCATATAGGTATACGTAGCACGTGACAAACTGTCGAATTTGGCAACTTCATGAGATGCCCCATCGTTTCGACGGTTCGGAACAAAGCCACACCCTTTAGAGAAACACCATAAGCCAAAGAAGTTATAGCCCTTTCTTGCAAAGCGACTTGTGCCCCAAGCTGACTCGTTCGCAGCTTGCACAAGTACCAACTCCGCAGGCAGAACATCAATTTTTTGCAACAGCGCCAACAGTTTCATCTTTAACGGTTGCGTCGGCTTAACTCGATATTCCTCTTCTAACCATTCAAGCCTTGCCATATCTTCTTCAGAGAGCGACTCGTTGGCTAACGCCTTCCTGTACAAGGTTTGCACGTAATGCCTTAACGTAAGTAGATAAGCATTCTGCTTCTCTACTTCAGGTCGTAAATAGTTAAAAAACGCTTCTTTCTTCTCTTTTACATCTGTATAAGCAGAGAAGTTAGGCACCGGCTTTTTGGCTTCAACCGTTTGCGGTATGTCTAAAATATCCGGCTCGTCCTTTGTAAAAATAATGGCATTGATGACGATTACCGCCAAAACGCCCAGCGTTATAAGGACTATTTTAAAGGTTTCACGTTTATGCATCGAAGCTAGACTCATTCACATCGTTTTCAGATGCTTCCGTGCTTACTCCCTGCTCGCCAATTAATTCCTGATAGAGCAAGCCCATCATACTAAAATAAAACGGTAATACCCAAATAAGTGAAAACCCCAGCGTTAATGGCACTGAAGCAAACAGTAAAAAGAACACACCAAATATGCTGGCGATTTGAACCCAGTATGCATTAAATACGCGACAGGAAAGGATAATCGCGCTAATTGGCGTTAGCTTTCTATCAGCGACTAACATTAAAGAAAAAGACGACGCTAAATAAAAGTAAAGACCAGGAATGATAAGCAGCATCATACCTAGCTGAACAAGAATACTGTTTACTAACTGAGTAAGCGCCAGCAAAAATATCAAGGGGAAAAACTGAAATACGGTAAATACTGTCGTTCTAGTACCTCGCGCTACAAAGACCCCCATCATATATAACCCTGTCAGTAACGGAGCGACGATGCAAATTGCGACAATTTCAATGATTGACTGATGCTCAAAAACGTAAGTTCCATCGTCATTTATCGTAATGTATTGCTGAGCAAATACACCTAACACGACAAACGTTAAAAATAGAACAACACTTCCCTGCAGCAATGATGAAAAGTTTGCCTTTGTTAAACCGGCAGCGCGGCGCAATAGACCTTTGGTATCAAATTGATACTGTTTAGACAACGTATTGTTCAGGCGGTCTTGGTTTACGTCTTTCACACAACTCTCTTATCTTTTTAAAAAATCGGCGCGATTATACCAACTCACAAAAACAAATGCCTGTTTGTAAGGTAAACAAACGTTAACCTAGTACTAATTTCGCAGCTAAACCGACGAGTAGTACACCCATCGCACGGTCTAACCAATACCCTTTTTTACCAATAAGCTCAGCTACTTTACTGGTGCTCAAAAGGTATGAAAGAAAACAGAACCACAGACCAGTAGCTATAGCTAAATAGATCCCGTAGCCAAGTTTCACCTCAAATGGGGTATCAATACTAATAATTGCAGTAAACAACGAGAGGAAAAACAGCGTCGCTTTTGGGTTAAGCCCATTTGTTAGAAAGCCCATCCAAACTGCGCGCTTTGCCGATATCTGGGATGGTTTCTTTTCAGCGTTAACTACCGGGTCCTGCTTTACAGGCCCGCTTCTAAGCGCACCAAACGCAAGGTACAGTAAATAAGCTGCGGCGGCATAGCTAAACGTGGTGAATAACCATGGAGTAGTTGCAATAACCACACTAAGCCCCACTAACGAGTAAGCCACATGCAGTAATATAGCTAATCCAATCCCGATGCTGGTGTACATGGCGATACGCCTGCCATAGGCCACGCTGTTTCGAACAACCACCGCGAAATCTGGACCTGGGCTAGCAACAGCCACAAGGTGTACCAACGCAATGGTAAGAAACTCATTCAAATACTGCATGTTATGCGCCTCCTACAGCGCGTATTTCGATATTAATTGATCAACCCATTGTGGGACGATGTGAGAAGCAGGGCCTGTTAGCGATTCATCGAACAATGCATTAGTTACGCCCGGCTCCAAATTTGCCTCTATGGTGTGTGCGCCACTTTCTTTAGCGATCTGAACAAAACCCGCGGCAGGATAGACATTACCTGATGTGCCAATAGCAATAAACACATCAGCCTTTGAAAGCGCATCGTAAATCTCTTCCATGTACATGGGCATTTCACCAAACCACACGATATCCGGTCGTAAGGTTACTCTGTTGCAACACGGGCATTGAGTGGTGTGATCAAAACTATCACTCCAGTCAAAAGTCTGCTGGCTTATAGCGCAGCGCGCCGATAGCAGCTTGCCATGCATATGGTAAACAGACTGGCTTCCACCGCGCTCATGCAAGTCATCCACATTTTGAGTAACCAACATCAGGTTGCTACCGAACGCTTTCTCAAGTTTGGCCAGCGCCTCATGCGCTGCATTAGGATTCACGTCGTCTTGCTGTAACTGCGCACGTCGAGCGTTGTAAAAGCGATAAACTAAGCTAGGATTTTGTTCAAAAGCCTCTGGGGTAGCCACCTCTTCTACGCGATGATTTTCCCAAAGGCCGTCATTATCCCGAAATGTCTTTAATCCAGATTCAGCGGAAATACCCGCACCGGTAAGAATAACAATATTGGGTAGAGATTGATCAGATGGCATCAGGTTGTTCTTACTCTGTAGTTATAGAGCTAATTATACGATTAGCATGTTGTGTATTTATTTAGTTAAAAGCCGCGACTCTTTAAATATCTTTGACCACAGGATATTGAGTATCAGCGCCCCACTCTGACCAAGAGCCATCGTATACTGAAACCTGAGTAGCGCCGCACAATAATGCCGCCACACCAATTATGCAGGCGGTAACGCCAGAACCACACGTACAAATAATAGGTTTGCGTAAATCGATATTAGCGCGGTCAAAAACAGCCTTAAGCTGCTCAACTGGCAAAAAGTGCCCGCTTTTGAGTAAGGTGTCAAAAGGAATATTAAACGCACCAGGCATATGACCTGAACGTACTCCTTCACGAGGCTCTGACACTTCTCCTTTGAATCGCGGCGCGCTGCGCGCATCAACAAGTTGCGCTTCAGTATTTATTGCCTGAAGTACTGCACCGGAATTTGCGAACCAACCAGGCCTAGGCGTAGCTTGATAGGTTAATTTTCCGTATTGTTGTTGTTCTGAAACCGGCAGCGCTGCTTTTTCCCATGCAGGCTGCCCGCCATTTAATAGATAAACATCCTGGTGGCCCAACGCTTTTAACATCCACCACACTCTCGGCGCAGAATATATTCCACGGGTATCGTATACCGTAATAGGTGTATTCGCTGTTATGCCCTGATTACCAAGATAAATAGCAAGGTCATTTGCAGAAGGCATACTGTGAGGGAGACCTGTAGTGTGATCGCTACCTTCACTATCTAAGTCAAAGTCGACTGACGCAGGTAAAACCATTGCCGTTCGCGTATCTGGTGTTTTTGAAACGGGGTCGTCCATTAACGCTCGTACAAGCGTTACCGGCTTTTGTTGCATTACATTGGCTAATTCACCAACTGAGAGCAATACCGATGCCATTACATTCTCCTAAAAGGCACCCACATCAGTGAGTGCCCTGTAATACCCCGATAAAACAAATCGGTACGTATTCAAACACATTACATAGTTAGCTAACCAACTAACCTATGTTGCGGATCTACTTAGCTAAGAGCTGCGATAGCCGCGTCGTAGTTCGGCTCTTCTGTTGTTTCTGCAACTTGCTCTGTGTAAACCACTTTGCCTTCGGCATCGATAACCACTACTGAACGAGACAGCAGCCCAGTAAGCGGCGCTGATTCAAAGGTAACACCATAGTCATCACCAAAGCTTGAGCGGAAAGTCGAGCCTGTAAGTACATTTTCAATACCTTCAGCACCACAGAAGCGACCCGCTGCAAACGGAAGATCTGCCGATACACAGATAACTGTAGTGTTATCCAATTTTGCCGCTTCTTCGTTGAATTTACGCACAGACATTGCACATGTTCCCGTGTCGATAGAAGGGAAAATGTTTAATACCACATTTTTTCCTGCAAGCTCAGACAGTGTTACTTCACCCAAATCTGCTTTCACTAATGTAAAGCCTGGTGCAGATGTACCTACTTCAGGAAGCTGACCCTTTGTCGTAACTGTATTGCCTTGAAAAGTAACTGATGCCATTCGCTTTCTCCGTGTTTTGTTAATATGAAATAGTGGATGTAAAACAATACTTTCGCAAATAAAAGTGACGCTTTTTAAATGTTACTTTTAACCTGCGACTCTGCAAACGCAAGCTTATGCTGCAAATGCGGCTTACCTTTTAAATATTCCCGTCTAAACACACTGAAATAATGCGCTAAGGTTTGTGCCCCTTGCTTCTGTTCTGCAAGGTCTAAAACGCTAATACCAACTTCAGCAGTACAGTGTTGGAAATCATGGGTAGATTCGCGTAGTAGATAATCTGACGCTACGTCCATACTCACGCCCAACACAGGAAAGTCATGCAAGTAAGGGCTCTTCACGAACATTTTTTTTGCTTCACGCCACGTTCCATCCAAGAAAATAAATAGTAACGTTTTTCCTGTATTCAATGGTGGCGTATCAATACAACGTTCAGCTGCAGCATATTCGTGTGGAAATACCACGATAGGAAAATATTTTTCGTTACGAAGTAACGCCAATAGCGCCTCTTCTGGCTCGGTGCGCTTCCACAAAAATGCGTGGTTATCTTTAACCACGTCCGCAATTAAACGACCGGTATTAGTAGGCTTATAATATTCGCCTTTGTACATCAAGAACAAAACCGCCACATCAGTGCCAGCCTCAGGCTTAAATTCACAAATACAGTTTTGCGTTGGAAGTAGACACGCGTCGCAGCGAACTACTTTACTCCCACGAGCGTGGAATGGACGTTCAGCACGAGATAACTCGTCTAAACGAAGTGACATAACAGAATTCAAGATAGTACGTCTTTGCCAAAATTTTTACGGATTTTACCATAGTAAAACGAAGTAAAAGAGCGAGTCTAACAAATATCAATTTTAGGTTAGCTAGTTTATGTGTCTTTGCACGGCTATCATTTAAAAAACGTGCGTTTTTTTGTGATGAAGTATCTTTTATATTGTACTTAGTTCAAAGAAATAATATTCACACGCACACAAAGTTAAAGTTACATATGAATGTAACGTCATAGGTTTAAAAATGAAGAAAGTAACAGTGAAAGATGCATTTTTGCACGACAATATCAAGACACTTTTTCTAGGTAAACGTAATAAATTATATAATTTTTTAAAAGTCATCAACTACATGGCCTTAAATTATGATGGAGGCGACTCTAGGTTTTGCTGTGACGCCAAAGGCCCGCCTCGATATAATTTCGAGCGCTTTCCCTTCGCTAGAATCTCAGTACGTAGACTTAAAGAGTCTGTCCAAGTTGTCACTTTCAACCCCCCTTCTAAGGCGTTCTTAAAAAAACATGGAAACCTCAAAACCGTCGTGACGAAGAGGCAAAAAAAGTGGATTTTGGAGATTCGAGATGAAACAGACTTTGATAAATTAAACGACTTGCTCTCGACAAAGCAATACGCTTATTTTTGTGGTGCTGGTGAAGTATCTAATAGCGAAACAGAAACGAAGTCAGACAACATGTTTACTCGTTTAGCTCCTGAACCTAGACACATTGACTTATCACGGAAGTTTACAAAATGGTTGAAACGGCAGTCTAGTCTTGAGGACATTGAAACCGAAGTGCGTGTTGACCAATTGGATAACAAGCAAACTGCTGTTATAGATATTCAAGCTAATGTCCCAAAGTTTTTACAAGAAAAAGGTTTACCTAGAAAAATATATATAGAGTTGAAGACATCAGCAGATAAAGATATTTTTTATAATTCTAATTCCAACCGCATGCTCATTCGAAATGCCGTAGGGCAATTGCTAGATTATGTTCACTTTGAATATATAGAGCCTGATTGTGAGCTTTGGATTGTTGTAGATAATAAGATAAGTCTAGGTGAACGCAGTTTTATAGATAGCTTGAACGAAGATTACCCCAATAGGCTGTTTCGTCTATTTTGGGTACAACAAAATAGCAAAGATAGTAGAGTGAGTTTTGGTTTTTATCCTACAAAATGCCAATTAATTATTTAAGGCATATCACCGCAAAACCCGATGAAAGTTAGAAGTAAAAACGAAGATTTCTCGTTTAGGTACTCAGTGACTAATTAGAAACTAATAGACTTTAGCTAACAATTGTGGAAAAAATAATAGAAAATCCATTGTCCACTTCCCTTAAACTTTGAATCGCCACTATTAGCCAAGACGGTTGCCTGGATAGAAGATGAAATAGAAAACTGGATCACTGAGAGAATCGAGAGTAGGAATTAGCCCATACATAAATGGGCTGTCTTACGGGAAGAATTTTAACAAGAATAGACTTTATCAATAACGAAGTTTCTATGAACACCAGGTCTAGATACAGATGCCATTATAGCGATATTTTTCTCTACGTTATAACAATATCTTAAACCTTTAAAAACGGGCCTGTAACAGATTCTGTGTAACTGCCATTAGTTAATATGTTTTTCGAGGCGCTCCTCGAACTCGATAATAAAACGACTCATCGCCTGACGCCAGTTTTGAATCGGCATCGC